>NZ_LN831786.1:2139350-2192745 GCF_001375675.1 Massilibacterium senegalense | reverse complement strand
GCACTCAAGCTTCCCAGTTTCCAATGACCCTCCACGGTTGAGCCGTGGGCTTTCACATCAGACTTAAGAAGCCGCCTGCGCGCGCTTTACGCCCAATAATTCCGGATAACGCTTGCCACCTACGTATTACCGCGGCTGCTGGCACGTAGTTAGCCGTGGCTTTCTGGTTAGGTACCGTCAAGANCGTGCAAGGGATGTCAAGACTTGGTAAGGTTCTTCGCGTTGCTTCGAATTAAACCACATGCTCCACCGCTTGTGCGGGCCCCCGTCAATTCCTTTGAGTTTCAGTCTTGCGACCGTACTCCCCAGGCGGAGTGCTTAGTGCGTTAGCGACAGCACCGAGGGTTGGACCCCCCGACACCTAGCACTCATCGTTTACAGCGTGGACTACCAGGGTATCTAATCCTGTTCGCTCCCCACGCTTTCGCACCTCAGCGTCAGTTGCAGACCAGAGAGTCGCCTTCGCCACTGGTGTTCCTCCATATCTCTACGNATATAATCAAAATATCAATGATTCGTTATTTGGTTTTCAAAGAACAACAACCCGCCTTAAGCGGATTTTTATTATATCACTCACTTTCTTAAAAAAGAAAGCGGTAATTTTTGAGAGATATCCTCTCAAAACTAAACAAACGTCTAAGCAGTCAATCTAAAGATTGAAAATGTTTTTGTAAAAGAGCGTTGCTCTTTGTATATTCCTTAGAAAGGAGGTGATCCAGCCGCACCTTCCGATACGGCTACCTTGTTACGACTTCACCCCAATCATCTACCCCACCTTCGGCGGCTGGTTCCAAAAGGTTACCTCACCGACTTCGGGTGTTGCAAACTCTCGTGGTGTGACGGGCGGTGTGTACAAGGCCCGGGAACGTATTCACCGCAGCATGCTGATCTGCGATTACTAGCGATTCCGACTTCATGCAGGCGAGTTGCAGCCTGCAATCCGAACTGAGAGTGACTTTATGGGATTAGCTCCGCCTTGCGACTTCGCGACCCTTTGTATCACCCATTGTAGCACGTGTGTAGCCCAAGTCATAAGGGGCATGATGATTTGACGTCATCCCCACCTTCCTCCGGTTTGTCACCGGCAGTCACCTTAGAGTGCCCAACTAAATGCTGGCAACTAAGATCAAGGGTTGCGCTCGTTGCGGGACTTAACCCAACATCTCACGACACGAGCTGACGACAACCATGCACCACCTGTCACCTTGTCCCCCGAAGGGGAAAACTCTATCTCTAGAGCGTGCAAGGGATGTCAAGACTTGGTAAGGTTCTTCGCGTTGCTTCGAATTAAACCACATGCTCCACCGCTTGTGCGGGCCCCCGTCAATTCCTTTGAGTTTCAGTCTTGCGACCGTACTCCCCAGGCGGAGTGCTTAGTGCGTTAGCGACAGCACCGAGGGTTGGACCCCCCGACACCTAGCACTCATCGTTTACAGCGTGGACTACCAGGGTATCTAATCCTGTTCGCTCCCCACGCTTTCGCGCCTCAGCGTCAGTTGCAGACCAGAGAGTCGCCTTCGCCACTGGTGTTCCTCCATATCTCTACGCATTTCACCGCTACACATGGAATTCCACTCTCCTCTTCTGCACTCAAGCTTTCCAGTTTCCAATGACCCTCCACGGTTGAGCCGTGGGCTTTCACATCAGACTTAAGAAGCCGCCTGCGCGCGCTTTACGCCCAATAATTCCGGATAACGCTTGCCACCTACGTATTACCGCGGCTGCTGGCACGTAGTTAGCCGTGGCTTTCTGGTTAGGTACCGTCAAGGTACCGCCCTATTTGAACGATACTTGTTCTTCCCTAACAACAGAGTTTTACGATCCGAAGACCTTCATCACTCACGCGGCGTTGCTCCGTCAGACTTTCGTCCATTGCGGAAGATTCCCTACTGCTGCCTCCCGTAGGAGTTTGGGCCGTGTCTCAGTCCCAATGTGGCCGATCACCCTCTCAGGTCGGCTACGCATCGTTGCCTTGGTAGGCTGTTACCCTACCAACTAGCTAATGCGCCGCGGGCCCATCCTTAAGTGATAGCCGAAGCCATCTTTTATCATTAGACCATGCGGTCTAATCAGTTATCCGGTATTAGCACCGATTTCTCGATGTTATCCCAGTCTTAAGGGCAGGTTGCCCACGTGTTACTCACCCGTCCGCCGCTAACCGCAAAGGAGCAAGCTCCTCGTTGGTTCGCTCGACTTGCATGTATTAGGCACGCCGCCAGCGTTCATCCTGAGCCAGGATCAAACTCTCAAATAAAAGTTTTACGTTGACTCTTTAGAATTGACTAGAGATGCATTTTATACAAATTGTATATCGTACATTCTATTGCTTGACGTTTCGTTTAGTTTTCAAAGGACATCATCGCTTTTCAAAAGCGACCTTATTATCATATCACCTGACTGAACTTCCGTCAACACTTTTTTTAAAATGTTTTTTAGAAGTGTTTATGTCATAAGCGACGTTTAATAATATACCATGCGTTTAAAATGATTGCAATACTTTTTTAAAAAAACTTTTAAAAACTTATTGTTTTTTATTTTCATGTTATATCCTTTTAACAATAAACAACCTCTCCCCCTCTATTTTACACTACGCAAATAGAAAGTGAGAGGCTATTCATCTATTTATTCCTACATCATAGACTAAATACCTAAAACAAAGAACGAAGGATTGCTGTTCTTTATTTTGATTCTCTTTTTCTCATTTGTGGAAATAATAATACATCGCGAATGGACGGAGAATTAGTAAGTAACATTACCAGACGGTCAATACCGATACCTAATCCACCTGTTGGAGGCATTCCGTATTCTAATGCTTCTAAGAAATCTTCATCCATCATATGCGCTTCATCATTTCCTAATTCACGTTCTTTTAATTGTGCTTCAAAACGTCCACGTTGATCGATTGGATCATTTAATTCCGTAAAGGCATTCGCATGCTCACGACCAACAATAAATAATTCAAAACGATCTGTAAAGCGTGGGTCTTCTTCATTTTTCTTCGCTAATGGCGAAATTTCCACTGGGTGTCCATAAATGAATGTTGGTTGAATTAATGTTTCTTCTATTTTTTGTTCAAAAAATTCGTTTACAACATGTCCAAATTTCATATGATCATTAATTTCTACGTGATGCTCTTTTGCTAAAGTGCGCGCTTCTTCATCCGTCATTTCTTTCCAAAAGTCTACACCTGTTTTTTCTTTAATTGCATCTACCATATGAAGTCTTGTCCATTTTGGTTCTAAGTTCACTTCATAGTCACCATATTGCACCGTCGTTGTAGCTAATACTTCTTTCGCAATATGCGCTACCATGTTTTCTGTTAATTCCATAATGTCATTAAAATCTGTATACGCTTCATATAATTCTAGCATTGTAAACTCAGGGTTATGACGAGTAGATACACCTTCGTTTCGGAACACGCGTCCAATTTCATACACTTTTTCTAATCCACCGACAATTAAACGTTTTAAGTGTAATTCAATTGCAATTCGCATATATAAAGGAATATCTAACGCATTATGGTGAGTCACAAACGGCCGCGCAGAAGCTCCACCTGGAATGTTATGCATCATTGGTGTTTCTACTTCTAAGTATCCGTGTTCATCTAAATAACGACGCATGGATTGTAAAATTTTACTTCTCGTAATAAATGTTTCGCGACTTTCTGGATTCATAATTAAGTCTAAGTAACGTTGGCGATAACGTTGCTCGATATCACGAAGACCATGAAACTTTTCTGGCAGTGGACGAAGGGATTTAGAAAGGAAATCAAAATCACTTACTTTAATAGACAGTTCGCCTACTTTTGTTTTAAATAACGCTCCTTCTACCCCGATAATGTCACCGATATCACTTAATTTAAAAACATCATATTGACCTTCTTGTACTGTATCTTTCCGTACGTAAATTTGAATTTGACCTGTGCGATCTTGGATGTGGGCAAATCCCGCTTTCCCTTTTCCGCGTTTTGTCATTAAACGCCCTGCTAATTTTACAGATACGCTTTTTTCTTCTAATTCTTCTTTTGTAAATTGGTCAAATTGTTCATGTAATTCTTTAGCTGTATGGCTACAATCAAAACGATGCCCAAATGGATTTACACCCATTTCTTCTAATGTGTGTAGTTTATCATAACGAACTTGTAGCAATTCATTTGTTTCGAATTCATTACTCATTCTAGTATTCACTCCCTACTAATATCCACGTGTATCTTATCCACGCTTTATTCTATCACTTTTTAAGCAAAAAGAGAAAAAGGATACTATTATAATACCGCTTTTTCTGTCATTTTTGCTCTTTCTTCTAATTGTTGTACATATTCTAGAAGTACTTGTTCTAATTGGTCGCGTGTTGTAATTTCATTAATACGATTTCTTACTTTTGCATTTCCAGGCAATCCTTTTAAATACCACGCTGCATGTTTGCGCATTTCTAACAAGGCAATGTGTTCCCCTTTTAACTTCATTAAACGGTCACAATGGAGCATACATACATCTACCTTTTCCCGCGGCGTCGGTGGGTCCATCAATTCCCCTGTTTCTAAATAACGGACAGTTCGGTAAATCATCCATGGGTCTCCTAACGCCGCTCGACCGATCATAACACCGTCTACACCGATTTCATCAATCATCCGTTTAGCATCTTGTGGAGTTGCTACGTCACCATTTCCGATAACCGGGATGTTAACAGCTTGTTTTACTTGCTTAATAATATCCCAGTTCGCTTTTCCTTCATACATTTGTACACGTGTACGTCCATGAACTGTCACTGCTTTTGCACCAGCTCGTTCTGCTGCTAGCGCATTTTCTACCGCAAAAATATGTTCTTCATCCCAGCCTATCCGCATCTTTACCGTTACTGGAACATCGACCTCATCGGTAACTGAAGAAACCATTTCATAAATTTTATTTGGGTCTAATAGCCATCTTGCACCTGCGTCGCACTTTGTAATTTTCGGTACTGGGCACCCCATATTAATGTCAATAATATCTGCTGTTGTGTTTTCTGCTACGTATTTTGCCGCTTCTACTAATGTTTCTTTACTTCCACCGAAAATTTGTAAACTTAACGGTTTTTCTTGTTCATCAATATAAAGCATATCCATCGTTTTTTCATTTCGATTAATGACTGCTTTATCGCTAACCATTTCCGCGCATACTAGTCCCGCTCCAAATTCTTTAACCGTTAGCCGGAACGCCGCATTACACACTCCGGCCATCGGCGCCAAAACGACAGGATTTTTAATCGCGATATCCCCGATTTTTAACATGTTATCACTCCTTTTTAATTAGCAAATAATTTATCTGTTTCTTGACCTGCTTTTTGCTTCCAAAGCCTTACCCCTAATCGATCATCTGCTTCACCAATCATTGTTTCTAATGAACGTTTGTCATTTGGAACGGAAAGATTACTAGCAATTTCTTGCAATGGAATGAGTACAAACGCTCTTTCTGTCATTCTCAGATGCGGTAACTGTAATGTGTCCGTTTCTATTACTTCATCGTTGTACAATAAAATATCCAAATCAATCGTTCTTGGACCAAATCGAATTTCTCGCTTCCGCCCTAATTTCCGTTCATTCTTTTGTAAATACGCTAATAAATCATGCGGTGAAAAGGTCGTATTCACCTCGATGACCATATTCAAAAAACAATTTTGATTTTCATATCCGACTGGGTCTGTTTCGTAAATCGATGATACACGGCAAATATCTATTTCTTTTGCCAGATGCATCGCCTGCAACGCCTGACATAAATAATAATAACGGTCCCCCATATTAGAACCGAGCGCTAAATAAGCTTTATTCATCATCTGTCCTCTTTCTTATGACTTCTACTGCAACCGATGCTAAATGCCCTGGAATCGGCGCATTCGGTTTATTTACTTTTATTGTACATGCAAAAAGCGTTGGAAAGATACGAAGAAGCTCAGTGGAAATTTTTTCAGCCAATCGTTCAATTAGTTGGTATTGTTCCCCTTCTACAATTCGTTTTACTTCCTGATACACCGCACCGTAATCAATCGTATCTTGTACATCATCGCTTTGACCTGCTTTTTGCAAATCTAATTCTAACACGGCATCGACAATAAAACGTTGACCAAGCCGTTTTTCTTCTTCAAACACACCGTGATACGCATAAAACTCCATTTGGTTGATATAAATTTTATCCATCTATTCTTCTCCCAAGCATGATATCCATCATTTTTGCCATGCGGCTCATTTCCTTCACGTCATGCACACGCATAATTTGGCAACCTTTTTCAATTCCTAAACAAACAGTTGCGCCGGTCCCCTCCATCCGTTCTGTTACTGGTAAATCAAGTGCATTACCAATCATCGACTTTCGTGACGTACCTAACAAAACAGGATATCCTAGCGCAGTAAACGTATCAAGTTTGCGCATAACTTCTAAATTTTGTTCGTACGTTTTCGCAAAGCCAATCCCTGGATCTAAAATAATTTGTCCATCTGTTACACCAGCTTTTTTTGCAATGGCAATGCTTTTGCGCATATCAGAAGCAATATCACTCATTAAATGTACATAGTTTTTGTCGGTACGGTTATGCATTAAAATAATCGGCACTTGATACTTGGCTGCAACTCCCGCAATGGCTGGTTCTTTTTTCGCTCCCCAAATATCGTTAATAATGTCCGCTCCCGCTTTGATTGCCTCTTCTGCTACTTTCGCTTTGTACGTATCGATAGAAATTGGTATATCTGGAACCTCTGTTCGAAGCGCTTCAATGATTGGCACTACGCGAGCTAGTTCTTGTTCTAACGAAACCGGTTCATGTCCTGGTCGAGTTGATTCGCCGCCAATATCAATAATATCCGCTCCGTTCGCTACCATTTCCTTCGCATGTGCAACTGCATACTCTGATTGATTAAACTTTCCGCCATCTGAAAAAGAATCAGGTGTTACGTTTAAAATGCCCATAATCCATGTTTTTGCATTCCAATCATACACTTTTCCACGAATCATCATCGTTTGGGATTCTTTTGATTTCATTTCGTTATATAGCAATATTTCGATTTCTTTCCCAAGTGCTTTTAGACCAAATGGCTGCGAGCGTAGTTTTGGTAATACACCTTGGAAGATGCGACGCGTGCCAATTAGAATCACAGCACTCTCTTCTATCGTTAAATTACTTACGTTACGATGAACGACACAATCGCCACCTCGAGATAACATTTCCTGTTTTAATAAATTGGCTGCTTTTAGCGATACTTGTTCCGCACGAATTAACAGGACTTCCCCTTTCGGAGCCATTAATTTAATGCCCCCTGGGTCTGCACCAATTTTTTTAAATTCTGTTACAATGTCTTTTTGTTCTTTTATATAAAGTCGAATAGGATTATATGTTTTCATTGGAAATTCTCGGTCCTTTCTATTTTTGAAACTGTTGTTTTGCCCATAAAGTTGTCCGATTTTGATGATAATACGTTTGTAACATCGACTTAAGTCGTTTATCTTCTGGTAGGACTCTACCATCGATACTTTTTAACGAAACAATCTCTTGGATAGAATTCGTAATGAACGCTTCATCTGCCAGTTTCATTTCTTGTTTTGAAAAATGCCCCTCTTTGACGATTATACTTAATTTTTGGCACATTTCGAGAATAAATTGCCTAGTAATCCCATTTAAAATACCAGTATCGACACTTGGTGTATAGACGATACCATCTTGTACCCAAAAGAGATTCGACACAATCCCTTCTGCTAACACTCCTGTTTCTGTTAAAAAAATACCTTCTATGTTCGGCTTTGAACCAATTTCTCGTTTCGCCATCATATTATTTAAATAATGATGTGATTTTAACCGAAATGACCCTTCAGGTGTATTTCGACGGAGGCGTAAAATGTGTCCGTCTTTTTCTGGATAGGTCACGTCCTTCGGTAAAGGGCGCATGTACATTAACACTGTCGGATGCTCATACGGTTCAGTGCGCAATCCAACATCTCCAACACCAGCCGAAATATTTAAACGAACGTACGCATCCTCTATTTGGTTCGCATCTAACAAATGATACAATCCTTGTAGCAACGCGTCTTTTTCCACCTGATTCGTAATATTTAATTGTTGTAATCCTTGTTTTAACCGTTCATAATGATCATCAAATAAAAAGGGATGACGCTCGTAAACTCGAAAAGTTTCAAACACGCCCATCCCATATAAATATCCATGATCGAACGGGGAGATTGTTATTTCATCTGCTGAAACAATCTCTCCATTCCAATACATATACATCTTCATCCCACACTTTTATTTATAATACTCCACAAATTGTTTAATCATTTCTTTTCCGCCTTCAGTTAGCATCGATTCAGGGTGAAATTGAACCCCTTCAATCGGCAGTTCCTTATGACGAATTGCCATAATTTCCCCGTCTTTCGTTTCAGCGGAAATCGTCAAACAATCCGGTAACGTTTCTTTTTTGACAATTAACGAATGATACCGCGTTGCTGTAAATGGTTGTGGCAATCCTTTAAACAACGTCTGATCATCGTGGTATACGCTAGATGTTTTTCCGTGCATTAACACATCCGCTCGCACAACTTCTCCGCCAAATGCTTGCGCGATTGCTTGGTGACCTAAACAAACACCAAAAATCGGCACTTTCCCGCCAAACGTACGGATTACCTCTAAGCTAATTCCCGCTTCATTTGGCGTGCACGGTCCTGGTGAAATCATAATCATTTTCGGATTCAATGTTTCAATATCTTTCACGGAAATTTCGTCATTTCGATAAACTTGAATCTCTTCCCCTAATTCTCCGACATATTGCACTAAATTGTACGTAAAAGAATCATAATTATCAATCATTAAAATCATACTCATCTCTCCTCGTCTTTACTAAATCTCTTCTTCACTAGCTTCCTTTGCACTCCATAATGCTTGTGCTTTTTTTAATGATTCATTATACTCCGCTTCCGGAAGAGAATCATTCACAATACCAGCACCGGCTTGTACATACACCTTTCCGTCTTTTACATACATCGTCCGAATAGCAATATTAAATTCCATATCGCCATCGTTCGTTAACCAACCGATAGAACCAGTATAAATTCCTCGTCTTGTCGGTTCTAACTCTTCGATAATTTCCATTGTTCGAACTTTCGGTGCTCCTGTAATTGTACCACCTGGGAACATCCCTTTTAAAGCATCAATTCCAGTGCGTTCTTTGCGAATCTTCCCAACAACTTCCGAAACGATATGCATAACATGAGAATATTTTTCAATTGTCATAAATTGCGTCACCTGTACAGACCCAAATTCCGACACTTTCCCTAAATCGTTTCGTTCTAAATCCACTAACATTACATGTTCTGCTTGTTCTTTTTCATTAAGCTTTAATGTTTCCATTAGCTGCTTATCTTCTGCTTTTGTTCTTCCTCTAGATCTTGTACCAGCAATCGGACGAGTGACCAATGTCTCTTTTTCTTTTTTTAATAACAACTCCGGCGAACCACTCACTACTTGAAAATCCGGCGTTTGAATGTACGCCATGTACGGAGACGGATTTAATCTTCGCAACGTACGGTAAATTTGTCTTGGATGCGTAAGTAAACTTTCTTCATGCCGTAAAGATAAGTTCACTTGAAACACATCTCCAGCGCGAATATATGCTTTTGCCTTTTCAACGTTTTCCATAAAAGCTTCTTTTGTTAACGAATCAGCTGCCACTTCCCCCATGGGTGACATGCTTCGGTCGTATTTATACGGTCCAATATCTGATTGGAAAAGCTGCGCGTAGTATTCCATTCGATGTTGTACTAATACTGCATTTTCCGGATAGTCATAACTAATGAGCCATAACGTATCTGTTTTTTTATCCAAAATAGCAAATTCATCAAACATGACAAAAAAAACATCTGGTGTTTGTAAATCATCGGTTGCGATAGTTGGAATATCTTCTAAATAACGCACATAGTCGTAACTTAAAAACCCCAATGCCCCCTCATGCATTGGAGGAACCCCAATTTTACTCGGTCGTTTATACGAGTGCATCCATCCTTTTAATAATTCTAATGGATCTGTTCCTTGTAATGGCTTTTGTTCGTTTTCATGTTCAATCACGATTTCCCCGTCTTTTGCTCGGAAAATCGTATCTGCTTTCCAAGCCATTACGGAATAACGACCTTGTTCATTGCTTTCTAATAACATGTGATACAGCTCTTTATCTACCAAATGTTCATACGCATGAAACCAAAAATGACGGTAATTTGTAAGCTTTTTGCAAAACATTTGTTTCTGTTTTATCTGTCCCACTAAGTCGACTCCCCTTATTACAATTCAATATATAATTCTATCTTACAAAAAATCCGACAAGAAACATACTTTTTTCATAAGAATCGCTAATCCTTTTTTCTGTATATTTGTCCACTTCCTTTTTATGATGCACCAAAAACGAAGGGTGCTTGTATAAGGGCGACAAGCATCAGATAGATGAAACAAAAAAACGAGCAAGGAATATTTCCTTACTCGTCACCAAAATTAAATAAATCTGTAGATAAATAACGTTCTCCGTTACTTGCAACAATTGCTAAAACGTTTTTACCTTTTCCTAATTTTTTCGCTACTTGAATTGCCGCGTAAATGTTTGCACCTGATGAAATTCCGCATAAAATTCCTTGTTCACGAGCAGCACGACGCGCATACGTAAACGAATCTTCGTTGTCCACTTTAATAATTTCATCATATACTTCTGTATCTAATGTTTTTGGAATAAATCCTGCACCGATTCCTTGAATTTTATGTGGACCTGGTTTTCCTCCTGATAATACAGGAGAACTAGATGGTTCTACCGCATACACTTTAATGTCTGGGTTAAATTCTTTTAACACTTGTCCTACACCAGTTACCGTTCCGCCTGTTCCAACACCTGCGATAAAAGCATCAAGCTCTTTTCCCATTTGTTCTATAATTTCAGGTCCTGTCGTTTTACGATGAATCGCTGGGTTTGCTAAGTTTTCGAATTGTTGTGGCATAAAGTAGCCTTTTTCGTCAGATAATTCTTTTGCTTTTCGGATTGCTCCACCCATTCCTTCAGATCCTGGTGTCAAAACAAGTTCTGCACCATATGCACGTAGTAAACGACGGCGTTCAATACTCATCGTTTCAGGCATAACAAAAATCGAACGATATCCTTTCGCTGCTGCAACCATTGCTAAACCGATTCCTGTATTTCCGCTTGTTGGTTCAATAATCGTATCGCCTGGTTTGATGAATCCTTCTTCTTCTGCCGTTTCAATCATTGCATGAGCAATACGATCTTTAATACTACTTCCTGGATTAAAATATTCTAATTTTAAATATACGTTACCTTCTGTTTCCGGATTTGTGAATCCATTTAATTTTACAATCGGTGTTTGACCGATTAATTCAGTCACTGAATTTGCAACACGCATCCTCTTCACTCCTATATCCGACTAATTTTATTGGTTTAAGTGAATTTTAACACGCTTTATTTTCCCTGTCAATCATTTGCTTTTAACTTTTCTAATTCTTCTTTTGTAAAAATATACTTCTCTCCGCAAAATTGACACACTGTTTCCGCCTGCCCGTCTTCTTCAATCATTGCTTGAATTTCATCGTTACCTAAACCAATAATTGCTGTTGCGAAACGATCTTTGGAACAAACGCATTGGAATTGGATGTCTTGTTTCCCTAACATTTTTACATTATCTTCCCCTAAGACGACTTGTAATAACGCTTCAGGTGTACAACCTTGTTCGACTAAAGAAGAAACGTGTGGCATCGAAGTAATCCGACGCTCTAACTCTGTAATGGTTTCTTCGCTTGCTCCAGGCAGTACTTGCACGATAAATCCACCAGCTGCAGAAATGGAATCATCTTGGTTTACTAACACCCCTACACCTACTGCAGAAGGAACTTGTTCGGACGTCGCAAAATAATACGTAAAATCGTCGCCAATTTCACCAGACACTAACGGCACCATCCCAGAAAAATTTTCTTTTAATCCTAAATCTTTTACAACCGTTAAAAATCCTTTGCCAATTACATCACCTACTGCCAATTTTCCATTGTCATAACGCGGTACATCCGCTTTTGGATGACGAACATACCCGCGAACATTTCCTTCTGTATCTGCATCTACAATAATGGCTCCAATCGGACCATCGCCATCAATTTTGATGGTAATCTTTTCATTCCCTTTATACATCGACCCCATCATTGCTGCAACAGATAATGTTCTTCCTAATGCGGCAGAAGCAGTCGCAGACGTTTGATGTCGCTTTTGCGCTTGGCTCACAATCGATGTCGAAACGACAGAAAATGCCCGAATTTCATCGTTAAACCCTGTTGCCCGTATTAAATAATCTTTCATTGTTTTCACTCCTTTTGTGCATCCTTCACTCTACACGAAAAAATAAAGAAAGCACATCGCCTTCTTTATTTTGCAGTTGGTTGATTTTTTAAATAAATTAATTGCAATCCTTTTAACGTTAAAAATGGATCTACGTGGTCAATGACGTCGCTCTCTGCTGCAATAAGAGGAGCTAATCCACCTGTTGCAATTACTTTTAGGTTTTCATTTGCAAATTTTTTCATTCTCACTACGATTCCTTCTACTTGCCCTACATATCCATACAAAATACCAGATTGCATCGCATCAACGGTATTCTTTCCAATAATATGGTTCGGTTTTGCTATTTCAATTCGTGGTAATTTCGCTGCCTGTGTGTACAACGCTTCCGTTGAAATATTAATTCCTGGTGCAATGGCACCACCCATATATTGTTTTTGTTCGTTTACAAAACAATACGTCGTTGCTGTACCAAAATCAACGATAATAAGCGGACTTCCATATAAATGAATCGCCGCTACCGCATTTACGATTCGGTCTGCCCCTACTTCCCGTGGATTATCGTATTTAATATCTAATCCTGTTTTAATTCCTGGTCCCACTACAAGTGGTTTTTGATGAAAATACTTTTCACACATCCGCTCTAGTTCAAACATAATAGGTGGCACAACTGATGAAATAATAATACCGCTAATATCTTTTACACTAATTTCTTCATGTCGAAATAAATCTAAAATAAGCATGCCGTATTCATCGCCCGTTTTATGACGATTTGTTTCAATACGCCAATGATATTTCAACTTATTTCCATCATAAACACCTAACATAATGTTTGTATTCCCAACATCAAAAACAAAGATCATATCCATCACCACAATTTATAGAGTATAGTGTTTTTACATGAAATCGATTGCAAAAACTTTTTTTCATCATATCATATTTTGCGTAAAAAAAGGGAATCTAGACACTAGATTCCCTTTGAAATTATTCATCTTTCTTTTGTTCTTCTGTTTCTGCTTCTTGTTTTTCTTCTGGTGTATTTTCTTTTTCTTCTTGTGATTTGATGTTTACTTTTACTTGTTCTTCTTCATTTTTCACAGAAAGACCTGGACCTTCTGGAAGTTCACCAGTATTCACTAAGTGACGGATTTGTTCCGCATTTAATGTTTCTACTTCCATTAACGTTTTCGCCACTAATTCTAGTTTGTCGCGATTGTCCGTTAAAATTTTACGTGCTCTTTCATAACATTCTTTAATAATACGTTGGATTTCTCGGTCAATTTCATAAGCGATGGTATCGCTATAATTTTGGTCATTTTGAATATCACGACCTAAAAATACTTGACCACCTTGCGCATTACCAAATTGAAGCGGACCTAATTTATCACTCATTCCGAATTCTGTTACCATACGGCGAGCAATGCCAGTTGCGCGTTGGAAGTCGTTATGCGCTCCGGTACTCACTTCGTTAAAAATAACTTCTTCAGCTACGCGACCACCAAGTAGTCCCGTAATTTTATCTAACAATTCTGGTTTTGTCATAAAATAACGATCTTCTTTTGGAAGCATTACCACGTATCCACCCGCTTGACCACGAGGAACAATGGTTACCTTATGCACTGTATCAGCATTTTCTAATTCCAAACCGATAATTGTATGTCCAGATTCATGATATGCAACAATTTGTTTTTCTTTTTCAGAAATAACACGGCTTTTCTTCGCTGGACCTGCAATTACGCGGTCAATTGCTTCTTCTACGTCTACCATATCGATATCTTTTTTATTACGACGAGCCGCTAAAAGTGCTGCTTCGTTTAATAAGTTTTCAAGGTCTGCACCTGAAAAACCTGGTGTACGTGTTGCAATTGCTTTTAAGTTTACGTCGTCATTTAATGGTTTGTTACGAGCATGTACTTTTAATACTGCTTCACGACCACGAATGTCTGGGCGATCTACTGTAATTTGGCGGTCAAAACGACCTGGGCGAAGTAATGCTGGGTCTAAAATATCCGGACGGTTTGTCGCCGCCACGATAATAATTCCTTCGTTTGAACTAAATCCATCCATTTCTACAAGCAATTGGTTCAATGTTTGTTCACGCTCGTCATGGCCACCACCAAGACCTGCACCACGCTGACGACCAACTGCGTCAATTTCGTCAATAAAGATAATACAAGGTGCATTTTTCTTTGCATTTTCAAATAAATCACGAACACGACTTGCACCAACACCGACAAACATTTCTACGAAGTCTGAACCACTAATAGAAAAGAACGGCACGCCTGCTTCTCCAGCAACAGCACGAGCAAGCAATGTTTTACCTGTCCCTGGAGGACCTACTAAAAGGACCCCTTTTGGAATTCTCGCACCAAGCGCAGCAAATTTACGCGGATCTTTTAAAAATTCCACCACTTCTACTAGCTCTTGTTTTTCTTCATCAGCACCTGCTACGTCTTTAAAACGCACTTTATTTTTCTCATCGTTATACATTCTTGCTTTACTTTTCCCAAAATTCATCACACGATTACCGCCACCTTGGGCTTGGTTAATCATGAAGAAGAAGAAAATAACGATAATCAGGATAGGAATCATGGATGTAAAAAAAGTAACCCATCCACTTGTTTGTTCTGCAGGTTTAAATTCTACTTCTGTCTTTTTCGCTGTTTCGCGAATTTCGTTCATTAAGTTTTCATTATCTGGAATATATGTTTGGAAATATTCTTCTTTTTTTGCATTTGTTAGCTGTCCTTTAATGACGTAAACGCCACCTTCAGGTTGTATCATCAATGATTTTACTTTGCCATCAGCTAAACGTTGTTGGAATTCATCAAACTTCATTGGCTTTGTTTCTTGACCAGTCCCACTTAGTAAAGAAACGATTCCAATCACGACTAACAGTAATAAAATATAAACAATGGACTTACGGAATTTTTCCATTCCAAACCTCCTCCCACGGACCATAAAACTATAATTAATACTATCATATCCAATTTATTTCTAACAACCATTTACCCTTCGTATACATCTGGTTTTAAAATTCCGATGTACGGTAAATTGCGATATCGTTCTGCATAATCTAATCCATATCCTACCACAAACGCATCTGGAACGGTGTACCCTTTCATATCTGGTACTAAATCGACTTTACGTCCCGCAGGTTTATCAAGCAACGTCACAATCTTGATTGATTTTGCATTACGATGTTTAAATAATTCCACTAAATAGTTTAATGTTAAACCTGAATCAATAATATCTTCCACTAAAATAACGTCGCGCCCTTCCATAGAAGCATCCAAATCTTTAATAATTTTTACTTCCCCGGACGATTTTGTTGATGCACCATAACTAGAAACATCCATAAAGTCCATTTCTAAATAAATATCCATCCGTCTCGTTAAATCAGACATAAACGGCATTGCGCCTTTTAAAATACCAATCACAAGCGGAAATGAATGTGCATATTCTTTCGATAATTGCGCGGCCATTTCACGCACTTTCGCTTGAATTTCCTCTTCTGTTAATAAAACTTCTTGAATGTCTTGTTCCATTGTTGTTCCTTTCCTCCTACATTAAACCTACACTTCTTTAAATTTTAACATAATAAACCCTTTTTCCTCTTCTTTTACGTTTAAAAGGGAAGAATGTTTCACATTCGGCACCCAGATGATGCGATCTTTGCTATCTGTCACGAGCGGCCATCTGTCACGTTCATATCGAGTCATTTTTGCATCGATAAATAAATCCTTGATCTTTTTTGTCCCCCCGTTCGGTAATGCCATTCGATCTCCTTGTTTTCTAGATCGAACGTAAAAGGGGAACGAATAAAACGAACGCGGGACATAACAAATCGATGTACCTTTATCCTCTTCTATCATTTCTTTATATTGTGCCGTAATCGTTCCTACTTCTAACGAAAGTTCTTCCGTTTCTTTCAGTTCATATCGGTACGAGGAAGCCTCTGTTGGTTGTTGAAAAGAACAAATACATCGGTCATAGGATATTTGAATTAGCAATCCCATCGGCAAATGGATTTCTTTTGCCGGGCCTTTCTTTTGTACCAACTGTAACAATTGTTCTATATGAACGAAAGAAATGAACTGAGATTCATGATAAAGATAGTTTAATATTAGATGAATGACTCTCCTTTGTAAAGATTTTGGCAACGTTAAAAAAGGGGCTATATTAAAAATAATCGTATGCTCTGTTTTTGTGTGGATAATCGTTTCCAATGCTTTTTTCGCTTGCATTTTTATATACTGTTCATCGTCAAAACAAGCTTCACTAAGAAATTGATATCGTTCGTGAACAGCTGGATTTTCGTTATGTAAAAATGGCAAGACAGTATGTCTAAACCGATTTCTTACATAATCATCTTTTTCATTCGACTCATCTCTTCGTACGGGGAGATGTTGCATTGTACAATACTGTTCAATAGTTGCTTTAGAAACGCATAAAAACGGACGAATAATTTCTCCTGTACAAAACGGACGTCGCACTGGGATTCCACATAAGCTTTCGCCAAAACCCGCTAATGTTTGACGCATCAGCATCGTTTCCATTTGATCATCTCCGTGGTGGGCTAATGCCAAATAATCAGCGGAATATTTTTCCATAATATCTTGAAAAAATTGATACCGGCATTCTCTCGCGGCTACTTGCGATGTTTTTTTCATCACTTTGGCATAACTCGTCACGTCTATCCGTGTTCCTTCAAATATCAATTGCTGTTCTTTCGCATATTGTTCGACAAATTGATAGTCACCATAAGACGTTTCCCCGCGAAATTGATGATCGACATGAGCTACCACTAACATAAGTTGTAGACGGGATTGTAACGTTTGTAAAAAATGAAGAAGCGCCATAGAGTCCGGTCCCCCAGATACTCCAACGACGATAGTTGCTCCGTTTTTTAGAAGCTGATGTTTTTCGATAAAAGCTAGCACTTCCCTTTGCACGTCGTAAGCTCCCTTCCTTTGCTACCACTTACACCCATCCGATATATAGCGCATATATACTTGTAGCGATGAATAGAGAAAACAAGCATTTTTTTACGAACGAATGTCCATGCTTTCGTTTCTTTTGTTTCGTATGCAACAAAAGAAACTCTCTTTTCATTTCGAGTACGTCTGCATACTTTCCTAATGTTGCTTTTTTTAATATATGTTTATACGGTGTAAGGGATGAATTTGTTTCAATTTCCTGTAATAATTGTTTTTTAGGATGTTTCCCTCTATGTATATAGCGACCTGTTTTACTATAAATCACAATCATAGCTACTGCAAATATATCATATTTTTCATCCGCAATACGCAATCCACACCCCCAATAACCGCGATCGTAAAATTCCGTAAATTCTTTCACCGACCGTCCGATTCGACTCACTCCTCCTGGGTCAATGAATCGAACATCGTATGGCGGGGACGCGGTCATCATAATATTTTCTGGTTTTAAATCGCCAAATATGTACCCTCGCTCATGTAAATCGTACAATCCATTTAATAAAGAAGGTAGGCACACCTCGAGCCAGGCACTGCCTCTCGTTTGAAACCATTCACTTAGTGGATACCCTTCAATATATTCCATACAATAAAAATGAAAGGAATCATTGTTATCGATATCAAGCAAATAAGGTCCAAGGCTACGCCTTTGGACCTGCATTAATTCTTTCAGCATATTGACTTCAGACGTGAGACTAGAAAACTGTTCACTTACTTTCATCGCCATTTTCTTTGGACCTTTTCGTACTAAATAAACCACCCCCGTCGCCCCTTGACCTAGCTTTTTAAGAACAACATATTCATTCCGATGCCACTTTCCAACCACTTTTTGACCATACTGGAACTTACCAACCTTGCTCTTCGATGTATTCATCATCTGCCCACCTTTTCAACGAAGAAAATTGTAAAAGGGCATGTTTTAATGCAGGTCCTGTTGGTGTTAACCCTTGCGGTACTAATTTTTGAAACCAATTTTCAATTTTTTTTGCATCATCCGTCCATGAAAATATTTCTTCCGTATCTGACCTTTTCCCGGGAAATATCGTTAACGAAAAACGATGATTCCCCATACGCGAGGAAAGGCTAATCGATAAATCAACGAGCGCTTCTTTTACTTTTGCTAATTTTTTCGTCATACTCGCACTTGCATCGACTAAAATACAAATTTCCAAATCAAGTGTTTCACTTAAATCGTCGACGACTTCCATTACTTTCATCCGTTTTTCTGGCGATAACGTTTCGAGCGTATCATTTGTTTCTAAAATATTTTTTAATTCTCGATTGACCACCCCTTGAATCGTTTGTGTCATTGCTTGCCGAGTAACCATTTGTACCGTTTGTGGCAATTCATTCGTATATACGACTTGACACACTCCACCCCCCGCTTCTGCAATTTGGGCAATTTCCTCTGCCGCACGACTTTCCATATGGTTTTTTTGAATAATCCCAATGACATTTACCGTAATTCCTTGTTGATACGCAAGTGCCGCCATTGCAACTGGATCTTCCCCACGATTTGAGCATCCATCTGTTAGCAATAAAATTTGTTTGATAACACCTTTATGCACTGATGAATCATCCTTTCTTTCGTACTATCTTCATCATGTACAAGAAAGAAAAGATTTATAACGATGATACACGTTTTTTTCTATAGGTTGGTGCTTGGTACGCCGGAATTGCTGCCCACTTCGGAATATTTCGTTTAATTTTTGCTACAACAATCGTCATATCATCTGCAATTTGCCCGGATTGCGAGCGAATAACCTCTTCCATTATTAAATCAGCCACTTCTTGCGGATCGTTCGTTTTCATTTCTCGAATTTTTCGTTTTAACCATATATCTTTATTCGCCGCAAACTTCGGTGCATCGTACACTCCGTCGCTCATCATAATGAGTAAATCACCCGCTTTTAATTGTTCCGTTTCTACATCCACATCGACTTCGTTAAAAATACCAATTGGTAAATTACCAGAGGTCACCATATTAACTGTTTGCCCTCGTTTAATAAAACTAGGCGATGAGCCGACTTTTAAAAACTTCGCCGTTGCCTTTTGTAAATCGACCATCACTAAATCCAGCGTCGAGAAAATTTCATCGGTCGTCCGTAACGATAAAATGGAATTCACCGATTGAATCGCAATTTGTTCATCAATGCCCGATTGTAATATTTTTTGTAACAATTGAATTGTTTCATGGCTTTCTGCATGCGCTCGTTCTCCATTCCCCATTCCATCACTAATGGCTAAAGCAATTTTTCCTGTGCCTATTTCAATCGTCGAATGACTATCCCCCGAAATAAAACCGCCACCTTTTGCTGCAGAAGCAATGCCTGTTTCTAACACAAATGCTTGTGTCGACCCAAGAGAGAACGTATATAAATCACTTTCATTTTTACGTTCTTCTCGTTTTATTTCAATTGTTTCATCAAATAAATCCGATAACATCGGCGCAATAATTTTTTCTGCAATACCGAAGCCGTCTTCATACATCGTAATTTCAACATCAATATTTCCTTTTTGGGCACAATAAATTTCTAAATGTTCAATATCAATGCCGTGATGTTCAAACATTTCAATAATTTCTTCTTCTTGTTCATATAAATTGGCCCGCTCTCGTTTAATTTCTTCTGCGAAGTTTTCCATTACTTGCGAAATTCCTTTTAATTGCTCAGACACTAACCTTCTACTTTCTAACACCTGCTTTTTTAAATCTTGGTTCATCCGATAATACGAAATTTCATCTTCTACCATTTGAATGACTTTTGCTGGTTTCACACAATGCTTTTCCCACTCACGCGACAACGATGGTGGTAAACTTTTCGATTGTGTTTTTTCACATTCCATCATAATGTTTTTCATGAAATCATATGTTGTATTGAAATGAGTGGACCAGCAATATTTTTTTCGGAAACATGTTTGACACGTTTTTTCAGTAATATTGCTTAAAAATAAATCTACTTCGCGCGTTTGTTTCGATTCATCTTGAAATAAAACAGGATCTTTAAAACTATTCGAAAGCGTATGAAACAACGTAGAAAACTGTTCAATTCGATGTGCTGTCACGTCTCGTAATTTTCGCAAATACTGTTGTTCTTCAGAAGCATATTCTTGTGTACCGGGAATATAACTTGCTAATTTATTCGTGACTTGACGCGGTGTCAATAAGAAAAGTGCAATACTGACTAACGTCTCGGATACCATCTGGTTCACCTGTTCAAATGGAGCACTATAAAGCCCGATTAAAAGCGTACCGATAAATAAACCGAACGTAACACCAATTTTTTTCCCTTCCCGTAATAAACCACCCAAAAGCCCGGAAAACGCCAGTAAACTTAATTGATATAAGTTATTAATATTGGAAAAACCTAAAATTAAACCGATGACTACTCCGACGGTCGAACCCATCGCCGCTCCGCTAACAAAAGCAAACAATAAAACGATATAACGCGCTAAAATATTTTCAACCGATAAATCAAACACAAACCAGCCTATAGTACCGGTCATAATCGAAGCTAATAAAATTAAAAAGCTAATCACTTCCTCCGTTCGAAGCGGTTGTTTTCGTTTTTGAATATACAGTTGCGGTAAGCTATGAATGAAAATCAATGTTAACAATCCAACAAGCAATCCTTCAACGGTAACCAGCGCCACATCCAACCAGGCAATCCCTTTATCCATCCCGATTAATAAAGCGAAACGACTAGCTACACTTGCACTCAATACAGCGATAGGCAATCGTTTTGTCCACGTTTCGCTCGTAACGCCGTATATTTTTTCAAATAGGAAAAAGAAAAAGACCCCAACTAATAAGTACACACTATGAAATGGAATATTCGATACGGACCCTACTAACATCGCTAAAATGACAAGAATACTTTTTTTCCGTTTTAACATATAAATCGTCGCAAAAAAAGGAAGACCAAATGGTGTCATTTCATCTAACATTACTGCTCGTCCAAGCAAAAACGCAAAAGCAATCATTATCATCGTCGGGTTTAAGAGAACTTTATGAATAAACGTATCCATTTTTTCCTTCATCGATCCATACACATCTCTCGTTTTTAATGCAATCCCTTCCGCCTTCATCACTTGATTCCACCCACGTTCTAGCTTACCGATCATAAAAAACACCACCCATTTCAATTTGTTACACTCATTGAACCATATATTGGTATAAAAATTTGTCAAAATACGAAGTCGAAGTCAAAAAAATATTCGACTTTTTCAACCACAAACCAAAACAAAAACACAAAAAAATTCAAAAAGCGGAGGGCGCTTGGTCACCGACAGAGGAATAAGATGCGCAACGGAAGAGGCATCTTTTTGCCTCTGGAGTTGAGTAGCTTATGACGGCAGTCGGTAGCGCCCGGAGCTGGATTATCAAAAAGCGGAGGGCAATTTCCCAAGAATAACAGGTATAAGATGGGGAGAATCAGTAAAAAAGCATTAAAATAAGAAAAGCTACTCTATCGTATATTGATAAGAGTAGCTTTTCTTGGCAACTATAGAAATATCCTTACAAATAAAAAAAGCACCAACAATTTGGTGTATATTCTTTGCATCTACTATTTTAGATGGTGGCCTGTACGGGATTCCAACGCACGTTTACGTGCTAGTCCAGCGCTGGTAAGCTACTGGGGAACCTTGTGAGAATTCATTAATTTGTTTAAGTTTAATTGGTGACCCGTACGGGATTCGAACCCGTGTTACCGCCGTGAAAGGGCGGTGTCTTAACCGCTTGACCAACGGGCCAATATAAAAATTTTGGTAGCGGCGGAGGGGATCGAACCCCCGACCTCACGGGTATGAACCGTACGCTCTAGCCAGCTGAGCTACACCGCCATATTACTAACTTTCTTAAGCACAAGTTATATAATACAAGACACTTTTCAAAATGTCAACACAGTTTTTCAAAAATTAATATCAAAAAGCGGAGGGTGCTTGGTCACCGACAGAGGAATAAGACGCGCAACGGAAGAGGCGTCTTTTTTGCCTCTGGAGTTGCGTGGCTTATGACGGCAGTCGGTAGCGCCCGGAGCTGGATTATCAAAAAGCGAAGGGCGCTCGGTCACCGACAGAGGAATAAGACGCGCAATGGAAGAGGCGTCTTTTTTGCCTCTGGAGTTGCGTGGCTTATGACGGCAGTCGGTAGCGCCCGGAGCTGGATTATCAAAAAGCGAAGGGCGCTCGGTCACCGACAGAGGAATAAGACGCGCAATGGAAGAGGCGTCTTTTTTGCCTCTGGAGTTGCGTGGCTTATGACGGCAGTCGGTAGCGCCCGGAGCTGGATTATCAAAAAGCGAAGGGTGCTCGGTCCAAGACACCTAGATTTACACAGAAAATAAAAACCCTCTTTTTTACTTCTCAATGTAAGTAAAAAAGAGGGTTCGTGTCATATAACGTTAGTTTATATATGTTTGATTAACGACTGCGTCCGTTACGTTTTTCTACATGACGTTTTAACGACGCTTGACGTTCTTCACTTGCTTTTAAGAAGTTGTTTAGCTTATCTTCAAAAGAAAGGGATTCTGTCTTATTGCGACGTTGATTGTTATTTCCACGAGGGCGTGGTCTTCTTTCTTCACGCTCTGGGCGTTCTGGACGGTCTTTTGCTTGTTTAATAGATAAACCAATTTTACCGTTTGATTCAATGTTAATTACTTTTACTTCTACAACGTCGCCGACTTTTAAAAAGTCGTTGATGTCTTTTACATAATTGTCTGCTACTTCACTAATATGAACAAGGCCAGTGGAACCTCCTGGCAGCTCGACAAATGCTCCAAAGTTTGTAATACCAGTAACCTTTCCTTGTAACTTGCTGCCTACCTCAATCGACATAAAAAAAATGCTCCTCCTTAACATCCTCTTGATAATAGAGATATATTATACTTTAGAAAATTATATAATGCGAGATAGACGACTAATTTGACGTATTATCTTCTTGCACTTTAAAAAGTGTTTCGTTAGGCTTCGATAAATAGAAGTCACGTCTCGCGATTTCACCAATATATTCTTTGTCATGCAAATTTTTTACTTCTTGTTTTAATTGTTTCTCTTCTTCTTTTAATTCTTGTTTTTGTTGTTCTAATTTTACTTTTTGTTCTTCTTTTTTAGAAATCGCTAATTCTTGGTTTATTAATTGTACTGTTAAAAACCCAATAGAGCAAATACTAATAACGGCAAAGAAAACAAGCCGCTGAATAAGGGCAACTCGCTTTTTTTGAACGCGTCGTTTTTTCGTAATTTCTCGTTGGGTGGGTGTTCCGTATTGAATGCTTTCATTACTGGGAATTGATATCTTTCTTTGTGTAGAATGCAAGGAGGATCACCTCTTTCATTAAATTACTGTTTTAACCAATGTAACCATTCATTCTTTTTTTCTGGAAGCATTTGTATCCATTTTTGCGTCTTATCTCGAAAAGAGAACGGTAAGTGCTTCCAAATGGAATGATACAAAAGAAATTGAACGGGGCGCAACAAAAACAAGATGACTTTACACATAATCATAACGAAGAGTACAAGAAGTTTCAATATATATCGAATCGGTTCTATAAAAAAGAACTGTAATAGTTTCCTTACTATCATATACAATTTTAACATAAAACGAAGGGAAAATTCTAAAAAATTCAAAAAATATTTTTGTAACAGTACTTGGTAGACGGAAAAGCCGAGAAGATTGGCTAAAAACATATAGAAACGAACAGTACCTTCATTGACTAAATAAATGAGATAAAAAAAAAGAAAACCATATCCGATAAAAAAGAAGATATCACTTATAAATATACGTATTCGGTTTCGTTTATATTTCCGTACGAGGCGTAAATATGTATCAAAGCAACAACCAAATAGGATGCCGAGAATAAAAATAGCAAGCATCGATTCGAATTGTAAATAAAGGCTCATCGAAATAACTTGCTAAAGACACCTTTAGCTTTTCCTTTCTGCTCCGGGCTTACATACATAAAGCGATTGATTTTTCCTTTTAGCGATACAACCCCCTCATCCACATCGACATTGACCATTTGTAAATTCTCTCCCTCAATGATTAAAAAACCCAGAATGGTTTCTAAATGAAACGCTTGATGGTCAAAACTTTCTACGTGTTTCACTCCTGTAATGTCCATCTCTTTTCTTCCTTTTAGCGACATATCGTGTACGAGTTCTCGCATTTTTCCGCCCCCCTTTTTCTCTCTACGGCTATCCATTGTGTTAGTTCATGTATATGAAAAATCCAGAAAGCTTAGAACAAGCCCTCTGGATTTTCTGCAATTCGCTCTTCTTTTATTACTGTATACATATCATTTGCTTCTTCTTTCCGAACCGTTTCTTTTAATTCATTAATTTTCACTACGGCGATTCGATTTCCGTATCGAACAGTAAGCTCGTCGCCTACTTTTACGACAGAACTTGGTTTTGCCACTTGGTCGTTAATCATAATTCTGCCCTTTTCCGCCATTTCTTTTGCTAGTGTTCTCCGTTTAATTAAACGAGATACTTTTAAAAATTTATCTAATCGCATTTATGATTCTCTCTCCTTTTTCTTTGCTTCGTCCCAAAATGTATCTAGTTCTTCTAATGTAAAAGACGTCCACCCTCGGTTACTTTCCATAACTTTTTGTTCCACATATGCAAATCGCGTTTGAAATTTTCGATTCGTAGAACGGATTGCTTCTTCTGGGTCTTGTTTATAAAAACGTGCCAAATTCACAAGGACAAAAAGAACATCTCCTAATTCTTTTTCTGCATTCTCTTGATTTCCTGACTGTAACTCTTCTTTCCATTCCGCTACTTCTTCCCTTAACTTGCCCCATATGTCTGCTGGGTCTGTCCAATCAAATCCTACTTTTGCTGCTTTCTTTTGCATTTCAAAGGCTCGATACAAACTAGGTAAATGAGAAGGGATATTTTCTAATAGCGATGTAGGTTGTGTTTCTTTTTCTTGCTTTTTAATTGCTTCCCAATTCGTCATCACTTCTTGTTCATTTTCGACATGAACTTTCCCAAACACATGCGGATGACGACGAATCATTTTACTTGTTACCGCTTCGATTACGTCTTCCATTGTAAAATAGCCATCATCTTCCCCGATTTGAGCATGAAGCATAACTTGCAATAACACATCCCCTAGTTCTTCTACTAAGTGATCATCATCTTGCTCGTCAATTGCATCTAATACTTCATACGTCTCTTCAACTAAATATTTTTTTAACGATTCGTGGGTTTGTGCACGGTCCCACGGACAACCATTTTCAGAACGAAGCATTTGAATGACTTCTTTTAGTTTATCAAAAGTACGGTAACGAAGTGTTTCATCAGTTACTTTCGGTACGTAAATCGTCGTTAAATTACTTACTTTCATTGCTCTGTCTAGTTCATATAACAGTACTTTCGTTACTTTTTCCGCCACTGAACCGACCGCATCACAGATATATACCTCATATTCATCTGGGAGAAGTTCCATTAACGTTAATTTCACATGGCTAGCAATAAACGAATCATACACTTGGCAAATAAACTGATGATGCGTTACGTTCATATCTTCATACGATAACGTAGCGCCGTCTGCGAAGGTAAATCCTTCAATCGGATCAACCGAAACAGCTGTTAACATATCATCAATAAAACTATGTCCACCTTGCACCGACACATGATACCCTTTTTCTGTTCCTTCTGTTAACAAAAGTTGGACCGTTTTTTCTGCTACAAGCGGGTGACCTGGTACGGCATATACAATTGACTCATACGTATCGGCCGCTTCGTACAATCGTTCTACTATTTCTCCATATACTGTTTCAAAATCATCATGCTTTTCATAAATGTCATCAAAACAACGAAACGCCAGTCCTTTTTCTATCAAATAATCTACAGCAGGATGTTGATCAGTACGCAAATAAAGATGCACCGCATTCGTTAACGTTTCGTATACACCAAACGACATTTGCTTTATATCCCCTGCTCCTAATCCAATCACCATAATTTCTTTCGCCAAAATGGTCACCTTCTTTTTTGAAATTTATCAATCAAATGCGAAATCTTATCTCCTTTGGGTAAAAACGTCCATTCCTTTGCTTCAAGCACTCCTTGCCTCATCGCTATATAAATATACAGAATAGCGCCAATTCCTACAGCTGTTAATGCTTCAATCGTTGCTGTTAGGCGAGAAAGTTGGACGAGATGTTCAAACAGAAACGTATACACGACTAATGCAATGGCCATCACAAAAGCAGCTCGAAGCAACTTTTGAATGTACGAAAACGTAATGAGCGAACATTGTAACTGACGAGATAACGCCCGCCATTGTAAAAGCGCAGTAATGAAAAAGGCACATACCGTCGCAAGTGCTGCACCCACACTATGAAAAATCGGGATGAGTAGCAGATTGAACAAAATTTTTGCACCTACCCCAATGAACGCATACTGGAGCGGTTTTTGTAAAGCACCTAGTCCTTGTAATAGCGCAGCTGTCGTTAGTGCTATACTATTCCCGATAATCGATATTCCTAAAATAGCTAACACAAAACTACCTTTTGCATTTTCATATAACATCACGTTCGTTGGTTGAATAATACAACCTAAGCCAACGCTTGCAGCGATACTTGTAAACATACTCATTTTTAACGCATACGCTGCGTGCCCTTTTAATTCTTCCATATTGCGTTGCGTATAAAGCATCGTAACGAGCGGGACAACAGCTAGGGAAACGGCGGTCGATACGACTGTACCTAATTGAATAAACGGTTGTGCGCGGTCGTACACACCCTTTAATTGTTGCGCTTTCCATAACGGAACGCCTTCTTTTTGTAATAGGGAGACGAACGTAAACGCATCGACAAATTGAAAAAATATGTATAATAAACTACTAATACAAATAGCAAAACTACCAACTAAAAAGGGCTTGATAACGTCCATGGATAGTTTGACACGAACGATTCGGAAAGGTCGCTTCTTTTGTTTCCTAAAAAAAAAGGCTAACACAACAGAGGATGCCACAAAAGAAAAGACGCCACCAGCCGTTGCTGCAGACCCAAGGACATAAATCGATGCCCCCCGCTGAAACAATACATATGTGAACACCAAAATAAAACTGACACGAACGAGCTGCTCGATTACTTGAGAAATGGCCGTTGGTGTCATATTGTTATTTCCTTGGAAATACCCGCGACTTAACGCAACCCACGGCAAGAAAACGTAACACAACGCACTGATTTTGATCGGCATAACGAGCGAAGCATCTCCCATCCAGTACGCAAAATACGGACTACCGGTAAAAATAACGATACCAATCAAAAAACTAACATACATCATTGCCCGTAGCGATTGATTCATGAACCATTCTACTTCTTTGGACGTACCGGTTATGCTACGTTCCGCAACAAGCCGGGAATTCATAACTGGAAATCCGTATGTCGCAAGCGTCATTGCTAATGCGTAAAAAGGGTATGCTTGTTGATAAACGTATAACCCATGATCCCCGACCATATTTTGAAAAGGAATCCGGTAAAAGGCACTTAAAACTTTCACAATCAATGTAGCGGCCGTTAATAAAAACGCACCTTTTAATAAAGAAAATCGTTTTTGTGACATCTGTTTTTTTCCTCTCCGTACATACCTAAATCAAAACCGTATTATACCAACAATTGCCCAAAAGAAAAAGAGGCTTCATTCGCCTCTTTCGTTAATCTTCCATATGTTTCCCTAAAAACGCCGCTGCTGTTTCTGCTAATTTTTGCTCGGTATCGCCGATTTCTTTTCCATCTGTCACATATAAAATAACCGCTCCCATCGAATCGCCACTTGCAATAATTGGAGCAATGACGTACCCAGCTATGCTTTCTTTCAGTCCATCTACAAGCTCTACCTCTGTTTGCTCACTCATCCGCTTCACTTGTCGCGCATCGATAGCTGCGCCCACTTCTTCGCCAATACTTTTATTTAAAAAGTCCTTTTTCGTTTGGCCACCTACCGCAATATACGCATCGCGATCACAAATCAGTACAGGTTGCTGCGTTGTATCAAACAGTGCATCCGCATACATGCGCGAAAATTCGCCTAGCTCTTGAATCGGTGAATATTTTTTTAAAATAACTTCTCCGTCACGATCAACAAAAATTTCTAATGGGTCTCCTTCACGAATACGTAATGTACGCCTGATCTCTTTAGGAATCACAACCCGTCCTAAATCATCAATACGTCGTACAATACCAGTTGCTTTCATACATTTTGCCTCACTTTCTTTCGGTAATGGATAAGAGATTAAAAAATACCGTCCTTGCTAGTATTATCCGTATCTTCCGAAAAAAATATGCAATTTTTGTGAAAGTTTCTTAATTCGATTCCACTTTTTCACGTTTTAGTTCCGTTACGTTCATTACAATTTGTTCAATCGCATGTAAATATTCGTGCGGTGGCACTTTTTTCACATTTAATTTAATAAATAATTGTGGCCCTGCCATACCTGGCACGAGATAAGAGCCAATGCGGTTTGCAAATAAGAACACTTTCGAACCGTCTAACATATTCGTTGTTTCTTCACTAAATAACACTTTAATTTCGTGGTCCTTTTGAAGAATCGATTCCACTTTCTCACGAATCGCATACAATTTAATTTTTGCGACTCGAATTAAAAAGTCCACTTCTACTGGATATTCTCCAAAACGGTCAAGCAATTCATCTTGTAATTCCGTTAAATCTTCTAACGAATCTAATGCTTGGAAACGTTTATACATATCAATTTTTTGATTTTCATCCGCAATATAAGCAGACGGTACATACGCATCCAGCAACAGATCAATTTCTGTTTTCCATGTTTCTTTTGCGACTTCTCCTGTTTCTTTTCGCTGTTCGATTGCATCTTTCAGCATTTGCGAATACATATCAAAACCAACCGAGTCGATAAATCCATGTTGCTGGGCACCGAGAATGTTTCCAGCACCGCGAATCGATAAATCGCGCATCGCAATTTTAAATCCAGAACCTAATTCGGTAAACTCTTTAATCGCTTGCAATCGTTTTTCAGCAACTTCCGAAAGCACTTTATCTTTTTGGTACGTAAAATACGCATATGCTACTCGATTTGAACGTCCTACCCGACCGCGCAATTGATACAATTGGGATAGCCCCATTTTATCCGCATCGTGCACAATTAACGTATTCACGTTCGGAATGTCTACACCCGTTTCGATAATCGTCGTACTTACAAGTACGTCATAATTTCCTTCTAAAAAGTCAATCATCACCGATTCTAATTCCGTGCTTGTCATTCTTCCATGCGCATACATGACGCGTGCATCTGGAACTAACATCGATATTTCATCTGCTTTTCGTTCAATGTCTTCGACGCGATTATATAAATAATATACTTGGCCATCTCGTGCTAGCTCTCGTTCAATTGCTTCTCGGACTAGAATGCCGGACTCTTCTACGACATACGTCTGAATCGGGAACCGATTTTCCGGCGGTGTTTCAATAACTGATAAATCTCGAACTCCAAGCATTGACATATGGAGTGTACGCGGAATCGGTGTAGCTGTTAACGTTAACACGTCAATATTTGCTTTTAATTGTTTTATTTTTTCCTTATGTTTTACACCAAAACGCTGCTCTTCATCAATAATTAATAACCCTAAATCTCGGAATGTAATGTCCTTGGACAACAAACGATGTGTCCCAACCACGATATCAACCGTTCCGTTTTGTAATCCTTTAATCGTTTCATTTTGTTCATTGCGTGTAGAAAAACGACTTAACAATCCGATGTTAATCGGATAATTTTGAAATCGTTCTTTCATCGTTTCATAATGTTGTTGCGCTAAAATAGTTGTTGGCACTAACATCGCCACTTGTTTTTGGTCGACAACTGCTTTAAAGGCTGCACGTAACGCTACTTCTGTTTTTCCATATCCAACATCCCCGCAAAGAAGTCGGTCCATCGGCCGTTCCTGCTCCATATCTCGTTTAATTTCTTCAATCGTGCGCAACTGATCTTCCGTTTCTTGATACGGAAATAATGCTTCGAATTCTTGTTGCATGACACCATCTTCCGAAAATGCGTATCCTTTGCTCGCTTCTCGTTCGGCATATAAGGCAATTAAGTCATCCGCAATATCTTCTACACTAGACTGTACTTTCCGTTTTACTTTTGTCCATTCCGTACCGCCTAGTTTATATATTTTCGGTTCTTTTCCTTCTGAACCGACATATTTTTGCACTTGATCAATTTGCTCAACCGGTACGTACAATTGGTCATTGCCTGCATATTTAATGTGTAAGTAATCTTTATGAACGCCGTTAATGTCTAACGTTTGAATACCAATATATTTTCCAATCCCGTGATTAATATGAACAACATAATCGCCAATCTTTAACTCGGAATAACTTTTAATTCGCTCCGCATTAGAAAGCTTTTGTCGTTTTCTAGATTTTTTCTTCGTTTTAGTAAAAATTTCCTTTTCTGTTACAACGACTAATTTGGCCGTACTCCATTCAAATCCAGCTTGCAAATCTAACGTCATAATTTGCGGTCGTTCTGTCGTGAGCGCTTGGTCGTATGCTACAAGGTCACTTTCTATTCCGTAATCATGGAGAACATTTTGTAACCGCGTTGCTTGTGAATCATCCGATGCAACAAAAACAGGATACATGTCACTCTTTTTGAACCGTTCGATTTCCGTTTTTAAGACAGGAAATTGGCCGTGGAAGTTTTGCATCGACTTACAAGCAACACTCGTCACATTTCCAATATTCGCATGTGGCACATTTCGTAAAAATAACGAAAAATAAAGCAACGGTTGTGTGCGCTTATTCATGACTGCCTCATACGGATGCGAAATAGAAAGGTGAACCATTTCTCCGCTTTCCGTTAAAGATAATAACCATTCCATTTCTTCTTTATCTAAATTTTGCGAAATTTCTTGGATTCTACTAATTTCATCCATGACGATGACGCTATCTTCACGCACGTAATCTAATAAACTAGCGCACTGTTCATAATAAAGAGACATATATTTATACGGAGAAGAGACAACTTGCCCATTTTTTAATTGATCGATTTCATACGTAATATTTTCGATTAATTGTTCTTTAATCGATTGGTCTTTTACTTTTTTGATTGTTTCTTTTAATGTTTCCTCTAAACGTTCTCCTGCTGTCACTAAATGTTCTTTTCGTAACAACCATTCACTCGCTGGTCCAAAAGAAATCGTTTTCATCATTTCTAAAGAACGTTGTGTTTCACTATCAAAATAGCGAATGGAATCAACTTCTGTATCAAATAATTCCACTCGAACTGGATGTTCCTCCGTTAACGGATATATGTCTAAAATACCACCGCGAAGACTGAATTCCCCAGGTTTCGATACAAAAGAGGTACGCGCATACCCGCTTTCTACTAGTTGTTCTAAAAAATCATCTAATGACAAGTCATCGCCAACCGTTAGCGTATACTGATACTGCTTCCATAGTGATTTAGGTGGTAAAAAACGACGCAACCCAGAAATCGGTGCAACGATTACGCTTGGCTTTTCGTTTGGATTGGTTAACGCATTTAACACATCCATTCGTGCTGCGCGAAATTCCGGCGATTCTACCGATAATTCAGCAGATACTAAATCACTGGTCGAATATAAATAAACAGGTGTATCTGGCAACCATTCTGTTAGGTCATCTTGTACTTTTTGTGCTTGTAATAAATTGTGGGTTACAATTAAAATCGGTCGGTTTAACCGCTCTTTTAATCCCCCAATAAAAAAAGTGCGCAAAGAACCAGTTAGTCCTGATACAAGCTGTTCCTTGATTCCTTTTTCTATGCCATTCGCAATAATATTAAACTCTTCTGCACCTTGTAACAGTTGTTTTATATGCAAGTTATTTCCTCCTTCCAACATCATGCAAAAAGGCTTTGACGGGAGCATTTGCCGCCAAAGCTATCTCTCTATTGAATAAACGTTTTCCACTGATGAAGATCTGGTTGACGCATTAACGCTTCTTGGCAGTCTTCACAAATCGTTTGAACGGTAATTTCCCCGTCTTTTTGGTATTGAATCATTTCTACTCTCTCTTCTTCCGATAATAACGACAAGCCTAATCGGTGCATATCTACAAACGATGTATCAATCGTTCCTACGCGAACGCCACAATGACGACAACGATATACAATAGCCATTTTTCTCTAGCCTCCTTATCGTCATTATGAGCCAAGGTGTTTTATTTTATGCATCTGTTAATTGTATTTATTCATTACTTCTAAAAAAGGATTCGTTAAAAATGACTCGCATGCGTCCGCTGCTTGCATGATGGCAGCTTCAATTTCTGGTGTTTCCTCTTTTGAAAAAGAACCTAACACGTAATCAGGAATGGGAATAGGCTTAGTAGGTCGAGAGATGCCGATACGGAGTCGATTAAACTTTTTGGTACCAACATGTTGAATTAATGATTTAATCCCGTTATGCCCCCCTGCACTTCCTTTTTGGCGCAAACGAATACGTCCTGTCGGCAAGTCTAAATCATCATACACAACGGCAAGGTCTTCTAAAGCAATTTGAAAATAATCTAAAAAGGGACGTACACACTCCCCGGACAAATTCATGTACGTAATCGGTTTAATTAAAAAGACCTTCTCGCCATTTACGATGCCAGTGCCATAAATTCCTTTAAATTTTTCTTGATTGAAGGAAATATTCCATCGCTTCGCTAATTCATCCATTACCATAAAGCCTACGTTATGTCTTGTATGTTCATATTTCTTTCCAGGATTTCCGAGTCCGACAAAACATTTCATTGTGGGTCCCTCCTTCTATGTAATGTGAAAAAAGACGCAACCAAACTTATGGTTACGTCCTTTTATCATGTAGATAAATAGATGTTATTCTGCTGATTTTTCGCCAATAACTTCTGGTTCTGCAGCTTCTTCGTCTCCATCAGTTTCTCCTAATTGTGTAGGAGGTACGATAGAAACAATTGCTTCTTCACCGTCAGTCACATATTCATATGAATATTTTTCTTTTAAATCATTTACAGTTACAACATCACCAATGTTTAATTCGCTAATATCGTATTCAAGCGTTTCTGGAATTTCTGTTGGAAGTACGTTAATAACCACTTCACGTAATGTTTGGTCGACAACGCCACCTTCTTTTTCACCAAGGGCTTGTCCTTTTAACACTATTGGTACTTCAATATCAATTTTTTCGGTCATACTTACCTTATGGAAGTCTACATGAATCCAGTTACGCTTAATAGAATCAGTTTGAACTTCTTGAACTAATACTGCATGGGTTTGACCGTCTGATGTTTGTAAACTTAACAAAGCATTTCGACCATGTTCACGTAATGTTTTATTTAGCTCTAGGCCATCAACTGCAATCGCTTGAGTGTCTAGGTTTTTTCCATAAACGACTGCCGGGATTTTTCCTTCCTTACGAAGCGCTTTTACAGTTGAACGTTTCGTATCTTTTCTCGGACTTGCTACTATTGTAGTAGACATTTAAAAATCACCTTCCAGTTTTTATTCCTTACCGTATTTATAGGAGTACCCTATTATGGAAAATTATAACCCTCTTTTTGTATTTAGTCAAAAAGCTTGCTTACTGACATCTTATTTTGAACACGAACTATCGCTTCTGCCATCAATTCAGCAACTGATAATTGGACAATTTTTTCAATTTTCTTTTCTTCGGGTAGTGGAATTGTATTTAAAACGACCATTTTTTTAATTTTTGAATTTTCAATGCGTTCAATAGCAGGACCTGATAAAACAGGATGTGTACAACATGCATACACTTCTTTTGCACCGCTTTCAATTAGCGCATTAGCCGCTAATGTAATCGTACCTGCTGTATCGATAATATCATCGACTAAAATACACGTTTTTCCTTCTACATTGCCAACAATATTCATCACCTCAGCCACGTTTGGACGAGGGCGACGTTTGTCGATAATAGCAATCGGTGATTTTAAACGATCTGCCATTTTACGCGCGCGTGTTACACCGCCATGGTCTGGAGAAACAACGACAATATCTTCTAAGTTTTGTTCTTCAAAATAATCCGCTAAAATCGGTACACCTAATAGTTGATCTACTGGAATGTCAAAAAAGCCTTGAATTTGCGTTGCATGTAAATCACAAGTAATAACACGAGTCGCACCTGCTGTTTCGATGATATTGGCAACCAATTTCGCTGTAATTGGCTCGCGAGCACGTGCTTTCCGGTCTTGACGAGCGTACCCATAGTATGGAATAACAACGTTAATAGTTTTGGCAGATGCACGTTTTAAGGCATCTAACATAATTAGTAATTCCATTAAATTGTCATTTACCGGTTGGCATGTAGATTGAATGACATATACGTCACAACCACGAACGCTTTCTTCAATGTTAATTTGGATTTCTCCGTCACTAAATGTTTTACTCGTACTTTTTGCCATTTTCACACCAATGTGTTCCACAATTTCGTGTGCAAGCTCTGGATTTGAACTTAATGTTAATACTTTAAAGTGAGAGTCATTATTTAAAGAAGTCATTAGTCGGGTTCCCTCCGCTTAAGAATTTTTCTTTTGATTTATTTTTTCTGCGTAGCCTTCTTTATTCGTTTGTCTAGCACGTGCAATCGATAGCGCACCGTGCGGAACATCGTTGGTGATTGTTGAACCAGCAGCAACGTACGCTCCTTTTTCAATACGAACTGGTGCAATTAAATTAGAATTACATCCGATAAAGGCGTCATCTTCTACAATCGTTTTAAACTTATGGACACCATCATAGTTAACGGTAATCGAACCACAACCTAGGTTTACATTTTCCCCAATTTCAGCATCACCAATATAACTTAAGTGGGATGCTTTTGCCCCTTGTTTCAACACTGATTTTTTAATTTCAACGAAGTTTCCAATTTTCACATCGTCGGAAATATCAGAAGCAGGACGAAGATGAGCAAAAGGACCAATTTTAACTCGTTTTCCTACCGAGCTATCTTCTACAACCGATTGACGAATAACAGTTTCATCGCCAATTGTAGCGTTTTCAATTTCTGTATTCGGACCAATTTGGCAATCTTCTCCGATTGTAACGCGACCAGAAAGCATAGTGTTTGGATAAATAATCGTATCACGACCAATTTGAACGTCCGCGCCGATATACGTTGTATTCGGGTCAATAATCGTCACACCTTGACGCATATGGTTTTCGTTTATACGTTGTTTCATTATTTTTTCTGCAACAGATAACGCTATGCGGTCATTTACACCGATTGTTTCTTCAAAAGATGGTGTAACGTAAGCAGCAATGGTTTCTCCTTCATTTTTTAAAATTCCAATAACGTCTGGCAAGTAATATTCTCCTTGTGCATTATCATTGCCTACTTTTTTCAACGTTTCAAATAAGTAACGATTATCGAAACAATACGTACCTGTGTTGATTTCTGTTACTGCTTTTTCTTCTGGCGTCGCATCTTTTTCTTCCACGATACGTTCAACGAACCCTTGTTCATTGCGGATAATTCGTCCGTATCCAGTTGGTTGGTCCATTTTTGCAGTTAAAATTGTTGCTTTTGCCCCTCTTTGTTTGTGCGTGTTTAGTAGCGCTTCCATTGTTTCTTTCGTAATAAGCGGCGTATCTCCACACACAACTAATGTTTCTCCTTCATATTGTGCAAGGTTTTCTTTTGCCATTAAAACAGCATGGCCTGTTCCTAATTGTTCTTCTTGAAATGCATATTCTACGCGGTCACCTAGTCGCTCTTTTACTTTTTCAGCACCGAAACCGACAATCGTGACAATTTTTTCGCAATTTAACCCTGCTACTTGATCTACAACATGTTCTACCATTGGTTTTCCGCAAACTTTATGCAATACTTTGTAAAGTTTGGATTTCATTCTTGTTCCCTGTCCAGCGGCTAAAATTACCGCAAATCGCTTTGTCATAACTAACCCTCCAAAAGTCAAGATCTCCCCGCTAAAAAGGCAAGTAATACTCTATCTTACAATTTACGTGACTCTTGCAAAAAGCGAGATAAGCTCCACTAACCAAACCCGCAAGCATTCACGGATACAAGCTGTTTTTTTACTATTTTCTTCTTTTTTTTACGTACAAAAAAGAAGAGAATAACCGTGGATAAAAGCATCTCTTTTTCCAAAAGAAATACACAAAAAATTCCTTTTAAATAAGCGTTTTTTTACTAAAAATCTCGCATTTTATCCACTAATGAATATATCCTAAAAACTACAGCTTTTCAACCCATACTTGCCATCCATCCCCATCTATCCATCGTTTGAGAGTAAGAGACTTTCTGCTTTAAGAGGAAAAAAGAAAAAAAGGCCTAGTTTTGATAAACTAGACCCCTTCTATGTATTTCTTTATTCTTTTATTATGAAGCTCCAGCTTCTTCTAATTCTGCTTCTCCGACACGATGATATTCAGCTAACACAGCTTCTTGAATTTTACCACGAGTATTCGAATTAATCGGGTGTGCAATGTCACGGAACTCACCATCTGGCGTACGTTTACTAGGCATTGCAACAAATAAACCATTATTACCATCAATCACACGGATATCATGAACTACAAATTCATGATCAAGCGTAATGGAGGCGATTGCTCGCATACGTCCTTCCGTATTGACACGGCGTAATCTAACGTCAGTCACTTCCACTTACTTCACCACCTTCATGCTTTAATAAAAACGTCTGTGTGTACATATTCCACAATTGCACAAAAAATCCTTCTTAAAATTAAAAATTTTAAAAAATTTATAAAAAAGAAGAAAAGCGGAGGGCGCTTGATCAGGGGCGACAAGCATAAGACAGCTTGCGGAATGAAGTGGTCTTTCCTCATGGAGCAAGCTGTCTTATGATTCGAGTCCCTAACGCCCGGAGCTGGACAACAAGAAAAGCGAAGGTGGGCTCGTCCATCGACAGAGTAATAAGGCACACGATGGAAGAGGCGTCTCTTTGCCTCTGGAATCGGGGGACTTATTACGGCAGTCGTTAGCCCACCGAAGATGGACAACCAAAAGCGGAAGTCGTTAGCCCACCGAAGATGGACAACCAAAAGCGGAAGTCGTTAGCCCAACGCAGCTAGACAACGAAAAGCGGAGACAATCCAAACAAAAAACACTCTTCTTTTGTAAAAAAGAAGAGTGCCTATGATCATTTTGTACGATCTAATAATTTTTCGTAATGTTGGAGCACGTTCCCTGGGACTGCTGAAATTTCTTTCTTTTTCACATCTACCTTTTCAAGCTTTACTAGTGAAATGTAGTCGTCGACTAACCGTTCTTCTACGTCAGCATCTTCTGAATCCGCTTCCACTAGTACACCAATCCCACATACATTGGCATTAAATTCTTCGAGTAAATTAACCATTCCTTGGATGGTACCACCAGCTTTCATAAAGTCATCAATAATTAATACGTTAGAACCTTGTGGTAAGCTGCGACGTGCAAGCACCATCGTTTGAATTCTTTTTGTCGAGCCAGACACGTAGTTAATACTTACTGTCGAGCCTTCTGTTACTTTATTATCTCGTCGAACAATTACCATCGGAACATCTAAATAAGATGCTACTGTATATGCTAATGGAATCCCTTTTGTTGCAACAGTCATCACATACTCAATGTCCTGGTTAGCAAAAAAGGAAGCTAACAACCGTCCTGCCCGATTCATTAATTTCGGATCTCCTAATAAATCCGTCAAATACAAATAGCCGCCAGGTAAAAGTCGTTCTGGATCTTCAAGTTTTTCTGATAGCACTTGAATCACTTCATTCGACTCTTCTTCACTCATTAATGGTATGTATTTTACCCCACCTGCCGCTCCTGCAATTGTAATAAGCGAACCGATTCCTTGTGTTTCAAAATTTGTTTTAATAATCCCTAAGTCTTCTGAAATAGAGGACTTTGCTGCTTCGTAACGTTCTGAAAAAAAAGTAAGAGAAATTAATTCATGGGGATGTTGCAACAAATAACAAGTCATATCCACTAATCTACCGCTCCGACGCATTTTCATAACCGTCTACCCCCCAAATCCGAATATTTTAAGCATAATATAACATTTTTATACGTATTTATTCAAGAGGTGACTCACTTAAAAGTCGAACGGCATACACTTGATCACAAAAGCCACGAAGTCCGTTATAAATACGTTGCATACGTGATTCATACTTTGTTAACGCAAAAACAGTCGGGCCACTGCCGCTCATTAATACACCGTCCGCTCCGAACCGCCTCATTTGCTCTTTAATTTGTTCTACTTCTGGGTGTAATTCCATCGTAATCGCTTCAAGGGAATTACTTAAATGTTCACAAATTCCTTCATAATCTTGCTTTTCAATCGCTTGCACCATTTCACGAACGTTAGCATGTTGAATCGTCTCCATTTGTACTTTTCCGTATACTTCTGCTGTTGACACGCCAATATTCGGTTTTGCTAACACAACCCAACAAGGTGGAGGAGAAGAAATTGGTTCAACCTTTTCTCCACGTCCAGATGCAATAGCAGTACCGCCATAAACACAAAACGCCACATCCGAGCCAATTTCACTGCCAAGCTCTGCTAGTTCCTGTGTAGATAGTTGTAAGTTCCACAATTTATTTAACCCACGTAACGTAGCAGCAGCATCACTGCTGCCACCAGCTAAACCAGCCGCAACAGGAATACATTTATCAATCGTAATTTGAACACCACGGGTGATGTGAAACTTTTCTTTTAACAATCTCGCAGCTTGATAAGCAAAATTGCGATTATCATCCGGGACAAAACGATAATCCGTTACTAACGTAATGCGATCTTCCCCTAAATCCATTAATTCAATTCGATCAGCTAAATCAATCGTCGTCATCACCATATGTACTTCGTGATACCCGTCCGGTCGTTTTCCAAGTACATCAAGCGCTAAATTAATCTTAGCTGGTGCTTTTACAGATACCTTCATAAGTTCACCTACTTTTTCAAGACTACTTCTACAAATAATACCACGACAACGAAAATTCGACTATATTTTCATACAAAAAGTGGAGATGGGCTCGTTCAACGACGGAGCTATAAGGCGAAGACCGGAAGAGGCGCCTCTTTGCCTCTGGAGGGCTTTGACTTATAGCGGAAGTCGTTAGCCCATCGCAACTGGATTATACAAAAAGTGGAGATGGGCTCGTTCAACGACGGAGCTATAAGGCGAAGACCGGAAGAGGCGCCTCTTTGCCTCTGGAGGGCTTTGACTTATAGCGGAAGTCGTTAGCCCATCGCAACTAGATTATACAAAAAGTGGAGATGGGCTCATTCAGCGACAGAGTAATAAGGCGGGTTTTCCTCATGGAGCCATCCATCTTATAACTCGATCCCCTACTGGATTATACCAAAATGGAGCGAACTCGCTCACAAACAGCCTCCTAATACACCTAATGGATAAACGAAAAAAATCGAGGAAAATCCTCGATATTATTGCTTGTTGTCCAGTTGTCTTTGTGCCATTTCGATTGCTTTTTTTACCATATTCCCTGCGTCCCTTGCCTTAATACCGCCCCAGCCTTCTTTTTGTACTACATCATAAATGCCAAGTTCTTTCGCAATTTCTTCTTTTAGTTGATTGCTCATAACTCCACGCTTCGCCATGATGTTGACCCCTTTCGTGTATCAGTTACGATGCCTTCTTAATATACGACGAAAAAGGACTATTTATAACATGAAAAAAGCAGTCAGACTACCGCCAACTGCCACCTCAAAACCACGCACTATTATTTTGCTTGAAATGTTAATTCGACCGTTTCAGTTAAAACATCAGCATAGCTATAAGATACACGTTCGAATGCATTTTCTGTTGGATCTAGCTTCACAATAAATACAGAAGGGTATGTTTCTTCTAAAACACCGGAACGCTGTATCGTTTTACGACGGCCACCGTTTGCCTTTAACGTTAATCTTTTTCCAACATGTTCATCGAGCTTACGCTTAATCTCTGCTAATGTTTTTGCCATTAATCATCCCACCTCACTAACTTATAGTATACAGGAAAAGCCCTTTTTCGTCAAATTAAATAAAAAATTATATCAATATTGGTTCGATTTTGTCAATTTATTTTTATTATGTTCTTAAATTTTTTAAATTATTTTTAGTATCTTACAGGAAAAGAAATTTATGTATCATTTTGAACAATATTTTTTTGGCACAAAAAAAAGCAAGTGCATCACTTGCTTTTACTTTTTAAAAGGCATCCCTGTTCGAAGCGTTCCTTTCGTATCAATGCCGCCTACTCCCTTTTCTCCTGTAATCGTATGTTTTAACACTTCCCACACGTTTAAGTACTCTGTAATTGGCGTATAACTACATTTTGCGGCAATATAGACGGGGTCTAGTGCATGAATATTTACTCGAGCAGGAGAACTTGCAAAATTTGCTCCTGCTCGAATTAATTTTTCAAAATGTGACTGACATGCCCCTGCAAAAATAATCGGATAATCTAATTGCAATGTCCGTTTTCGAATTTTTTTAACCGTTTCGATAAAAAAACGCGTATGCCGATAAGCTTTTAACTCATCTACTTCACCTTTTTGTTTCAAATAGGCATCGTGCCCTGTAATAACAATAATGTGTGGTTGGTATTGTTCAAATAAAGGTGGTACTTTTTTTACCATTTCTTCTTCCGTCATATGAAATCCGATAAAGGGCACACCTAATTTTTTATACAGTTCTTCACATTTGCTTAGGTAATGCGCATCCCCGTCAATATGAAGCACTTGCCCAGGCAGTTCAAAAAACGATTTTTGCATCGTATATTCATCGGTCACCAAATAAGTCATTTTTTCTTGCACAACTCGGTAATGTTGCCGAAACATACGAATGGTTTCATCTTGTCGTTTCTTTTCCAGTTCTTTATGCTTTTGCTTTTCTCTTTCATCGACAAATACTAAATCATGAAAAGGGGCATCGGCTACTAGACGAATATCTTCCCCGCATAATATGGCTATTTTATTTTCAAAATCAAGCTCGGTAATCCGAAACAAAATATCACAACCGTAAGATTTCCTAGCCACCATTGTTCCGACTTTTAACTGCACGCCGTCCACCTCACTTCCCTTTCTCCTATACGATATGAAAATAGGAGAAAGATGGTGAGTCTTTCCCCTATTTTTTTAACGGAAGTAACGTTTCAGAAAGAACAGCAAATTCTTCAATCGTTAACGTTTCCCCGCGGCGTTTTGTGTCGATATTCACTTGTTCTAACAGCGCTGCTAACTTGTCTTTTTGTTCTTTTCCAAAGAACGTCACTAAGTTATTCCACAATGTTTTTCTCCGATTGGCAAAAGAAGCACGTACTAATGCAAATAAAAATTCGGTATCTTGTACGTGTACAGGTGGTTCTTTACGCATCGTTAAACGAATGACCGCAGAGTCGACGTTTGGTTGCGGAATAAACACCGTTTTTGGCACGTTCATGACCGTTTCTACGTCAGCATAGTACTGAACCGCAATGGATAAGGAATTGTAGTCTTTCGTGCCAGGAACAGCGCTTAAACGATCTGCTACTTCTTTTTGGATCATCACAACAATGCCACGGATTGGCAATTCTTCTATTAGCAATTTCATTAAAATTGGGGTTGTTACGTAATAAGGTAAATTTGCAACGACCATAATATCTTCGATTCCTTCGAATTCTCGTTCTATTACTTCTTTTACATTTGCTTTTAACACATCTTGTAACAACACCGTTACATGCGGATATGGTGTCAGTGTCTCTTCTAAAATAGGGATTAAACGAGGGTCTATTTCAAATGCGACTACTTTTTTTGCTTGTTTCGCAATTTGTTCCGTAAGCGCCCCAATTCCCGGTCCAATTTCAATGACACCAGACTCGTCTGTAATCGTTGCATGACCAACGATATTTCGTAAAATATTTTGGTCAATTAAAAAGTTTTGACCAAAACTTTTTTTAAAAGTAAACCCGTATTTCTGTAAAATTTCTTTCGTTCGGTTCGGGGTTGAGATATCTTTATTCATTGTTTTCCTCCTGTAACACTTGTTTCATCGCGTCGCGAAACTCTTCTTTCGTCACATGAAAAATTGTTAAACGATGATATAACTGCTTTCCATTACAATACCCAATTCGCAGCAAGATACCAAGCTTTTCTCGACGTTTACGAGCACCATTTCCGGCAATAAGCCCTGCATCGATTAAATCCTGATACGCAATCGCTTCTCCAGGTAATTCTTTATATTCTGTTTTTACCGCTGCAAGTGCTTCTTGAATTGCTTCGTTTGATGCATGTTCTACCCCTAAACTTTCATTTTCTTTCCCTTTTGCTTCTGTTCGTGATAAAAATGCATGTTTGCATCCAGGAATTCGTTTGCTAATGATAGTACGAATTCGTTGTCCTGGGTAATCTGGGTCTGTAAAAATAATGACACCACGCTTTTCGTTTGCTCGTTCAATTTTTCTTAATGTTTCTTCTGAAACAGCGGAACCGTTCGTTTCAATCGTATCTGCTTGCACCGCTTGTTTAATACGAATCGTATCATCTTTTCCTTCCACGACGATGACTTCTTTCATTTTCATTTTTTATCCTCCAAAAATTGAACCTTTTTTTTCATCGATTCGTCTTACTATATAACCGACTCATTTCTAGACCTTATTATAGTACAAAGTACAACTTCCATCAGTCATTTTCTGATAGAAGTTGTACGCCCATTATTTTTTACTTTCTACCTAGGAGGGACAAAACATGTTTGGTGAAAAACCTACATGCTCTATTTGCGGAAAAGAAATAAAAGGAAATGACGTCGTTTTTGTAAAATTGCGTTATCCGAAGCATAAAGGGTTTACTGAAATAAAAGCGTGGTTACATCTCGAAGGATCGTTTATTTGCGAAGGTTGTTATCATAAAAAATAAAAACACAAGGGTTAGACACATCCCTTGTGTTCATCTATTACTCAATGACTTTAATTTTAACTGTTTTTCTTCCCCATGATTTTGCTTGTTGTTCACTAGAGAAAAAGACATCGATGCGGTTTCCTTTAATTGCTCCACCAGTATCTAAAGCCATCGCATAACCGTAACCTTCTACATATACTTTTGACCCTAATGGAATGATGCTTGGATCTACTGCAATTACTTTTGCATTTGGATTTGCTTTTAAATTAAATCCAGTTGCTGTCACACCACTACAGTTGGTACAGTTTTCCGAATAAGCAGTACTGCTTACATAAAACTCTTTCCCGCCTGCTGGTTCACTATTTCCGCCACGAGATACGGCAACACTGCCTTCAAATGCTGATTGTTTTTTCGATCCAACCGCAATTATTTTATCTTGCGCCTCTTCTGTCGTAATTGTTTCTATGACGTTCCGTGACACTTCTTGCCCATTTTCACGCGTAATTTCCACTGTTTTTTTCGCGAGTCCTTCTCGACCTTCTGAAACGACTTTTTCTTGACCTTCGTTTAATGTACTATCTTGTTTTTTCACAACAGCAAACGGCAATTTTTCTTCTACCGTTTCTGTCGCTTTTTCAACCCGTACAACATTTACAGCGGTAGCACCTGTTAAGGCAGTATCTAATGCTGGTTCAACGCGGTCTAATTCGCCAAGCGTTATATCATGTGCTTCTAGTAATTCTTTTACTGTTTTCGTGGTTGTCATTACTTTCGTTTCTGTACCGGCATTGTTTAATGTCACTTCAAATGCTTGATTAAAGGTGATCGTCATTTTATCTTTAATGTTTGTTTTCACACCTGGTTTGATAAAGTCGTGATCTGTAACCGCTATGCTGTGCTCTTTCATCAAATCGCCTACATTTTTAGCAGTTGTATGCACTTTTTTATCTTGTCCATTTGCTGTTACCGTCACTTCTTTTGCATCTTTAAAACGGACGATCATTCCATGTTTCAATGGTTCATCTAGTTCGTGTGAAAGATAATCGTGACGATCTACTTTAATCCCAACGTCCATCATCAATTCGTTCACAGTTTCCGCATGTGTACGTACTATCTTTGTTTCGCCATCAATCTTCATTTCGATGGATTTACTTGTTAATTGGTAATAGAGTAACCCGCCTATTCCAACGACAACAAGTAAGCTGATGATAGACATGAATAACTTTTTCCCTTTCTCTTTATTGGTGGAAAAAAGTTTCTTCATGTTTAAACTCATGAAATCCCTCCCTGTTAGATTGGATGAACAAAAGCAACTCGCAAACAACTACTTTTCTGTAAGCCATATTATGATACATATGGGATTAATTTGAAAGAAAAAATGTTCGACAAGTTCCTATAGCGTATATGGGGAGAGCTTGTTCATATGATGTATTCCGTCATGGTAGTTCATTTATAGACAAAATGGTCTGTTTTTTCTTTTGAATCACACCGACTATATGCGAAATAATTGTTTAGCATTGTCGGTCGTTTTTTTCGCAATTTCTTCAAAAGAAAGGTCTTTTAATTCCGCAATTTGTTCTGCGACTAATTTGACATATGCACTTTCATTTCGTTTCCCGCGGTATGGGTGAGGCGCTAAATAGGGACAATCTGTCTCAATTAATAAGCGCTCTAATGGAATTTCTTTCGCTACTTCTTTCGGTTGTCGTGCATTTTTAAACGTAACCGGACCCCCAAGCGAAATATGAAAATTCAAATTCACACATTCTTTTGCCGTTTCCACGCTACCGCTAAAACAGTGCATAATTCCGCCTACTTCATTTGCTTTCTCTTCTCGTAAAATTTGAATGCAATCTTGTGTTGCATCACGATTATGAATAATAATCGGTAAATTTACTTTTCTCGCAATTTGAATTTGGCGGCGAAAAACGTGATGTTGGATTTCTTTTGGTGACTTATCCCAATAATAATCTAGACCCATCTCCCCTAATGCAACTACTTTTTTATGATATGCGAGTTGTTCGATTCGCTCAAAGTCTTTTTCTGTTGCATCGATTGCATCAACTGGATGCCATCCTACTGCTGCATAAATAAAATCATATTTTTCTGCAAGTTCAATGGCTCCATTAATGGTTTCTTCGTCGAAACCTACGACTAAAATATTTGACACCCCAGCTTCTAATGCACGTTGAATCGTTTCTTCTCTGTCTTCTTTAAACTGGTCTGCATTTAAATGTGCATGTGTATCAAATAACATATTCATCCGTCTCCAATCTTTTGTTACAGAAGTAAGTGTAACACATTTTCTTTTCCGTACTGATTCATTTCGATTACAGTTATATTACAAAAACGGACGAAATGTCGTTATTTTTGAAACATTTCATCCGTTTATTAACAGTTTTTAAAATATAGTAACTGACCGCAAAACAGTAGTTAACACTAAATGGATAGTATAAACATTTTTATCATTTATTTTACTTTTGTTCCGTTTGGTAGATCTTTTGCAAATGTGGCGACTGCTAACACGTCATCAGTCGAACCAGCTAAAATCATTCCTTGTGATAATTCTCCGCGTAATTTTACTGGTTTTAAATTTGTAATACAAATAACCTTTTGTCCCACTAATTCTTCTGTTGTGTAATGCTCCGCAATACCAGACACCACTTGACGCTTTTCATCACCTAAATCTAGTTGTAGTTTATATAATTTATCTGCTTTTTTGATTTTTTCTGCTTGTATGATTTCTGCTACACGTAAATCAATTTTCATAAAGTCATCAATCGTAATTTCCACCATGTCTTCTTTTTCTTCTTTTTTCGGTTCCGCTTGTTTTGGTGGTGTCATTTGCGCTTTAATAAACGCTACTTCTTCTTCTACATCTAAACGTGGGAAAATTGGTTTTGCTTTTTTAATAACAGTTAAGCCACCTGCTAAACCGTACGTTTGTAAACTATCCCAAGATGTTACTTCTCCTGCTGTCATGCCGAGTTGTTTCCATACTTTTTTCGGTGCTTGTGTAAGAAATGGTTGTAATAAAATGGATACATAACGTAACGATTCGGCTAAATGAACCATTACTGCAGCTAATTCCGCTTGTTTTGTTTCCTCTTTAGCTAATTGCCATGGCATTGTTTCATCAATATATTTATTTGTTCGGCTAATAAATTGCCAAATAGCAGTTAATGCGACGGAAAATTGTAGTTCTTCCATTGCTTCTTCTACTTTTTGTACCGTTTCTTTCGCCATTTCTTGTAAAGAAGCATCAAATTCTGTTACGTTACCGTTGTATGCAGGAATGTGTCCGTCAAAATATTTATTAATCATGGCAACGGTACGGTTTAATAAGTTACCGAAATCGTTCGCAAGGTCAAAGTTGATCCGGTCTACGAATCCTTCTGGTGTAAACACACCGTCCGAACCAAATGGTACTTCACGTAATAAATAATAACGAAGTGCATCTAATCCGTAACGATCAATTAATGTCACTGGGTCAATTACGTTTCCTTTTGATTTCGACATTTTCCCATCTTTCATTAACAACCAACCGTGCGCAAACACCTTTTTCGGTAATGGAAGATCTAATGCCATTAACATAATTGGCCAATAAATCGTATGGAAACGAACAATTTCTTTTCCGACAAGATGAACATCTGCTGGCCAATATTTTTGGAAATTACCATCCTCATCCGTTCCATACCCAAGCGCTGTAATATAGTTCGTTAACGCATCAATCCACACGTAAATAACGTGTTTCGGATTACCAGGCACACGAATTCCCCAATCAAACGTTGTCCGGGACACTGCTAAATCTTCTAACCCTGGTTTAATAAAGTTATTAATCATTTCATTTTTTCTCGATACAGGTTGGATAAATGTTGGATTCTCTTCATAAAATTTCAATAAACGGTCAACATATTTACTCATTTTAAAGAAATACGATTCTTCTTTCACTGTTTCGACTGAGCGTCCGCAATCTGGACAGTTTCCGTTTACTAATTGATGTTCTGTAAAAAATGACTCACACGGTGTACAATAAGAGCCTTCGTACTCATCCATGTAAATATCTCCTTGTTTCACAAGGCGATTAAAAATTTTCGCTACTACTTCTTTATGGCGATCTTCTGTTGTACGAATAAAATCATCATAAGAAATATCAAGCTTTTTCCATAGTTCTTGAATACCACTTACAATTTCATCAACAAATTGTTGTGGTGTAACGCCTTTTTCTGCTGCTTTTCGTTGAATTTTTTGTCCATGTTCATCCGTTCCTGTTAAATACCGGACATCAAATCCACGTTGTCGTTTATAACGAGCCATTGCATCGCCTGCAACCGTCGTATATGCGTGACCAATATGTAATTTATCACTTGGATAATAAATAGGTGTAGTAATATAAAATGTTTCTTTTTTCAAAACACATTTCCTCCTTAACTTTATTATGGTCCATTTTACACAAAATGAACGAATCCTACACGAATTGTTGCTAATATTCTACGTTTATTATAACGTATTGCCTTCCAAAAAAATATTTTTTAAAAAAATCGTTCAAAATAGTTGTATTTTCCTTCCTAAAGTTGTAGAATAATGTCGAAAAAGGTTATTGCACTATTTTCTAATTGTGTAAGATAATTAACTGAGTACCCTAATTGTAACAAAATTTGCACTTTACTTAATAGTAGAGTTTTATATTTATCATATTTTAACTTTAAATTTTCAAAAATACCTACCATAAAATAAAGTATTTGACTATTAAAGGAAATTATGTTATGATAAATATATTGCAAATGTCGAATTATGACGGATTAGCGAAGATAGAATTTTTTCAATTATTGGGAGGAGAATGTTAGATGAAATCTACAGGTATTGTTCGTAAAGTTGATGAATTAGGTCGTGTGGTAATTCCAATCGAATTACGTCGTACATTAGGAATTGCAGAAAAAGATGCGTTAGAAATTTACGTAGATGATGACCGCATTATCTTGAAAAAATACAAACCAAACATGACTTGCCAAATCACTGGGGAAGTTTCTGATGATAACTTTACATTTGGTGAAGGCCGCATCATCTTAAGCCGTGAAGGTGCAGAAATCATGATGGAAGAAATCCAAAAAAAATTAGATAATTAATTATTTTAAAAAAAGCATCTATCCAAAACGATAGATGCTTTTTTTATGATAATCCGTGATACGTTTGGTACACTTCTCGTTTCGGCATTTCTCGTTCTTTTGCTACTTTTTTAATCGCTTCTTTGGAAGATTCCCCTTTTTCTACATAATGTTGCACGTGGCCAATAACCGATAATGCCTCCCACCATTGTGTTTCGTTCATTTCCTCTTGGTTTCCTTCCACAATGATGCAAAATTCCCCTTTTACCGTTACCGTTTCAAATTGGTTCACTATTTCTTCTAAAGAGCCACGAATAAATTCTTCATATCGTTTCGTCAATTCGCGGGACACCACAATCGCACGATTTCCAAACACACGATACATCGATTGCAACATTTCTTTTAATCGATGCGGTGCTTCATAAAAAATAAGCGGAACGTCGATATGTTGAAGCGATTGTAATTCTTTTTTTCGTTCTTTTTCGTATCGAGATAAAAAACCGTAATAATAAAAATGTTCATTCGGCATGCCAGAAGCAATAAAAGCTGTTAATGCCGCATTTGCACCTGGTAGTGGAACAACCGGAATCTGTTTTTCAATACAATCATTCACCAACTCAAAACCAGGATCGGAAATCGCAGGCATTCCTGCATCGCTTACTACAGCTAACGTATGTCCTTTTTGTAAAAGGGCAATTATTTTTGCTCCTGCTTCCATTTTATTATGTTCGTGATAACTTAAGAGCGGTGTTGTAATATCAAAATGATTGCATAATTTTTTCGTATTTCTCGTATCTTCACACGCAATATAATCGACTTCTTTTAAAATGCGAATAGCCCGAAACGTCATATCTTCTAAATTACCGATAGGGGTTGGGACTAAATAAAGCATCCCCGTTTCTTTTGCAAAACTTTTCTGTACGTGTATCATCACTACACCCCTTGCTTTATGAGTTGTTCTTTTTGCTTCCTTGATAATTTCTTTAATGCACATTCTGCTCGTAACGCTTCTGATTTCGTTAAAAAGGTTTGAAAATACATAAGTTTAACCGGTGTTCTCCCTCGCGTGTATTTCGCTCCTTTTTTCTGTTGATGACACATCACACGACGCTTTATGTTCGTTGTATATCCGATATAAAATGTATCATCTGCGCATTGTAAAATATAAACGTAATAATTCACGTTAAATATAACATCTCTTTTAACTCTTTTGTGTACGAATTATCTTCTTCGTATACAGCGATTGGCGGGAGTATTTTTAAATCCGGCTTGCCATCTTTTATTCCTTCAATTAAAATCGTATTTGCTTCTTTTCCTCGTTTCGGATGGACAAATTGTAGACGTTTCGGTTCTAATCGATATTTTCGCATTAAAGTTACAATATCTAATAAACGATTTGGTCGATGAACAAATGCTACTTTTCCACCTTGTTTTACTAAGCTACTGCTTGTTTTCACGACATCTTCTAGCGTCGTTAATAATTCATGACGGGCAATCGCATAATGCGGGTTGGCATGTAAATCGGCTTGGCCATCCATTTGGAAATAAGGCGGGTTACATGTCACGACATCAAAAATACCGTTCCCGACTGTTTTGGGTGCATCCTTTAAGTCGCCTAATACCATTTGAATTCGGTCGGTTAGCTTGTTATATTCCACACTACGAACGGCCATATCATACAGTCTCTCCTGTATTTCCACCCCGACTAATTGTCCTTTTGTTCGTTTGCTAAGCAGCAGGGGAATAACACCGTTTCCTGAACAAAGGTCCATTATTTTCCCTTTTTGAATCGGTACGTAGACAAAATTACTTAACAACACCGCATCCAATGAAAAAGCAAACACATTTGGGCTTTGAATGATCCGCATCTCTTCATTTAATAAATAGTCTAACCGTTCATCTTCGTATAATTTCATCTCGTTTTTCCCCCTTTTCTTGTTACACAAAAAAACCTTTCCCGGGTTGGAAAGGTTAACGTTTGCTTAATAGATCTAAACAAAAAAGACAATCTCCATCGGAACGCACACTACCGTAATGTAAATTACAAATATGAAAGCCTTCTTGATACAACCTTGCTAAATTATCATAGCCTTCACCAATTTCCCATTCTTTCTCTCGTTTTGTTTTTACGACTTGTTTCGTTGATTTTTTTTCAAATCGTTGTCGTAAATGATGATTTTCCATCATTAAGTTTTGATTTTCTTCAAGAAGTTGAGCTAATTGTTCTTTTAACTGACCAAGTTGCTGATAAAGATCTCCGATTTGTTGTTCCATATGACTCACTTGTTGAAAAATTTCTTTTTTTGTCCCATTTTCCACGCATCATCCACCTCGTCATTCCGTGCGTTCGTTCGAAATTGCTCCTTCGTCAATCAGTTCATCAAGCGTATATTCTACTACGCGATCGTGGTCTTTTAACTCTACTTGTACTATACGTTCCAAAATATTTAACCCTACTACTTTCCCGGCTCCAAACGCTGTATCAATATTTTCCCCAAGGTCTGGTAATGCTTGTTTAGCTACTTCATACCCGTCATTTTCATATTTTAAGCAGCACATTAAACGACCGCAAAGCCCAGATATTTTCGTCGGATTTAACGATAAGTTTTGATCTTTCGCCATTTTAATCGATACAGGATCGAAATCACCTAAAAACGTGGAGCAGCAAAGCATTCGGCCACACGGCCCTATTCCACCAAGCATTTTTGCTTCATCGCGCACCCCAATTTGACGAAGTTCAATTCTTGTTCGGAAAATAGAGGCTAAATCTTTTACTAATTCACGAAAGTCAACCCGACCATCTGCGGTAAAATAAAAAATGACTTTATTTCTGTCAAACGTATATTCCACATCTACTAGTTTCATCTCTAGCTTATGTTCGCTAATTTTTTGCATACATATTTCTTGCGCTTCTTCTGCTGCTTGTCGATTTTCCTCAACAATCGCTCGGTCGCTCTCATCTGCAAGACGCAATACTTTTTTTAACGGTAAGACGACATCTTCTTCATCTACTTGTTTCATATTCGTGACGACTTTTCCGTATTCTACTCCACGAATCGTTTCTACAATCACAAAATTATCTTTCTCAATTGGTAAATCGTCTGGTGCGAAATAATAAATTTTACCAGCCTTTTTAAACCGCACTCCTACAACATCATATTTCAAACATTATCCCTCCTGCAATGAAAGCATCAATCGTTCCATTAATAACTGTGGATTGGCATTGGCACGAAGCTGTTTTTTTGCTTCTAATATATAAAATAAATCATTCGATATTTGTCGTTTTGAAATGGTTAATGCTTGGTTGCTTAACGTTTCTGCTTCTTTTTCATACACAACCTTTTCTTTTTGACCTAATTGTACATACAATAAGTCCTTCATCCATAACAACAACAGATCTAATCCGATATCTAATTTGTCTTTATCATGAAAATGGTTCATCCAATGTAATTGAATGAACAACAAAACAGACTGCGAATTTTTTTGTAATTCTTCTGTTAATTGTACCACTAGTTTTCTCGCTTGTGCAAACCATTCATCGGTACACAATGCCACACATTCCGAGTAATCGTTCGTTAAGTGCACACTGATGCGCGCAAGTTGTGCAGGATATTGTTCCTCGACTAAATGATTATATAACCGTTCTTTCGATAAAGGACGCGTGGATAATTCTTGGCAACGAGACCGAATCGTATCTAACAGTTGATGTTTTGCTTCTGTTAATAAAATGGCTACCGTCCCTGGATGCGGTTCTTCTAAAAATTTCAACAGCTTATTTGCCGCTTGTGGTGTCATTTTTTCTGCTTGCTGAATAATGTAAATTTTATACGACGACTCCATACTACGATAAGAAAACTCTTCTTTTAACGCATTGATTTGTTCCGTTTTAATCGATGCCCCGTCTGGTTCGATAACATGAATGTCGGGGTGATTAGATGAATCAATTCGTTTGCAATTAACACAGTGCAAACACGGGTGAACATCGTCACGTTGTAAACAAAACAGCGACTTTGCTAATTGAAGGGCGATTGGTAACTTCTTAGTTCCTTTTCCCCCTTCTATCAAATACGCATGTGATAAACGTTTTTTACGTAAGCTATTCGTTAAAATTTTAACGATATTTGGTTGAATCTCAAATAACTCATCCCAAGTCATCACTACTCACACTCACACGTTTTTAATAATTCACAGAAATCTTGCTTAATTTGCTCCGAAATAGCATCAATCGTTTGGGCACCATCTACGACCGTCATCCGTTGCTTATGTTTTTCCCCTAATGCATGAAACCCTTCTCGTACACGTTTATGATATTCCAATGTTTTTTGTTCAATACGGTCTAAATTCGTTACTTGTTCCCCGAGTCGAAGCAACATGCGTTTCCTTCCTTCTTCCGGTGCTAAATCAAATAAATACGTACGATCTGGCTCAAGGTGACTCGTTGCAAAACGATTAATTTGTTCAATCGTTTCAATATCTATCCCTAACCCGTATCCTTGATAAGCAATCGATGCATCTACAAAGCGGTCGCATAAGACAATTATTCCTTCCTCTATAGCTGGAATAATTTTTTCATGAATATGTTGTGCGCGTGAAGCAGCATATAGCAATACTTCTGTTTGATTTTTCATTTCTTGATGCTCAGGATTTAGTAAAATACCACGAATTAAATCACTAATTCGCGTTCCTCCTGGTTCTCTCGTAATGATAAATGGAATCTGTTCTTGTTGTAAAAAGTTAGCTAGACGTTTAATCTGTGTCGTTTTTCCTGAACCATCTGGCCCTTCAAAAGTAATAAATAATCCTTTTTTCACGAATTTTATTCCTTTCCGTAAATCAAAATCTCACTTCCATCATTTCCTTGGAAATAAGCTTGATGTTGTTGTAATGTTTGTAGTATTTTTACTTGCTCTTGTTCAATTTGTTCCCCTTTCAAGATAAAAGGAATCCCTGGTGGGTACGGAATAATCGACTCCGCCGCAATTTCTCCAATGCTTTCCTTTAATGGTACACGTAACACTTGTTTTTGTTGTAGTTGTTGATAACAATACGGAAATGGCTTCGTGTTGTTCAAGCTGGGGATAAAGGAGGATGCTTGTTTCGTTAAAACTG
>NZ_LN831786.1:2011850-2134350 GCF_001375675.1 Massilibacterium senegalense | reverse complement strand
TGATTCCTGGAATACGTAAAAACATTGCAACACCAAACGTAAATAAATTTAAAGGAATCATCATTTGAAAATGGCTACCGATTAGATTTACAATCAATAATAAAAAAATGGACAAAATGGCTTTTGTAATAGAAAAGGAAAGGATGACGTTAAACAAGAAACTACAAAACAACAAAAACAGTATGAGAAAAAGAAATTTCATGACGAATCTCCCATCTTTCTGTTAAGTAAAAAGAAGAAAAAAACAAGACTATCCTAATTAAAGAATAGTCTTATTTCATCGAGATATTCCGAATTTTTGCTTCTTTTAATAAAAAGAAGTATTTCGATTCTGTTAATTTTAGGTCATATAATAATTCCGTTGATGACTCTACGATAGCTTGATGGTACATTTTTTCTTGAACTTTCCGTTGTTCTTTATATGTTTCAATCATTCGTAAAAGCTTTTCATCACTTTCACGTCGTAGTTTCTTTCGCCTAGAAAATAACATCGTGTAACCCTCTTTTATAATTCTCTTCGCCCTTCAATTGCTTTTAGCAACGTGACTTCATCTGCATACTCTAAATCGCCACCTACAGGTAAACCATGTGCAATCCGCGTTACTTTGATTCCTGTTGGTTTAACTAAACGAGAAATATACATCGCCGTTGCTTCTCCTTCAATATTCGGGTTTGTTGCTACGATAATTTCTTTTACTTGTTCATCGTGCAAGCGTTGCAGTAGCTCACTTATTTTAATATCTTCTGGACCTATCCCGTCAACAGGTGAAATCGCACCATGTAACACGTGGTACAGTCCATTGTATTCTTTCATTTTTTCCATTGCAATCACATCTTTTGGATCTTCAACTACACAAATAATCGATTGATCGCGATGCTTATCATCACAAATAGCACAAGGATCACGGTCTGTAATATTTCCACAAACCGAACAATGTGTTAAATTACGTTTTGCATTCACGAGTGCCTTTGCAAAATCCAACACATCATCCTCCCGCATATTTAAAACAAAAAAGGCCAGTCTTACGGCCGTTTTTGGTCCGATTCCTGGCAATTTCATAAAGCTATCGATTAGCCTCGAAACAGGTTCTGGATAGTACATATCATCAAATCCTCTTAAAATAATCCTGGGATATTAAGCCCCTTAGTGAATTTTCCTAATTTTTGTTCTACTAAACCGTCCACTTGTTTTAATGCATCATTTGTTGCAGCTACAATTAAATCTTGAAGCATTTCAATATCATCTGGATCTACTACTTCTTCGTTTACTTTTACTTCGACGATTTCTTTATGGCCGTTTGCAATAACTGTAACCATACCGCCACCAGCAGTACCTTCTACTCTCTCTTCCACTAATGCTTCTTGTGCTTTTGCCATATCCTTTTGCATTTTTTGCATTTGTTTCATCATGTTACCCATATTACCCATACCACGCATCATATTAAATTCCTCCTTTAACTGATTCATTGTTTTCATTGTACACTACTCTTCTACAATTTCGAGTAGATTTTCTCCAACTAATTTTTTACCTTCTTCAATAAGAAGATTCTCCGTTTTTGTCCCGCCGTCTTCTTGATGTTTTCGTTCTTCAATAAAAGATTGTTTCACTTCATTCCAATCTTGTTCAAAAATAGCGACTAAACGGATAGGATGACCAAATGCTTGGAACAAAATGCTTTCAAATAACGTGCGATTTTTTTCTCCCATCGCTTGTTGTGCATGAATTTCATACGGAAAAGCGAGTAAACACTCTTCATCAGAACAAAGAACGGGCTTTCCTTCTTTAATCCACGCATGCGCTTGAATATTTTGTTGCTGCAATTTTTGTAACACATCCGGCCAAATATTACGTAACGATTGCAAGTGTTGTTTTGTCGCTACTCCAAGCAACTGCGCTACTTTTTCTCGGGAAACTATTGGCTTCATCGATCGCGCTGGACGATTTTTTCTTTCTTTTTGCGGCCGTGTTTCTTGCGGTGTAACAGGCACACCCTTTTCTGCTAATTGTTGGACTTTTGATTCTAATTGTACAATTCGATTCAAGAGAATGGAAGTGTTTTCCTCACCTTCTGCAGGTGAAGCAGATATCACGCGATTATTTTGTGTCAATTTAATAAAAATCATTTCCAAAAATACTCGCGGATGTGTCGTCCACTTCATTTCTTGTTTACTTTCATTTAATTCATGAATAATTTTATAAATTGTTTTTTCTTCTATCTCTGTCGCGAGTGCTTTCATCTTTTCATCCAGATGATAGTAAAGCAAACTTTCATCTATCGTAGAAAGGGTTTTATATAATAAAACATCGCGATAATAATAGACGAAATCTTCCAAAAAGCGAAGCGGATCTTTTCCTTCATCCATCATGTATTCGACTGCATGCAATAAGCTTGCGACATCTTGTTTTTGAATATCTTCTGCCAACGTTGCGATAAAATCTTGTGATACTCCACCGATAATAGATAACACATCTACTTCCGTTACCCGCGAATCGCTGTATGAAATGGCTTGATCTAACAAACTTAGCGCATCACGCATACCGCCTTCTGCTGTTTTTGCGATTAGTTCTAATGCCTCGTCGTCTACTGCTACTTCTTGGGCAGTTACGATTTCTTCCATCCGTTTTTTAATATGCGTATTGGATATACGTTTAAAATCAAAACGTTGACATCTCGAAATAATCGTAATAGGAATTTTGTGCGGTTCTGTCGTTGCTAATATAAACAACACGTGCCCAGGTGGTTCTTCTAATGTTTTTAATAATGCATTAAAAGCTCCGATTGAGAGCATGTGCGCCTCGTCAATAATATATACTTTATATTTTGCGCTGCTTGGTGCATACTTCACCGTTTCACGAATATCCCGAACATCGTCGACACTATTATTAGATGCTGCGTCCATTTCAATGACATCAGGATTCGTACCTTCTGTGATAGAACGACATGTCTCACATTCGTTACACGGCTCAAGAGCAGGGCCATGTTCACAGTTAATCGCCTTCGCAATAATTTTTGCCGCACTCGTTTTTCCCGTTCCGCGGGGTCCTGTAAATAAATATGCATGCGTTAATTTATTGCTTACGATTGCATGTTGTATCGTTTTGGTAATATGTTCTTGACCAACAACATCTTGAAACTGTTGCGGACGCCAAACACGATATAACGCTTGATAGGCCATGACTGCTCCTCCTTTTTTTCACTCCATTTTATTATAACGATTAAAGACCAATTTTCAAAACGAATTCTCTAGCCTTTTTCATCACAAAAAAAGAGCAGGTAACAAGACCAGCTCTTTTGATTTTTATTATATAAAAGCCACGCACCTTCCGTCGATATAGCCTTCATACGCGTTACTCAAGTAGTTAGCTCAGAGCAGGCACCCCCGCGTCACACGGAGAGGCCTACTTACTGCTGCTTCCTTCCGGACCTGACAGGGTTCATAAACATCCGTTGCGCAGGACCCGCTCGTCAACACCACTTGCTTAAGTCAGACCATACGTTAACTAACCTCGGGAAGGGATTCCGTCTCGCTACAGCGGATTGCGAGTACAGGGCACCGCTAATTCCCCACCTAGCGTGGCAAAATTGATACCAATTTTCATTCCTTTATTTAGTATAACGGTTTCAACGATAAGTTGCAACTGTCATTTTATGGCGGAGGCGAGAGGATTCGAACCCCCGCGACGCATCCGCGTCCTAACTGATTTCGAGTCAGTCCCCTTCAGCCAAACTTGGGTACGCCTCCATCTCAAAATCATGCATTACTTAGTATAATACAATTATTTTATGCATTCAACTATCTGATTTTTCTTTCTTTTTTATCCGTAATTTCCGAAAAAAATCAGATAATAGCTGCCCACATTGTTCCGCTAAGACACCGCTTGTTAATTGAGCACAATGATTAAATCGGTCATCTTGAATAAGGTTCATTAATGTACCGCAACATCCTCCTTTAGAATCCGTCGCCCCGAACACTACTCTCCCTACTCGTGATTGAACAATAGCACCCGAACACATTGGACAAGGTTCAAGCGTGACATACAAGGTACACTCATTCAAACGCCATGTCCCAAGTTTTTCACTTGCTTCTTCAATCGCGATTAATTCTGCGTGTGCGGTTGGACGCTGTTTCGTTTCCCTTTCATTGTGACCACGACTAATGATTTCATCTTGGTACACAATCACCGCCCCAATCGGAACTTCTCCAATTGCTTCTGCTCTTTTTGCTTCTTTTATCGCTTCTTCCATATATATGCGGTCTTTTACTAAACAAAACTCTCCCATTCCTTCTCTCCTTTCACCGCAAGCGAACCCTTTTTATATTAACTTATCTTCTTTTGACTTTTTATAAGTATAAATTAATTGTACTATCCAAATTAGTAATAGTATCAACGGAACTATTACTTTTTGCTTAATAGTTGGAGCGAAATAAAATATATTTATTGTACTCAATAAAAGTATCGGTATACCAGCATAAATGGTCCTTTTAAACTTTTCTTTATAGGATAACTTATAGTATGGCTTCATATAAATCCCTCCTCTTGTTGTTGTAATCATAATAACATGAGAAAGGATTTATATAGAAAAGGCTTTTTGTTTTAAAGAGTTCTATGTTATTTTTTTAGCCCTCTGTCTACGAATGTAAGTTCGGCTAAAAATAAAAATAATACCCAAATCGATTTACGAAAAATTAAAAATTTTGAAATTTCACTTAATAATTAGCACAAGATACTAAGGATATTATTTCTTCGTTTTGATTAGATGAAAGTATAAAATCAGATGTAAATAATATTTACACCAAAAAAAGAAGAAAAATATTATAATTTATACGTTGAAGATGATATTGTCACATCTTACAGTACTCAATATTATATTAATCAAGAAAAAAAGGTGCAAATTTTGAACTATATTTTGTTCATACAGATAATAGTTCTACACATGAATTCACTTCCACTATCGAACGAAACATTCATTTTAGAAAATTGAGCCATGATTATTTTAATAATGAACCAAAGCGAAACAAAAAGAAATAAATTTTTCACATAAGCAGCACCCTTTTTAATGGCTACCCGCGTACCGAAATACGCCCCCGCTACCATAGCTACTCCCATCACAATCCCATAGAGATAACGAATCGTACCAAAATACATAAACGCTAAAAGACCAGCAATGTTACTACTAAAGTTTAAGATTTTGGCATTCGCAACAGCTTCCACAAAATCAAATCCAATCATTACAAAAAAATAATAAGAAAGACCCTGTACCCGGACCTAAAAACCCATCATAAAATCCAAGCATAATGGACATACCGATAAGAAAAAACATTGTTTTTTTGTTAAACGTCGAAACGTTGATTTCGTTCCCCAATCTTTTTTTAATAACGTATAAACCGTCCCAGCAACTAACAAAACAATAATGACCGGTTTTAGCATTTCCGAAGAAATAATTTGCACAACCATCACCCCGAAAATCGAAGCAATAAAAAAAGTGGCACTAATCGTAATACTAGTCGTTTATGTACTTTCCCTGAACCTAAAAAAGAAAGCGTACTAGTAAAAGACCCCATCGTACTCGCTAATTTATTCGTACCTAATGCAACTGCTGGAGGAAGACCTGTCGCTAAAAGTGATGGAACAGAAATCATCCCCCCACCACCTACAACAGAATCAACAAACGCAGCTAAAAATCCAATCATAATTAAAAAGAAAAGCAGAGAAACACTAATCTCATCCATCATTCATTCCTCTTTCCACATAACAAACACAGGGAAAAAAGAAAAGCGGAGGGTGCTTGGTTACCGATGGAGGAATAAGACGAACAACGGAAAAGGCGCTTTTTGCCTTTGGAGTTGGGCGGCTTATACCGGAAGTCGGTAGCGCCCGGAGCTAGACAATAAGAAAAGCAGAGGGCGCTCGCACAGGGTCGACAAGCATAAGACAGCTTGTGGAATGAGGTGGGGTTTTCTCATGGAACAAGATGGCTTATGGCTCGAGCCCCTAGCGCCTGGAGCTGGACAATAAGAAAAGCAGAGGGGGGCTCGTTCAACGACGGAGCTATAAGGCGAAGGGTGGAAGAGGCGGTCTTTGCCTCTAGAACACTTTGACTTATGGCGGAGGTCGTTAGCCCACCGGAGCTGGACAACAAAAAAGCGAAGGATTCCTCCCCCGCTTTATGATTTCTCTTATGCTTTTTTAATCCAAAATGTAAGCTTTCCGTCTTCTTCCTCAATTTTTAATAGTTCATGACCAACGGATTTTGTCCATGCTTTTAAATCATTAATAGAGCCTTTATCTGCTGTATGTAGCTCTAATACTTCTCCAGATTGTAATTCATCTAATGCCTTTTTTGTTTTAATAATAAGCATAGAACAAGAGAATCCTTCTAAGTTTACAATATGATTTGTTTTCACTTTAAAAATATACCCCCCTAGATATTTTTATACCTTTCTATTATACACATTCGACAATTTTTTTAATACCTTTTTACTCACCGTTATTACTATGTATATAGTACATTGTTTCCATACCAGCCTTGTTTCATTTTACTAGGTAATTTTAGTAATAAAATAAGTGTATTCGAGTTTTTCTTTCGAATACACTTATGTTTAGGGGAAAGATGCAACATCAAAACGATTGTTTCAAACTACGCTTTATATCAAAAAAGGCCATTATACTACAAATTAAGAAACCGAAGCCTAAGAGCACTGTAAAAAGCCAATTTTCTCCCCAATTTACAAGAACACCATATAAACAGGCTAATGCAACGATGGAAGACGCATATTTTTTTCTCTTTAGGAGTAATTTTTCTTAAGTTTTAAAATAAGTAATTTATATCATTGCATCAGTAAAGAACTCCGTAGAATGATAGTCAGCTGTATTAGAATAATGAAACAATCAAAATGACTAAACGTTCATCAAATTAAAAACTTCCATATCATCCTTCTTAACATACGTGAAAAGGAGCAGTATAAATTTACCTCACAGTTAAGTTGCTTTCTTTTTCTATTAATATCCCATTATCTATTGTATAAATATTATCACAAATTGCCTTTAGTTCATCATGGTCATGACTTGCTAATAAAATAGTTGTTCCTTGATTTTTCATTTTTAAAAAAATATTTCTCATAAGTGCTATTCCTTCTCGATCTAGTGCATTAGTAGGCTCGTCCAAGATTAATAATTCTGGTTTTTCCATAATGGCTTGAGCTATCCCCAATCTTTGTTTCATCCCTAATGAATATTTTTTCACTTTCCTTCCATCATCAGGATCTAATCCAACAGCCTTTAAAACTTTTTTAATTTCATTATCATCGATTTTTTTATTTATTTGAGCTATTAATTTTAGATTTTTAAATCCAGTGTAACTAGGAATAAATCCTGGATACTCGATTATGATTCCCATACTTTTTGGAAAATTATCTTCTAGTTTACTTCCGTCAATGAAAATTTCTCCCTCGGATGGACGTAATAGTCCACTTATACACCTTAAAAACATCGTTTTCCCTGAACCATTTCTTCCTTTAAAACCACAGATTTCACCTTTTGAAATACTAAGATTTATATTTTTTAATACATAGTGCCCTTTTAATTTCTTACTCAAATTTTTCACAATAATATAATTGTCCATATTTCATAGCACCTCCATTATAGAAGTAGTTCATCTTTCCTTTTTATGATTATAAACAATAAAAAAAGGAATAGAGTAATTAGTATTAAATTGAACAAAACAATTTCAATCCAATTAACACCACTAAACGGTTCTAACCTCAATATCATTGTATGTGCACCTGGAAGAAATGTCGTAGGTACAAAACAAGATAGAATATGTAACAACATCAATATCCCAATACTATAGTTAGAATTCAGGAGTAATGAAAATAATAAATAAATCAGTGAGTTGGTAAATGAACCTAGTATCAATAATAAAAAAATAGAAAGGAATGTACATAATCCGTTTTCAATATCTATGTCATGATAAAAAAATGTAAACCTACCCATGAAACCTAATATAATCATTGTTAAAAAATAATAACCAAACAGGTTAATGTTTAACCAAATAAGTTTATTTTTTAACCAAGTCCTTTTATTCTTTTGTCGAATTACTAAATGAACTCCTGTAGATGAATAATCTTGATTGAAGAAATCACCTACAATAAACAAAACATATATTTGAAGAAAAATATATAGATAAGGTATTTTAGATTTATTTTCTAAAAACACCCCTCCAAACCCGTTATATAAAAGTTCTAGGCTAGATTCACCTACAAGACTATGCGGTAACATGAATATTGAGATCAAGATAATAAATAGACCCCATTTCCATTTATTTAAATGTAAGGAATAGAGTATATTATACTTTAATATATGCCTCATTTGTTCCTCCTCATTTTGAATCTATAAGCACTACTTCCTTACGTGTAAATAAATTTTCATTACGCTCTTTTTCACTAAACTCATTTGCTTTTTTTGTGAAAGATTGAGGTAATAAATAGTAAATACCATACTTTACATTTTCTTTTTCAACTGCATAATACATTGTAAAAGTTTGATTTTTTCCTGGAGGAATCTCAAAATCCTCCCTTTTCTTTTGTATTTCTGGGGATCTTAACATATTACCATTGCGAATATTGTCATGATTAATAAATTCAAACGGTCTAATTGATACATTCCCTTTGTTTTCTACTATCATTTTAATTTTTAAATATGTATATTTATTTAACTCATCAGTTATTTGAGATTGATTGTTATAAGGTTTAGTAGAAGTCTCAGAATGAATTGAAACCATCGCGCCGTCAATAGGTATTTTCTCACCCTGTTTATACATTATTATTTTAACCTTATTGGGTAAGTCATTATTAAGATCGTAATATCGAAAACCACAAACAAAAATACTTATTAAACATAAGACCATTATTATTAGACGACTACGTTTTTTCACTTTAATCACCTTCAGATGGATTTGTTTTGAACATCAGATTTATTCTTTTACTTAGAAAATAACCAACAATTAAAAGAATAGAAATAAAAGCTGTATAATATATACCCTTTTCCAAAAGGTTATTTAGAAGTGAAGTATTCTGCATTTCAAACAATCGACCCACAAAAATTGGAAATGGATTATATTCAAATATCTCTGAAATTAATATTATCAATACCCCGATTAGAGAAAAAATGATGTTTTTCGAAAAAAATACCATAATTAAAAATAGTAAAGATACACTGAAGATACCGATAATAATTATTAAACTCATATAAAAATACTCACTAAAAACAAATGTACCGTTCATTCTAAATACCTTTATAGCCATAAATAGGATGCCATGAAAAGCAAGCTGATATTTACACAATGCCAACAAGTCCTTTTTCACAAAAAATATCCAAAAATTTTTTCTTGATTGTAATCTAGTAACAATTTCATTTTTTAAGTAAACTTCTAAATAAGAGGAAAAATAAAATAGGAACGTTGGAACAATAAATAGCACATATATATTTGGGTCGAATATAGAAGATAATAAAATATTAAGATCCCCACGACTTTTCAATACCATTGCCAAGGTTAAGCAAAACAACATTCCAACAGATATAATGTAATTGACAGTAGTTACATCAATGATAATATTACGTTGTTTCATCTTTTTTACCTTCTACTCTGCAAATTATAAAAGAGACTACCATAATGATGCTGAAAAAGAATAAAACATAAAACAAAGAAAAACCAGTCACACCTTCAGGTCTTAAAAACCTTTCAGGGGATAAATAAGGCATTCCCATACCTTCGGCTAAAACTGCTATACTAATCCAAACCAAAAAAGGTGTCATAAAGGATATCAATATTCGATTAGTAAAAAAAGATGCCGCTAACCCTAATGTTGAAAATAAACCTGCATAAAAAAAATTAATGAAACACATTACTAATATATATAGTGTTGGATGAGAATAAATTAACTCATAAAAAGAGCCATTTGGTACAAGAAAGTCACCAAAGTAATAAGGATAACCAGGAAAAATTAAACTCAAGATTAAGAAATGTAGAAGCAACGGAACGACATAAAGCAATCCTCCTGCAAGAAAAGAAGCAATAAACTTTGAAGTAAAATAATTAAGTTTACTAGATCTACTGATGACTGAATATATAAATTTGCTTTTTCTATCAGAAGCCAATGATGTTGCATATGGTAAAGTTGCGATTACTGGCATTAAGAAAAAATAAGTTCTTGAAAAGGCTTTTGTAGTATCCATGCCAATCCACAAATTATGTGGTGTTACTAGGGCGGGATTAATTTGGAAAAACGATTGATTAGAAGTTGGAATAACCGAAAATACGATATCATATATCATATAGAGACATAATATGGATAAAGAAACCAAAAAAACTTTTCCTTTAATTGCTCTATTAATCTCTAAATTTAAAATGTCTTTCAATGTAAACACTCCCAAAAAGAGGACTTCAATTTTTTTGAAGTCCTTCAGATAAAATAAGTATCACTAATCCCTTTAACTATCTTAGATAGAATCTGGGCTCCATATACCATTTACATTAAATGAACTGAAATTAGAAGCTTTGGCCTCTAACGTACCCATGGTAGCAATTGAACCTATGAGAATTCCTACAAGTAGTGCTTTTTTTATAAATTCAAATCATACTAATTCATCTTAATATGTAATATATTGTATTTTAATTATTATAATATACTATGATTCCATTTATGTAAATGGTTTGTTTGTTTTCCTCCATTATAATTTAATTTACAAAAAAAGGTTTTTGCAAAGAAAATGGCGAACAGTTGCTTCTTCGCCGTTTAAAGTGACATCTATCTGAAAAGGTTGAAAAGTCATTTACACAAAAATATTGACACTCCCACATATTTATTAGATTCAAATGAGTTAAATCAAAAAACACTTGATTTGGTAGATAAACCTGTAAGCTTTAAAGATAATCAGTTTGTAATGGAAGATGTCGAAGCTGTAATTAGTAAAACTGGTGAGGAAGAATTTATTAAGATTAAATTAGAGGTTTATACTAGAAATAAAGTATTAAATGAAGTAACAATTTGGATTTACGTCAAGACTCTGGACACAAAAATATTAAGTTTTTTCTGCACAACAACCATTCATGGAGTGTCCTGTATCCAGCGAAATACAACCCATGGATGTTGTTCCGAAAAAATGTGTAGGTAGGATAAATCGTCAGGTCAGACGACTCCCTCTAATCAGGCTACGGTTTCTCTTCACAAATCTTCCAATTGCTCCGGCGTTAAATAATTGATTGACCCATGAATTCGTTTTCGATTGTACCATGATTCAATATAGTGAAAGAGGGCCAATCTTGCAGCTTCAAAGTCTAAATAACTAGTTAGATACACCTCTTCTTTTTTCAACGTCGCATGAAAAGGCTCTATACAGGCGTTGTCATAAGGGCATCCTTTACAACTGAAAGATTGCTCACTTAGAGGCAAAGAACCATTTACTACAAGCGGAAAACGAATGATTAAAAAAGTTAGATCTACTCGAAAGGCAGATGATGAAATCGAAACAAAAATAAAATTTGAATTAATCTATCAAACGATTCAGCGATATAAACGAAAGCATATGGTGAGCTATTTATGTAATAAACTGATGGGCGTTTCCCGTTTTAGTTATTACAATTATTTCGATGAACAATTAGCGCAAAACCGTGCGAGTCAGGATGAAGCAGCTGAAGTAGTGAAAGACATTATTTTCAAGGCGTAGTATTTCCGTAGATGTAAAAAGGAGCACACCAAATTAAAATGACGCTTTAAAACCAATATGGCATCACATATAACTTAAAACGGATTCGGCGCATTATGAAGAAGTTTGGGATTAGTTGTCCGATACGAAAAGCGAATCCATACCGACGTATGGCAAAAGCAACGAAGGAACACCGTACATACCCAAACAACTTTAAGCAAGGTGTTGCAAGCAGGAAAAGTGCTACGAACAGACATCACGTATTTTAAACGTATCGAAACGGCAAACGTGCTTACTTATCAACGATTAAAGACGCTGAACCAAACGAAATTTTAGCCTATGAAATATCGGATTCTTTGTCATTGGAAATTGCCCTTCATACGCTCAAAAAGATAAGAAAACATAAACATTTAACAGAAGATGTCTTTATCCATTCCGTTCAAGGATTCCATTATACAAGCCCAACCTACCGAGCGTTCGTGAAGAAAATGAACCTAGGACAGTCGATGTCACACCGTGGGAACTGCTAGGAAACGCACCACAAGAATCATTCTTTGACCATTTGAAAGATGAAACAAATATAAAAGATTGCAAAACACTAGAAGAAGTAAAATGAGAAATCAAAAGTTACATGACGTACTACAATTATTATCGTGGGCAATGGATTTTAAAAAAGCTACCACCTGCAACATACAGACAGCAGCTTCAACAAGTTGCCTAGGCTTTTTCAAAATGTCCTTTACAAAAGGTACACTTTAGATGACCAATGGTTGGGTTTTATTTACCTTTGCGTGCTAATGTTTAATTAGACCCCAATTTTCTTTTTTTTAAGCAATAGATAAAAAAAACAAATAAAAAAACCTTGCTGTAGCAAGGTTATCAAAGCGGCCCCGAGAGGATTCGAACCTCCGACACATAGTTTAGGAAACTACTGCTCTATCCCCTGAGCTACGGAGCCATATGTACTTGGAACAAAAAATACAAAAAAAATTCGTTACATTCCACCGTAACGAATCAATTATCATCCAATCTCCAAATCATGCGCTAATTTTAAAAATAAAAATGGCGGAGGAAGAGGGATTCGAACCCCCGCGGGCCGTTAAGCCCCTGTCGGTTTTCAAGACCGATCCCTTCAGCCGGACTTGGGTATTCCTCCGTATTGACAAGAATTATCTTACCATAGCTATTTTATGAAAGCAACCCTATTTTTAAATTTTTTATCAAAAAACTTTCTTACTACATGGAAAGTGTCTAAAAGACGCATTATATCACGCCTTTTAGACTATTAGTTTTATTTTTCAATTTTAGTACAATTACGCATATATGGACGTAACACATCTGGAATGACGATAGAACCGTCTTCTTGTTGGTAGTTTTCAATGATGGCTGCTACCGTACGACCAATGGCTAATCCCGAACCGTTTAATGTATGCACATATTCCGGTTTGCTTCCCTTTTCGCGACGAAAACGAATGTTGGCACGTCGAGCTTGGAATGCTTCAAAGTTAGAACAAGAAGAAATTTCTCGATATGTGTTATAGCTAGGTAACCATACTTCAATATCGTATTTTTTTGCAGCTGTAAAACCTAAATCAGCCGTACACATGCTCATAACGCGATATGGTAATCCTAATAATTGCAATACTTTTTCCGCATGACCTGTTAATAATTCTAATTGTTCGTAAGACTCTTCTGGTTTGACAAAACGAACTAATTCTACCTTATTAAATTGGTGCTGACGAATTAACCCGCGTGTATCACGTCCTGCGCTTCCCGCTTCTGAACGGAAGCAAGCACTATACGCACAATACGCAATCGGCAATTCTGCTCCGTCTAAAATTTCTTCTCGGTATAAATTCGTTACCGGAACTTCAGCAGTCGGGATTAAAAAATAATCTTCTTCGCGAATTTTAAACGCATCTTCTTCAAACTTCGGTAATTGCCCTGTACCCGTCATACTAAGACGATTTACTAAATACGGTGGCAACGCTTCTGTATACCCGTGTTCTTCGCTGTGAAGGTCCATCATAAAGCTAATTAAGGCACGTTCTAATTGAGCACCTGCTCCAATATAAAACGTAAAGCGACTTCCGGTTACTTTTGCTGCGCGTTCAAAGTCTAAAATACCTAACTCTGTCGCAACGTCCCAATGCGGTTTCGGTTCAAAATCAAACGTTGGCTTTTCACCCCAGAAACGAATCGGAACATTGTCATCTTCGCTTTCTCCGATTGGTACGCTATCATGTGGAACATTCGGGATTTCCATTAATAATTGTTGTAATTTTTCTTCTACTTCTCGTAACTTTTCATCGTACGTTTTAATTTCATCGCCTACCGCACGCATCTTTGCGATAATTTCAGTCGCATCTTTTTTCTCACGTTTTAATTGCCCAACTTGTTGTGATACTTCGTTACGCGTTTGCTTTAATTGCTCTACTTTTTGAATGATCTCGCGGCGCGTTTCGTCTAATGTTAAAAACTGATCGATATCTCCTAATTCTTCCCCGCGATATTTCATTTTTCGTTTTACATCCTCTAAATTTTCACGTAAATATTTACTATCTAACATTGAAATCCTCCTTATGTTTTACCAGTCTTCTTATCTGTTCCCTTATTTAGAAAAACAAAAAACCCTCGTCCCTAATGTAAAGGGACGAGAGTTATATTCCCGTGTTGCCACCCTCATTGTAAAAGATACACTTTTACCACTCATTACAAGTAACAGCCATCATGTAAGGTAGATTCACAAAAAACTTCCTACTAGTTTGCACCAACCACTAGCTCTCTACAAAGGAACATTTACATGCTACTTATCCTTACGCTGTATGAGGTATTTAGTTGTATATGTTTAACATACAATAAGTAATAGAAACAATCAAGATGATTTGTTTACGCTTTTTTGCTATTTTTTACGAGTTCTACAAAGTAAGCATGCATGCGGTAATCTTCTGTTAACTCTGGGTGAAAGGCACTTGCAAGAAATGGGCCGTCTTGACATGCTACAATGTGACCATCATATGTTGCTAACACTTCGACATTGTCCCCCACTTGATCAATATAAGGTGCTCGGATAAATACTGCTTCAAAGTCATCCGCTACCCCTTTTACAGGAAGAGTAGCTTCAAAACTTTCACGTTGACGTCCAAATGCATTACGCTCTGCAACAGTATCCATTAATGCTACATGAACATTTTCTTGGCCGTTAATTTTTTTCGCTAATAAAATCATTCCGGCACATGTTCCAAAAATAGGCTTTCCTTCTTGCCCGAAGCTTTGTAATGCTTCGACAAAATGGAAAGGATCCATTAATTTTCGCATCGCAGTACTTTCTCCCCCAGGAAGAACTAAACCATCTAGGCCAACAAGTTCTTCTGGACGTTTCACAACGACCACTTCAACATCGTCTTGCGCTTGTAAAGCTTTTACATGTTCGGCAATTGCACCTTGTAATCCTAATACACCAATTTTAACCATCACATTGTTCCTTCTTTCTTACCAACCGCGATCTTGCATACGTTCTGAAGCGTCTAATGTAGAAATTTCGACACCTTTCATTGCAGTACCAAGATCTTTTGATAATTTTGCAATTAAATCATAATCTTGATAATGAGTTGTTGCTTGAACGATTGCACGAGCAAATTTTTCTGGATTTTCAGATTTGAAAATACCAGAACCTACGAATACACCATCCGCTCCTAATTCCATCATTAACGCAGCGTCTGCTGGAGTTGCTACCCCACCTGCAGCAAAGTTTACTACTGGAAGACGACCATGATCTTTAATTTGAAGTAATACTTCGAATGGAGCACCAGTAAGTTTTGCTTCTGTCATTAATTCATCTTCGCTCATATGTACTACTTTACGAACTTGTGCATTTACTTTACGAATGTGGCGAACTGCTTCTACGATATTTCCTGTTCCTGGTTCACCTTTTGTACGAAGCATAGAAGCTCCTTCTCCAATACGACGAGCTGCTTCTCCGATATCACGGCATCCACATACGAACGGAACTGTGTATTTACGTTTATCTAAATGATACTCTTCATCCGCTGGTGTTAATACTTCACTTTCATCAATGTAGTCTACGCCTAAAGACTCTAATACACGCGCTTCTACAATATGACCAATACGAGCTTTCGCCATAACTGGGATAGAAACTGCGCCCATTACTTCTTCTACAATGCGAGGGTCTGCCATACGAGCTACGCCACCAGCTGCACGGATGTCCGCTGGAACACGTTCTAGTGCCATAACTGCCACTGCACCTGCTGCTTCTGCGATTTTTGCTTGTTCTGCATTGACAACGTCCATGATAACGCCGCCTTTTTGCATTTCTGCCATTCCACGTTTAACTCTGTCTGTACCTGTAAATGCCATTTGAAAATTCCTCCCTATATTTGTCCTGTTCGACTCATCCTAATACATTTAAAAAATGAAGGAATTCGTCGTTTTTATCGATAATTGGCCCTAAACCTTCCTCGACTATGATACTGTTTATTTTACATGAAGAAGGTCAAATAATTCAAATAAATAAAAATCTAAAAATTTTGATTATCTAGAAGCTAATTATATACTAAAACTTTACTCAATTAAAGTATCGATTTTTACCCTCTTTTATAAAAATACAAAAGACTCGGCCATTTGCCAAGTCTTTTGCATATATTTCTTATCTTTTTACTATGTTATATTCTTTTTACACATTTCGTTTAATAAGCCCTAATGGTTTTCCAACAAAAAAATCGTACGGTCAAAGAAATTATTTAAGAAAATTGCCCCACAACCGTATAATCCAAGTCATGAAATAGCAAATTTAGGGTAAACAGTAATTTTTGAAAATAATTCTACCTTAATACCTAATGTAGCTAACGTTACAGAAAGTAATAAGAAATCAATTAAAATTAAAATAGCCGCAAAAATTTTATTCACTTATAACGCCGCTACGGTAATAAATAGAGAAAAAATCAAATATCTTAAAAAGCCAAATGTTACAGATTTTCCGAACGAGAAAGTCCATGACGGTCTCAAGACCGTCTTTAGGCATGGGATGATAGGGAGATCAAATACGACGTACAGATAGAACATCAAGAGTACGTTCTGTAAAAGGGATATTTGAAATGGTGCACTATTCCTATAGACAAGTAAAAGTCTCTAAAACAATATCGTTCATTGAAAAATAGATAAAATAGGAGGTTCGATAGCCTAATTCACGCTATTAGTAAAACGGTATGTGTCGTCAAGAACAAGACGCTAAAACACATCGAACGAAAAAAGCTGTACACTATGGTAACAGTAATGTAGCCATATCTGCTACATGCACTGGATATGGAGGGGAGGGGCAATGAGATCCCCTAATCTCGAGAACTTTTCCAAACAGAAATGGACTGGGAGCGCTTAGTCACTTAAGAATCCCACTGACGTTAGTCAGCTTGCCCATTTATGAGTGGGAGTCTCAACATAGATAATCCAAAAAACCCTAATACTGTTGGATCAGCCATCACTATTTTTGTTTTTTTCTTGGTTTGTCATGTACATAATGCCCCTTTCTTTATTCAGTCCTCGCAGAATCCATTCTATTATTATTTGTACTTTTTTATTCTCCTTTATCTATATTTCTTCTACTCACCACATTTTTCCCCTATTTTTTCAAAAAAATAGATTTTATATCGAAAGTATAATACATAATTAATAGAATGAAAATCGTATTCTTATACTCCTTTAATAATATTGATAAAACAAGCATTAGTACACGAAAAAACAATCATCATAACCTTTCTTTCTATCGATTTTTATCGTAAATTTATTTTCATATAACTACTATGAAAAAGAAAAATCTATTAAATAATAGAAAAAATAATAATATAAGGGAAATTCTCTATAGGCGAAGGTCTTACTGTCCGTTAATGAAGGATAAATGACATATTGGATTAGCTTTTTTAAGTCGAAAAAAATAACCTTGAGAATCACTCAAGGTTATTTTTTAGAACCAGCCTTTTACTGTTTTCACAAGGCTATCCCATCCATCTCCGACCCAACCTGTAAAACTACGCCAAGCTTTACGAACAAAGCCTGCTTCTTCTACTTCTTGGTTCGTTACTAAAGCTACTCGTTCTTTTTTCGCTAAATCTTTTGTTAAAAATTCATATGTTTCCGTGCCTTTATATTTCGCACCTACATAAGCTACTGTTTCGCCTTTTTTCAATGGAGCTACTACCTTTTTTTCATAAAAAACGGGTTTATATAAGTCTTCTTCCCCTTTTTTCACTACAATGCCAAATGATTCCTTTGTTTTCACATTCACTTCTTTTTCCACACCATCGACTACATTTACAGTTTCGTGCCCTTTAACGGCTTTATTTTTCGCAATAATTTCTTTTTCTACAAAGTTATTAAAACCATAATCCATTAATTTAGCTGTTTCTCTAAAACGCTCAAGATGGGAATTTGTTTTCATCACAACACTAATTAAACGCATGTCCCCACGTTTTGCAGTACCAGTAAAGTTATATCCAGCTAAATCTGTCGAGCCCGTTTTTAGTCCATCTACACCATTATATTCCACGATTAACTCAGGAAGCATCCAGTTCCAGTTTTCCATCTTAATTGCATCATCTGTACCTTCACGGAAGACTTTTTTCGGTGTACTTGTCGTTTCTAACACTTCTGGGTAGTTTTTTAATAAATTGTACGCCAAAATAGCTGTTGAACGAGCGGACATCATGTTTTCTTCCTTCACATCGCTACCAGGATAATGCTTTCCTAAAAGATCACTATTATTTAACCCGGAACTATTCACAAATTTATAAGTTGGCATTCCCATTTCTTTCGCCTTTTTATTCATCATATCGACAAATTTTGGTTCAGACCCCGCTACCGCTTCTGCAAGGGCAATCGTTGCACCATTCGCTGAATAAATTGCCATCGCTTCGAATAATTCTTTTACGGTATATGTATCGTCAATCCGTAACGGAACGTTTGATAAAGAACGATTTTGTGAGATATTGTGCGCATATTCACTAATCGTTACTTTTTGATTCCACTTTAATTTTCCTTCTTTTATTGCTTCTAAAACGAGATATTCCGACATCATTTTCGTCATACTTGCTGGCGCTAATTCAGCATCAATATTTTTTTGATATAAAATCTTACCTGTTTTTGCATCCACTAACAGCGCTGCTTCAGCTGCTACGTCAAATCCAGCTGTATCCGCCGCTTTAGCAGTCGGTACTTGGATGATTATTGTACTTAATAAAGCAAAAATAATCGTCATAATCAACCACTTTAAGTTCATGTTTAGTTTGGTCGACACGTTTTACACCTCCAATGTAATTTCTTCACATAGATGATATTTTATCATAGACAAAAAAGAAAAAATAGACAGAGGTTTATCCCTCTGTCTAATTTATTCGTTTTCTTTCATTTTTTAATGAGCAGAGTAGTTAGGTGCTTCTTTGGTAATTTGTACATCATGTGGATGGCTTTCTCGTAAACCTGCTCCAGTCATGCGAACAAATTGGGCTTCTTCACGTAAAGTAAGTAAATCTTTTGATCCGCAATATCCCATACCTGCGCGAAGACCACCTAATAATTGATGAATAGTATCTGCTAAAGGTCCTTTAAATGGTACACGACCTTCAATACCTTCTGGAACTAATTTTTGAGCGCTACTTCCTTCTTGGAAATAACGGTCTTTACTTCCTTGTTCCATCGCTCCAACAGATCCCATTCCGCGGTATACTTTAAATTGACGACCTTGGAAAATTTCTGTTGTTCCTGGGCTTTCTTTTACTCCAGCAAGTAAACTACCTAACATTACTGCATTTCCACCTGCTGCTAATGCTTTGACGATATCACCAGAATATTTAATTCCACCGTCTGCAATAATGCTTACGCCGTGTTTTCTCGCTTCATTTGCACAGTCATAAACTGCTGAAATTTGTGGTACACCGACACCAGCAACTACACGTGTTGTACAGATAGAACCTGGTCCAATTCCAACTTTTACAACGTTTGCTCCCGCTTCAATTAATGCTTTTGTTGCTTCACCAGTTGCAACGTTACCAGCAATAATATTTAATTCTGGGTATTCTGCACGAATTTCACGAACTTTATCAAGAACCCCTTTAGAATGGCCGTGAGCTGTATCAATAACAATCGCATCAACACCAGCTTCTACTAATTTTTTCACACGTAATAACGCATCTTTTGTGACCCCAACTGCCGCACCAACAAGAAGACGACCGTGGCTATCTTTTGCTGAGTTCGGGAACTCAATTACTTTTTCAATATCTTTAATCGTAATTAATCCTTTTAATGTACCATCTTCGTCCACAAGAGGAAGCTTTTCAATTTTATATTTTTGAAGAATTTTTTCCGCTTCTTTTAATGTTGTTCCAACAGGTGCTGTTACAAGATTTTCTTTTGTCATTACTTCTTCAATACGAATAGAATAATCTTCAATAAAACGAAGATCACGGTTAGTTAGAATACCAACTAATTTTTTATCTTCGTTTACAATCGGTACACCTGAAATCCGATATTTTCCCATTAAGTGTTCTGCGTCAAACACTTGATTATTAGGAGTTAAATAAAACGGATTTGTGATAACGCCACTTTCAGAACGTTTTACACGATCAACATTTTCTGCTTGTTCTTCAATAGACATATTTTTATGAATAACCCCTAGTCCACCTTGACGAGCCATTGCAATTGCCATCTCAGCTTCTGTTACGGTATCCATTCCAGCACTAATAAGTGGAATATTTAATTTTAAAGTTTCTGTCAATTCCGTTTTAATACATACATCGCGAGGCAATACTTCAGAATAGTTAGGTACTAATAACACATCATCAAAGGTTAAACCCTCTTTACTAAATTTTTGTTCCCACTTACTCACGATCCATCCACTCCTCATCCAATTTTCCTTCGTTAAATATTATTAGTAGCTTATCAATTGAAATGGATGACTGTCAAGAAACTAAGGATAAGTTCGACTATTCAAAATATTGTGATAGATAGGTGAAAACGATGTCATGGCAAGAAAAATATGAAGAAATGATTTATTTGTTTCAATCTGAAGATTACACAAGAAGATTTTTACGTGATATTTATCAACAAAAAAAAATTATAGAAGCTAATGAAAAGAGTTATGAAAATTATGCTGTTTTTGCGCAACATATGAAACAAGGGATTGAATATCTTTCTACTCTATCTAATATACCCATTTCCATAAAACCTACACTTCTTTATTATGGAATGATTCATTTTTTAAAAGCATGTATGTTAGTAGAAGACCCTTATTATCCAAGGAATACACAAGTATTAGCGCATGGTATTACCACGAGAAGAAAAAAGAAAAAACAATACGATTTTTTTTATGATGAGATTAAAATTCAAAGTACAGGTCTTTTTCCTCTTGTTTCAGAAAAAATGTTTCACGTGAAACTTTGTGTTCATGAAAAATATTCCTTGCTTTGTTTGTTTTATCATCTAGCAGAACTAGCTTTCTTGTTTCGAGAACTTCGCAACGAAACAATTGCGATTCCTGCCAAAACAATCGATCCCTTTACACTTTCTATGCCGAAGCATGCGTATAAAGAGTATGTAAAAATGACCCCTTCCTATCATGATGGGAGGATAACTAATTGTCAAGATACTATTTTAATTTCTTTTTCAAAACCAATTTCACCATTTGTATCTTTTCCGTTTGCTTATACCGTAACCAATGACGTATACTTGTTAACCAATCAACCGAAAGAACCATTGATCCATGAAATACTCGTCCATTATGCATTACTATATTATGTAAGTATGTTAAGTCGTTACGATGCCAACTGCTGGCTCCACCTATTGCAACCAGCAAATGACGAATACCTCTTTTTATTAAAATACTTAGACATCGCCTCCAAAAAAATCCCCTTATTCACCTTTGAATATTTACTACAAAAAGCGGAGGGCGTTTGGGCACCGACAGAGTAATAAGGCGCTCGATGGAAGAGGCGTCTTTTTGCCTCTGGAATCGGGTGACTTATTACGGCAGTCGGTAACGCCCGCAGCTAGATTATACAAAAAGCGAGGGCGCTTGGGCATAGGCGACAAGCATAAGATGGATTGCGGAATGAGGCGATTTTTCCTCATGGAGCTATACAGCTTATGACTCGAGCCTATAGCGCCCGCAGCTAGATTATACAAAAAGCGAAGATGGGCTCGTTCAACGACGGAGCTATAAGACGAAGACCGGAAGAAGCGTTTTTTGCTTCTGTAGGGCTTTGACTTATAGCGGAAGTTGTTAGCCCATCGTAGCTAGATTACACAAAAAGCGGAGATGGGTACCAACAGAGTAATGGAATTCTTCCACTTACCTACTTCTTTCGATATCGTTTGAATATTTGGAAGGGTATCCTTGCAATCTGTTATGGAAGCATAAAAAAAAGGAGTTAGTGAATATTCACTAACTCCTTTCACAGTTGCCTGGCAACGTCCTACTCTCACAAGGGGAAACCCCTCACTACCATCGGCGCAAAAGAGCTTAACTTCCGTGTTCGGCATGGGAACGGGTGTGACCTCTTTGCCATTATCACCAGACAAGTTATTCTTTCAAAACCAAATAACGAATATTGTACAACCAATTTAGTATTAGGATAAGCCCTCGACCGATTAGTATCTGTCAGCTACACGTGTCACCACGCTTCTACACCAGACCTATCAACCTCATCATCTATAAGGGGTCTTACTAGCTTACGCTATGGGAAATCTCATCTTGAGGGGGGCTTCATGCTTAGATGCTTTCAGCATTTATCCCGTCCACACATAGCTACCCAGCGATGCTCCTGGCGGAACAACTGGTACACCAGCGGTGTGTCCATCCCGGTCCTCTCGTACTAAGGACAGCTCCTCTCAAATTTCCTACGCCCGCGACGGATAGGGACCGAACTGTCTCACGACGTTCTGAACCCAGCTCGCGTACCGCTTTAATGGGCGAACAGCCCAACCCTTGGGACCGACTACAGCCCCAGGATGCGATGAGCCGACATCGAGGTGCCAAACCTCCCCGTCGATGTGGACTCTTGGGGGAGATAAGCCTGTTATCCCCAGGGTAGCTTTTATCCGTTGAGCGATGGCCCTTCCATGCGGAACCACCGGATCACTAAGCCCGACTTTCGTCCCTGCTCGACTTGTAAGTCTCGCAGTCAAGCTCCCTTATGCCTTTGCACTCTACGAATGATTTCCAACCATTCTGAGGGAACCTTTGGGCGCCTCCGTTACCTTTTAGGAGGCGACCGCCCCAGTCAAACTGCCCGCCTGACACTGTCCCCAAGCCGGATTACGGCTTCAGGTTAGAATTTCAGCACAACAAGGGTAGTATCCCACCAATGCCTCCCTCGAACCTAGCGATCCGAGTTCTATGGCTCCTACCTATCCTGTACAAGCTGTACCAAAATTCAATATCAGGTTACAGTAAAGCTCCATGGGGTCTTTCCGTCCTGTCGCGGGTAACCTGCATCTTCACAGGTACTATAATTTCACCGGGTCTCTCGTTGAGACAGTGTCCAAATCGTTACGCCTTTCGTGCGGGTCGGAACTTACCCGACAAGGAATTTCGCTACCTTAGGACCGTTATAGTTACGGCCGCCGTTTACTGGGGCTTCGATTCAGAGCTTCTCCTAATGGATAACCCCTCCTCTTAACCTTCCAGCACCGGGCAGGCGTCAGCCCCTATACTTCGCCTTGCGGCTTTGCAGAGACCTGTGTTTTTGATAAACAGTCGCTTGGACCTATTCACTGCGGCTTTCCTAGGCTTGCACCCAAGAAAGCACCCCTTCTCCCGAAGTTACGGGGTCATTTTGCCGAGTTCCTTAACGAGAGTTCTCCCGAGCGTCTTAGAATTCTCATCCCGCCTACCTGTGTCGGTTTGCGGTACGGANAAATCTCCGGATCAAAGCTTACTTACAGCTCCCCGAAGCATATCGCTGTTCGTTGCGTCCTTCATCGGCTCCTAGTGCCAAGGCATCCACCGTGCGCTCTTTATAGCTTAACCTAAATAATTCTAAGATCGGTTTTTGTACGATGAATCTCGACTATATCATATAATCAAAATATCAATGATTCGTTATTTGGTTTTCAAAGAACAACAACCCGCCTTAAGCGGATTTTTATTATATCACTCACTTTCTTAAAAAAGAAAGCGGTAATTTTTGAGAGATATCCTCTCAAAACTAAACAAACGTCTAAGCAGCCAATCTAAAGATTGAAAATGTTTTTGTAAAAGAGCGATGCTCTTTGTATATTCCTTAGAAAGGAGGTGATCCAGCCGCACCTTCCGATACGGCTACCTTGTTACGACTTCACCCCAATCATCTACCCCACCTTCGGCGGCTGGTTCCAAAAGGTTACCTCACCGACTTCGGGTGTTGCAAACTCTCGTGGTGTGACGGGCGGTGTGTACAAGGCCCGGGAACGTATTCACCGCAGCATGCTGATCTGCGATTACTAGCGATTCCGACTTCATGCAGGCGAGTTGCAGCCTGCAATCCGAACTGAGAGTGACTTTATGGGATTAGCTCCGCCTTGCGACTTCGCGACCCTTTGTATCACCCATTGTAGCACGTGTGTAGCCCAAGTCATAAGGGGCATGATGATTTGACGTCATCCCCACCTTCCTCCGGTTTGTCACCGGCAGTCACCTTAGAGTGCCCAACTAAATGCTGGCAACTAAGATCAAGGGTTGCGCTCGTTGCGGGACTTAACCCAACATCTCACGACACGAGCTGACGACAACCATGCACCACCTGTCACCTTGTCCCCCGAAGGGGAAAACTCTATCTCTAGAGCGTGCAAGGGATGTCAAGACTTGGTAAGGTTCTTCGCGTTGCTTCGAATTAAACCACATGCTCCACCGCTTGTGCGGGCCCCCGTCAATTCCTTTGAGTTTCAGTCTTGCGACCGTACTCCCCAGGCGGAGTGCTTAGTGCGTTAGCGACAGCACCGAGGGTTGGACCCCCCGACACCTAGCACTCATCGTTTACAGCGTGGACTACCAGGGTATCTAATCCTGTTCGCTCCCCACGCTTTCGCGCCTCAGCGTCAGTTGCAGACCAGAGAGTCGCCTTCGCCACTGGTGTTCCTCCATATCTCTACGCATTTCACCGCTACACATGGAATTCCACTCTCCTCTTCTGCACTCAAGCTTTCCAGTTTCCAATGACCCTCCACGGTTGAGCCGTGGGCTTTCACATCAGACTTAAGAAGCCGCCTGCGCGCGCTTTACGCCCAATAATTCCGGATAACGCTTGCCACCTACGTATTACCGCGGCTGCTGGCACGTAGTTAGCCGTGGCTTTCTGGTTAGGTACCGTCAAGGTACCGCCCTATTTGAACGATACTTGTTCTTCCCTAACAACAGAGTTTTACGATCCGAAGACCTTCATCACTCACGCGGCGTTGCTCCGTCAGACTTTCGTCCATTGCGGAAGATTCCCTACTGCTGCCTCCCGTAGGAGTTTGGGCCGTGTCTCAGTCCCAATGTGGCCGATCACCCTCTCAGGTCGGCTACGCATCGTTGCCTTGGTAGGCTGTTACCCTACCAACTAGCTAATGCGCCGCGGGCCCATCCTTAAGTGATAGCCGAAGCCATCTTTTATCATTAGACCATGCGGTCTAATCAGTTATCCGGTATTAGCACCGATTTCTCGATGTTATCCCAGTCTTAAGGGCAGGTTGCCCACGTGTTACTCACCCGTCCGCCGCTAACCTCAAAGGAGCAAGCTCCTCGTTGGTTCGCTCGACTTGCATGTATTAGGCACGCCGCCAGCGTTCATCCTGAGCCAGGATCAAACTCTCAAATAAAAGTTTTACGTTGACTCTTTAGAATTGACTAGAGATGCATTTTATACAAATTGTATATCGTACATTCTATTGCTTGACGTTTCGTTTAGTTTTCAAAGGACATCATCGCCTCTCATTGGCGACTTTTTAAATTATATCACTATAAGTTTTTAATGTCAACAACATTTAAAAACTTTTTAATATAATGATTGATTGCCTTTCGTGACAACGTTAATAACTCTATCACATTACTATTCAATTTGCAAATGTTTTTTAATCTTTTTTTATTTTTCGCGAATAATATAGGTAACTCCAATAATATGTATTCTCCTCCGAAGCAATCCGTGCTTTTTTTCATAAGAAAAGCACCTCCAATTTTAGACAGTGTCTAAAATTGGAGGTGCAGTTCATTCACTCCTACTTCTTTTTGTCTTTTTTATTATTTTGTACAAATGTATAAAATGATTAGATTCGTCAATTGTTTCATTACTTCTCTATTATATTTTTTTCTTTCCTGCACATTCATGATTTCTAACGCTTCAAATAACGTTACTTTCTCTTGATAAGATCGATCCGAAATAAGTGCAACGAATACATCACTAACAGCAATAACCTTTGAAAACCGCGTTTGTTTTTCCCCTTTTAATCCTAATGGATATCCAGAACCATCTTCTCTTTCATGATGTTGCAGCACACCTAATACCGCTTCTTCCGTTAAAGAAGGGAGGTCTTTAATCATTTTGTACGAGTAAACAGGATGTTTTTTTATTTCATTTCGTTCACTACTTGTTAACCTCGCTGCTTTTTTATACACTTTCTCTGGAATTTTTGTCATTCCGATATCGCAAAGCAATCCCGCAATACCTAATTGGGTACAATCGCCTGTTGAATACCCTAATTCTTTCCCTAAAAGAGCAGATAACATCCCAACAGCAAGTAAATGTTGGGAAAAGTATTCCTGTTTATCAAATTCTTCATAAAACTTAAAGAAGACATTTTTATCTTCTAACACATTCGTTACGATAGGAACGAAGAAACTTCTTACTTTCAAAATATCTACTTTCCCACCTGATTGATATTTTTTTAACATTGCTTTGTACTCTTTTGTCATTTGTGAAAATACAGAAGATGTTTGAACTGCTTTTTTCACTGTCGGATCCGCTTGTTCAGTTAGATTGTTCTGTTCTTCTACTTTTGGTATGTCGAAAACTTCTACATATGGGATAAGAAAAACTTCTAAAATGTCAATCAATTCCTTTGTTAAAACAGTCCCTTTCAACATAAGTGGGTCGCTTGCTAGAACATACACATCTTCTTCTAAAACAAACCCTGGTTGTACATTCTTCGTTTCAACTCTCATTTTCTCCTCCGTTATCTTCACCCGATATAATCTATTACTCCTATTATATACAAAAAAAGAGGGAATTGTGACAATTCCCTCTTTTTTTTATAACTTTTTATTCATTTTCCTTTGGTCCTTCTATACTATTCGATTCTTCCGTTTCTTCTATTGATGATGTTTCTGTATTTTCTTCTAGGTCTTCCTCTTCTTCTAAAAATTCTTTTTTAATTCGTGCAACAGCAGATACTTTATCATCATCATGTAGTTTCATTAATCGAACACCTTGTGTATTACGTCCAAAGGTAGAAATCTCATCAATCGGTATGCGAATCAGAACGCCATGTTCGGTCATGATCATTAATTCTTCTTCCATCGTAACCGATTTAAATGCAATGACATCGCCGTTTTTATCGGTAATATTACAAGTAATTAACCCTTTTCCACCACGTGATTGAACACGATAATGTTCGGTTGGAGTACGTTTTCCATAACCATTTTCCGTTACAATTAAAATTTCCGCATCTTGTGTTACAAGTTCCATGCCAACGACTTCATCATCTTCTCGTAAATCAATTCCTTTTACCCCAGCAGCACTTCTTCCCATCGAACGAACATCTGTCTCATGGAAACAAATCAGTTTCCCTTTTTTCGTTGCCAGGGCTACATGACTTTCTCCATTCGTTAAACGAACAGAAATTAATTCATCATCTTCGCGTAATCCAATGGCAATTAACCCACCACGACGAATATTTTCATAATTTTTCAAACTAGAACGTTTCGAGATTCCTTGTTTCGTTGTAAAGAATAAGTATAAGTCTTCTTTAAATTCTTGGACTGGAATGATTTCCGAAACATCTTCCCCTTCTTCTAATTCTAATAGGTTAATGATTGGAATACCTTTTGCTGTTCTAGAGAATTCCGGAATTTCATATCCTTTTAGACGATATACTTTCCCTTTATTCGTGAAAAATAAAACCGTATGATGCGTCGTTGTCGTGAGTAAATGTTCTACAAAGTCATCTTCGTGCGTTGTCATCCCTTGTACACCGCGTCCACCGCGACGTTGGCTACGGTACGTCGACATCGGTAAACGTTTAATATAGCCTTTATTTGTTAAGGAAATAACGATATTTTCTACTTCAATTAAATCCTCATCTTCAATAAAGGCTGGGTCAAACACAATGTCGGTACGACGAGTATCATTATATTTTTCTTTAATTTCTACTAACTCATCGCGAATAATTTGTAACACTTTTTCTTCATCCGCTAAAATAGCGCGTAATTCTTCGATGAGCTCTAACAATTCTTTGTATTCATTTTCAATTTTTTCGCGTTCTAAACCTGTTAAACGTTGTAGACGCATATCTAAAATTGCTTGTGCTTGCTTTTCAGATAACCCGAAGTTTTCCATCAATCCTTCACGAGCGATATCTGTTGTACGTGAGCCGCGGATTAAAGAAATTACTTCATCTAGGTGATCTAATGCAATTCGTAATCCTTCTAAAATGTGTGCACGAGATTCTGCTTTATTTAATTCAAACTGCGTGCGACGACGAATCACTTCTTTTTGATGTTCCAAATAATAATACAAACATTCTTTTAAATTTAACACGCGAGGACGTCCGTTTACGAGCGCAAGTAAGTTGATTCCAAAACTAGTTTGCATCGCTGTTTGTTTGTATAAATTGTTTAATAATACGTGCTCGTTTGCATCGCGACGTACTTCCATTACAATTCGCATTCCGTTACGGTCTGATTCGTCCCGTAAATCTGTAATTCCGTCCACTTTTTTATCGCGCACTAATTCAGCAATTTTTTCGATTAATTTCGCCTTATTTACTTGATACGGGATTTCTGTTACAACTAAGCTAACTTTCCCGCTATCCTTTTGTTCAAAATGAACTTTTGCTCGAATCGTAATCGAACCGCGTCCTGTTTCATACGCACGACGAACACCGTCACGTCCTAAAATATCTCCACCAGTCGGAAAGTCAGGTGCTTTGATATATTCCATCAATTCAGGAATCGTAATATCTGGATTTTCACTTAATGCTAATACTCCGTCAATGACTTCTCCTAATTGATGCGGAGGAATATTCGTTGCCATCCCAACAGCAATCCCAGATGTACCATTTACTAAAAGGTTAGGGAAACGACTCGGTAATACGACTGGCTCCCGTTCTGCTCCGTCATAGTTATCTTGATAATCAATGGTATCTTTGTTAAGATCGCGCACGAGTTCCATTGAAATTTTCGACATTCTTGCTTCTGTATAACGCATCGCAGCAGCGGAGTCTCCATCAATTGAACCGAAGTTCCCGTGTCCATCTACAAGCATGTAACGATAACTAAAATCTTGCGCCATCCGCACCATCGTATCGTATACAGCACTATCGCCATGTGGATGGTATTTACCGATTACTTCCCCGACAATACGAGCGGATTTTTTATGTGGTTTATCACTTGTCATGCCAAGTTGGTTCATCGCATACAAAATACGACGATGAACCGGCTTTAGGCCATCGCGAACATCCGGAAGTGCCCGGCTTACGATAACACTCATTGCATAATCTAAAAATGATGTCCGCATTTCCTGACTAAGATTTACTTCTTTAACGCCAAATTGGTTTTTCTCTTCCATATCTGACTGTACCTCCTTCAAGGCGAGGGATTAAATATCTAAGTTTTTCACAAAGTGAGCATTTGATTCAATAAATTCACGACGTGGCTCAACTTTATCCCCCATTAACGTTTCAAATGTTGCATCTGCTTCAATTGCATCTTCTAAATTCACTTGTAAAATCGTTCTTGTTTCTGGATCCATTGTTGTTTCCCATAATTGAGTAGGATTCATTTCCCCAAGCCCTTTATAACGTTGTAAAGATGGCTTAGGAGTTTGGGCTAATTCAGCTAAGATTTTATCTAATTCTTTATCGTTGTAAGCATAGAGAACTTTTTTCCCTTGAGAAATTTTGTATAAAGGAGGCTGCGCAATATATACATAGCCATGTTCAATAAGAGGACGCATATAACGATAGAAAAACGTTAATAATAGTGTACGAATATGCGCACCATCGACATCGGCATCTGTCATAATAAAGATTTTATGGTAACGAGCTTTTTCAATATCAAAATCTTCTCCGATTCCTGTACCGAGTGCAGTAATAATTGTCCGAATTTCGTTGTTGGATAAAATTTTATCTAAACGCGCTTTTTCCACGTTAATAATTTTCCCACGAAGTGGTAAAATAGCTTGAAAATGACGGTCGCGTCCTTGTTTTGCTGATCCACCCGCCGAATCCCCTTCGACGATGTATAGTTCACTAATTGAAGCATCCTTAGAAGAACAATCTGCTAATTTCCCAGGTAAATGTGATACTTCGAGTGCACTTTTACGACGAGTTAATTCACGCGCTTTTTTCGCAGCAAGACGAGCTCTTGATGCCATTAATCCTTTTTCGACAATTTTTCTTGCTACTACTGGGTTTTCCATTAAATATTTTTCAAAATACTCGGCAAAAACAGTATCTGTAATAGTTCTTGCTTCACTGTTACCTAGTTTTGTTTTCGTTTGTCCTTCAAATTGTGGGTTTGGATGTTTAATAGAAATAATCGCGGTTAATCCTTCCCGCACATCGTCCCCAGTTAAATTACTATCTGCTTCTTTGAAAACTCCTTGTTTTCGAGCATAATCATTAATCACACGCGTCAGTGCTGATTTAAAACCTGCTTCATGTGTTCCACCTTCATACGTATGAATGTTGTTCGTAAAAGAATATAAGTTACTTGCAAATCCATCGTTATATTGAAGCGCTACTTCGACAACAATGTCATCTTTTTCCCCTTCAATAAAAATCGGCGGATGTACAACTTCACGCGAACGATTTAAATGTTCGACGTATGATAAAATACCGCCTTCATAATGATATGTTGACTCTCGTTCTTCCTCTCCACGACGATCGGTAAATACAATCGTTAATCCGCGGTTTAAAAAGGCAAGTTCACGAAGTCTTGTCGCTAATGTTTCATAATCATATTCGGTTGTTTCTGTAAAAATTTCTTCGTCTGGGACGAAATGAATTTGTGTTCCCGTTTTGTCAGTCGGGCCTATTTTCTTTAAATCCGCTTGAGGGACACCGCGTGAATACGGTTGATAATATTCATATCCGTCGCGCCACACGGTCACTTCTAGTTTCTCAGACAAAGCATTTACAACAGAGGAACCAACCCCATGCAATCCACCAGAAACTTTATAACTGCCACCGCCGAACTTACCGCCAGCATGTAGAACCGTTAAAATAACTTCAACAGCCGGTCTACCCATTTGTTCATGCATGTTTACTGGGATCCCCCGTCCATTATCACGAACAGTAATACTGTTATCTTTTTCTACAATGATTGTTATCGTGTCACAATACCCAGCTAACGCTTCATCGATACTATTATCAATAATTTCCCATACTAAATGGTGCAAGCCACGAGGACCCGTTGACCCGATGTACATCCCTGGGCGTTTACGTACTGCTTCTAAACCTTCTAATACTTGAATCTGACTAGCATCATAATTATTTTGAGGAGTTTGTTCCATCGTCATTTTTTCACCCGCACTTTTTTTATAAATAAAAATTTAACATTTTGTTATCTTACATTTTTCGCCATCTGTTTGTCGCCCCTGACCAAGCGCCATCTGCTTTTCATTGTCTAGCTGCAGGCGCTACCGACTTCCGGTATAAGCCGCCCAACTCCAAAGATAAAACCACCTTTTCCGTTGTTCGTTTTATCCCTCCGTCGGTGACCAAGCGCCATCTGCTTTTCATTGTTCATATGGGGTGATGGACATTCGGCGTTTTAATGTACTTGTTGAAACAGGAAGAAAATATATAGATCGTTTTGTAATGACAACTGACTTGATTTGGTCTTTTGCCACTTGTATCACCTTTTGATTTCCCGTTTTATACGATGCTAAATCTTGTGTTTGTGCATCTAAAACGGCAATCATTTCTGCTTTCGGAACAACGACATGTTCACCTAAATGAACGTACATTTTCTTTCACCTTACCTTTACAATTTGCCCCTCATGAATTTCAAATTTTGTTGCTTTTTCAATTGTTTCATGAGAAATGCCTTCTACACTTGTAGTAGTAACAAAGGTTTGTACTTTTCCTTGAATCGTATTTAATAAATGAGTTTGTCTAAAGTCATCTAGCTCACTTAATACGTCATCCAAAAGTAAAATAGGATATTCTCCTACTTCCGCTTTCATTAATTCAATTTCTGCTAATTTAATGGATAAGGCGGTCGTCCGTTGTTGCCCTTGCGATCCGTAAATTTGAACTGGTATTTGATTCACATAAAAAATCAAATCATCTCGATGGGGGCCAAATAAAGAAGTTTTTCGTTCCCACTCACGTTTTTTTATCCGTTCATACTCTTGTTTATACGCTGTTACCATTGTTGGCAAATCTTCTTGTTCTAATACCTTGACGGACGGTTTATACTCGATTGTTAGCTGTTCTAGGCCTCGGCTAATACTTTCATGAATCGGCCGAGCCCAGGATATTAACATATCGATAAATGCCATTCGCTTTTGGACAATTCTCACAGCGATTGAAATAAACTGTTCTGTTAAGACATCTAACATGATGACATCATTTTGTTTGGATGTATTCATTTGCTTTAAATATTGGTTCCGTTGGTGCAATATTTTTTGATATTGTGACAAATCATGCATATAAACCGGACTAATTTGTCCTAATTCCATGTCAATAAAACGTCTGCGCACCTGAGGACTCCCTTTTACGATCGATAAATCCTCAGGTGCGAACATTACAACATTCATATGCCCAATATAGTCACTTAATTTCCGTTGCTCCAATGAATTACACTTTGCTTTTTTTCCTTTATTAGAAATAACTAATTCTAAAGATAACGGTCCGTTTCGCTTTTCAAGCCTACCTTCTATTTTAGCATAGTTTTCATCAAAACGGATAAGCTCTTTATCCTTTGTTGCTCGATGTGACTTAGCCATTGCTAAAACATAAATTGCTTCCATGAGACTTGTTTTCCCTTGGGCGTTTTGTCCAATTATAATATTTACTTTATTTTCAAATGTTAATTGGACATTTTCATAGTTTCTAAAATTTCTTACATCGAGTTGTGTTAAATACACGGCATTCCCACCTTACGATTCAATCACAAATTCCTCTATTCCCTTGATTCGCACGTAATCTCCTGGATATAGTTTTTTCCCGCGACGATTTTCTAGTTCGCCATTTACATATACTTCATGTTCCGATAAAAACCACTTCACCATACCGCCAGTATCAATGACGCCGGCTAATTTTAACGCTTGTGTTAATGTAATGTATTCCGTATCAATTGTTATTTTTTCCATCGGATTCCCTACCTTCCAAACGTTTTGCTCTATGTATTATTGTACTAAACTCATTTCATCTTGGGCAATGTGTTTCTTTTACAAAAATTAATCTAGCCGTACTCATCAGTTGTACGGCTAGAAATGATGTTATTAAAATGTGCGAACTGGCAAAATCAATTGTAAAACTGCTTGATTTTCCATTGCGTGTAAAACGAATGGGCGCATTGGACCTGTGAAACGAATTTCAATTTCATCATCATCAATTGCTTTTAATGCATCCATCATATATTTTGCACTAAAGGAAATTTTTAATTCTTCTCCTTCTACTTCTTGCGCTTGAAGTCGTTCTACTACTTTTCCGATTTCCGGGGAATTGGAAGAAATCTCTAATATTTTATCTTGCGATGCGATTAATTTTATCACATTGTTTTGTCCCTCACGTGCTAGTAAAGAAGCACGGTCAACCGTTTGTAAAAAGTCTTTCGTTTTTACTTTAATCGTTGTTTGACTCTCTTGCGGAATAAGTCTCGTTGTTTCTGGATAATTTCCGTCCAATAAACGTGAGAAAAAGAGTAGATTTTTCGCTCGGAATAAAATTTGATTTTCTGTTACGACAATTTCAAGTAAATCAGTCGTATCTTCAATAATTTTATTTAATTCGTTTAAGCTTTTCCCCGGGATAACTACATTGTGAAACGTTAAGTCAGGCGACAGCGATTCAATTTGTGCCGTACGCATTGCCAAACGATGGCTATCTGTCGCGATACATGACAGCTGTCCAGCTTCTACGACCCAGTTTACACCTGTCAACACTGGTCGTGTCTCCTGGGTAGAGACAGCAAATACTGTTTGTCGAATCATTTGTTTTAATAAGTCAGATGAAATTTTAAATACATTTTCTTCTTCAATTTGTGGTAAACGCGGGTATTCTTCTGGATCGAACCCGTTTAAGTTAAATTGTGCTGAGCCAGAGCGAATGAGTGTTCCAAAATGTTCGTTTGTTTCAATTTCTACCATATCTTTCGGTAGTTTTTTAACAATTTCGGCAAAGAATTTGGCTTGCAATACGAGACTTCCTAATCTTTTTAATTCAATATGAACTTCGTCATCTTCTTCTGCTGGTATAAAACGTTCGATGGAAATATCAGAATCACTACCAGTCAATGTTACTCCTTCTTCCGTTGCAACGATTTTAATCCCAGTTAAGATTGGAATCGGTGTTTTAGAAGCAACTGCTTTTAATACATCTTGAATGGCTTCGATTAAAATATCCCGTTCGATTAAAAAATGCATGATGATCCTCCTTAAAAATGCTTTATATATATATATTAAAAAATAAAATAGTAATAGTAGGGGTTGTTAACAATGTGTATAACTCTATAAAACACAGGGAAATAAAGTCTATCCACATGTGGATAGACTGTGTATAAAATTACCGATCACAAAAGGGCAATGAGACTCTTACTTTAACATATTTAAGTTACCTAGAAACAGTAAAACGAGAGATGTGACGTCTACGTTTTTGGAATAAAGGATGGATAGATAGATTTCTTTATCGATTTTTAATTTGTTGTATCAGGTTTTCGATTTCTTCTTGGAAGGTTGGATCTTCTTTCATTAAGTTCGTGATTTTTTCGTGCGCATGAATGACCGTCGTATGATCGCGGCCACCGAATTCATCGCCAATTTTCGGTAAGGATAGGTCGGTTAATTCTCGTGATAAATACATGGCAATTTGACGCGGGAATGCAACGGATTTTGTCCGTTTTTTCGCTTGAAAGTCTTCTAGTTTCACTTGATATTGTTCTCCAACTACGCGCTGAATGTCGTGAACAGTAACTACCCTTGGCTTTTGCGAAGGGATAATATCTTTCAATGCTTCTGCAGCAAGCGATGCATTAATATCTTTTTTATTTAGCGATGAATAGGCAACAACACGAATTAGCGCTCCTTCTAATTCCCGGATGTTCGTGTCGATTTGGTTCGCAATATAAAGCATCACTTCATTTGGAATGTCCAATCCTTCTGCTTTCGCTTTTTTACGTAAAATAGCAATACGTGTTTCTAAATCTGGCGGTGTAATATCCGTGATTAATCCCCATTCAAATCGTGAACGCAAGCGATCTTCTAACGTTGGAATTTCTTTTGGTGGACGGTCGCTTGAGATGACGATTTGTTTACTTTCTTCGTGCAACGCATTAAATGTATGGAAGAATTCCTCTTGTGTTTGTTCTTTTCCAGCTAAAAATTGAATATCATCAATTAGCAAGACATCAACATTCCGGTATTTATTCCGAAATTCTACCGTTTTGTTATCACGGATAGAGTTGATGAACTCGTTTGTGAATTTTTCAGATGCCAAATAGACGACCTTTGCATTTGGCTTATGTTCGATGACATAATGGCCGATCGCATGCATTAAATGTGTTTTTCCTAATCCTACGCCCCCATAGATAAATAGGGGATTATACGCTTTTGCTGGCGCTTCTGCTACCGCAAGCGAAGCAGCGTGTGCAAAGCGGTTTCCTTGCCCGATGACAAACGTATCAAACGTATATTTTGGATTTAACATCGTTTTTGCATCTGGGCTTTCCGTTCCGTCTACATTAATCATTGGCTTTGGCGCTTCTAAATCAAATTCTTTTTCTCCATCACCAGGTGGAGCGGTGAACTTAATCTCTAATGGAGCTCCTGTTAAATCTTCGATAATCTGCGAAATAAACTCTGAATACCGTGATTCTAGCCATCCTTTTGTAAATTCATTCGGAGCAGAAACAACGATACTATCTTCTAGTAAAGCGTGAGCTGATGTTTGTTTAAACCATGTTTCAAAACTAGGTTTACTTACTTTTTCTCGAATTTCTGCGAGAACTTTTTCCCACAAATCATCGATGTTTTCAATAGTCACGGTAGTCCCTCCTTCACAACGGACATTTCATTAATCGCCATTTTACGCGCAACGTAAAGCGATTTCTTTATTCGTACAACGTTTGTATAACTCATAAATTCAACCTGTATATAAACTTATAAATATTCTTTCCACACAATATTCACACATCGTATATAATATAGTAGGAAAATGAATTGCTAACACATGAGGAGTAAGTGTGGATAAAAAAATCACAATAGATAAAAAAGTGTCCACAATTTTATCCACAGGGTGTGGATAAAATAGGATAGTGGACAACTTATGAACGAGTTAAAACACAATAATCATAACAGATAAAAGGTCGATAATCAACGATTTTTTACAAGTTATCCACAAGTACTAGCAGTTGTGGAAAGTAACTATCCACAATACTATATTTTGTGTGTAACTTGTCGATGAGTAGTAGGATAAGTCAAAAAATCAGAAAAAGAATTATCCACAGTCGAAAAAAAGAAAACTTGTTCATAAAAAATATAAGAAAAGAGTTGGCAGATTTAGGGGATGTGAAAAAAGCTTTTTCGTTTGAGAAACTAGAAAAAAAGAATTTTCCACCCCTTGATTTTGAAAAAGAATAATAGTATCAGAAATAATTGATCGCAGGTTTGCATTTGGACGAATGGATGTGTAAAAAGAGCAAATAATCTTGCTGCTGGAGCATCGAAAAGAGAAGAAAGCAAGAAAACGGTGTTGTATTTGTCCGAAGAGGAGGAGAAAATGGCTAAAAGAGGTAGAAAAAATCTTCTTTCGTAGGTTGACAAAAAAACACTCCTTTCTTTATAATATGAAAGACTGTCTAACAAGCTTATCCTCAAGTCTTAGGAGGTGTAATAATTGAAACGTACATTTCAACCAAACAAACGTAAAAGAAAAAAAGTTCATGGTTTCCGCGAGCGTATGAGCACGAAAAACGGACGTAAAGTACTTGCTCGTCGTCGTCGTAAAGGAAGAAAAGTGTTATCAGCATAATCTAGGCCACTGAGTCGTCAGTGGTCTTTTTTCTAGTAACGAAAGAATGATTTGCAAATGGAGTAGGAGATGTAAACGATGAAGAAAGAATATCGAGTGAAAAAAGAAAAAGAATTTCAAAAAATTTTACGTGCAAAACACTCCTTTGCGAATCGTCAATTTGTCGTATATGTGCTAGATAAAGAAGGGCAATCTCATTTCCGCTTAGGAGTTTCTGTAGGAAAGAAAGTGGGAAACGCTGTTACGCGAAATCGAGTGAAGCGTTACATAAGAGAAGTGTTTAAAAATATTGGGCATACATTAAAACAAGATAAAGATTATGTCGTCATTGCACGTATGCAAACGGCTTCGATGGACTATGAACAAATAGAGAAGAGTTTGAAGCATGTGCTAAAACGAGCAAAAGTTTTTACAGAAAGACCTTAAATTTTTAGAAGAAAACAAGTATACTTTTGTTATGTCGAAGTTGTTTCGGATAAAACCCACACATTGGGATTTGTTTGCGAATCATTGAGATAGATGAAGAAAACAAGTACATAACATAAGGGAGGAAGTTGTGTGAGAAAAAAAACAGCCATACTTCTTAGTTTGGTTGGCTTACTCGTATTGTTAACGGGGTGTACACAAGTAAACGAACCAATTACGCCAAATAGTGAAGGGATTTGGAATCAGTATTTCGTGTATCCGTTAAGCTGGTTAATTACAGAAGTAGCCAAATTTTTTGGTTCTAGCTATGGAGTAGCGATTATTTTAGTCACTATTTTAATTCGTCTCGTTTTATTACCTCTTATGGTGAAACAAACGAAAAGCCAAGTTGCTGTTCAAAATTTACAACCAGAAATTCAAAAGTTACGTGAAAAATATAGTTCTAAAGATCCGGAAACGCAACGGAAATTACAAGAAGAAACAATGCGTTTGTTTCAAGAAACAGGTGCTAATCCGTTTAGCGGTTGTTTACCTTTATTAGTTCAAATGCCAATTTTACTTGGATTTTACCATGCGATTATGCGGACGCAAGAAATTAAAAACCATTCGTTCTTATGGTTTGATTTAGGAAATCCAGATCCATTTTTCTTATTGCCGATTTTAGCGGCTGTTTTAACGTATTTGCAACAAAAAATTATGATTCGTGACATGGATGAAGTACCGCAACAAATCAAAATGATGACCTACATGATGCCCGTAATGATTTTAATGTTCGGGATATTTTTACCAGCAGCCCTTTCTTTATATTGGGTAATTGGAACATGCTTTACAATCGGACAAACATTATTTGTTACGGGTCCAGCGATGCGTGCAGCAAAGAAAAGACATGCAGAAGAAAAAGCGAAAAAAGAAGAACAAGAAAAACAAAATCAACAAGCACAAAAAAATAAAAAGAAAAAACGTTAAGTATAAAAAAGGTTAGCCATTTCGCTAGCCTTTTTTATTTTCTCTTTCCATACAAAAAATAAACGTTATCCACAATAACAGATGTTTTCCTAGTTAGGTGACGTTATTTCTAGGCCGAAATATGATAAAATAAACAACGTTCGAAGTCGTGTAGAGAATAGAATACCGATTATGGTTAGAATAAAGAAGAATACCGATAGAATAGGGAAATAGGAGCAGAGCTGACTACTAGATGGTAGCTTTTTGATGCTAGTCGCTCTAAACGAGCACCCTGCGCTTTTTTATCATCCAGCTCCGGGCGCTAGGAGCTCGAGTCATAAGCTGTATTGCTCCATGAGGAAAAATCGCCTCATTCCGCAATCCAGCTTATGCTAGTCGCTCTAAACGAGCACCCTGCGCTTTTTTATGTTATTATGTTATGTTGGTACTTTTACTTTAGAAGGAATAATTTATATATAGATGTTTTGGAAATTTGATGGAAAGAAGGTGAAGGTATGAAGGAATTAGATACGATTGCAGCGATTTCTACTCCGATGGGAGAAGGTGCTATTGCAATTGTTCGCGTGAGTGGTACAGAGGCTGTTGCTGCGGTGGATGCAATTTATAAAGGGAAAGAAAAGTTAAGAAATGTGCCGACGCATACGATTCATTATGGGCATTTAGTGAATCCGGAGACGAAGGAAACGGTCGAAGAAGTGATGGTTTCTGTCATGCGGGCGCCTAGAACGTTTACGCGGGAAGATATTGTCGAGATTAACTGTCATGGCGGGATTGTTTCGGTAAATCGCGTGTTAGAGCTAGTGTTAGAACAAAAGGATGTTCGTTTGGCGGAACCAGGGGAGTTTACGAAACGGGCCTTTTTAAATGGACGAATCGATTTGTCGCAAGCGGAAGCGGTAATGGATTTAATTCGGGCGAAAACGGACCGAGCGATGAATGTAGCATTAACGCAAATGGAAGGGAAACTTTCGCGATTAATTCAGTCGTTGCGTCAAGAATTAATTGAAACGATTGCGAGCGTGGAAGTGAATATTGATTATCCGGAATACGATGCGGAAGAAATGACGAATCAACTCATTTTAGAAAAAGCATCGCTTGTGATGGGACAATTAGATGCGTTGTTGCAAACGGCGAAGCAAGGGAAGATTTTACGAGAAGGGCTGAAAACGGCCATTATCGGTCGACCAAATGTCGGTAAATCTTCGCTGTTAAATAATTTTGTGCATGAAAACAAAGCGATTGTAACAGATATTCCTGGAACGACGCGTGATGTGATTGAAGAATATGTAAATGTACGGGGTGTGCCGTTGCAATTAATTGATACAGCAGGCATTCGGGAAACGGAAGATGTCGTTGAAAAAATCGGAGTAGAGCGCTCGAAACAAAAAGTAAAAGAAGCAGATTTAGTGCTGTTTGTTGTCAATTACAATGAACCGTTAACGGAGGAAGATAAATCACTCTTTGAAACGATTGAAGATCGCGAAACGATTGTCGTAGTGAACAAAACAGATTTAGAACAAAAAATCTCGTTAGAAGCATTGCGGGCATTGGTTGGAAATCGAACGATTATTACGACTTCGATGGTAACAGAGCAAGGGATGGATGAGTTAGAACAAGCAATTCGCACGTTGTTTTTTAAAGGAGAAGTGGAAGCAGGCGATTTAACGTACGTATCGAATGCGCGCCATGTCGCCTTGTTAAAGCAAGCGAAAGCAGCATTACAAGAAGCGATGAACGCCAGTGAAGCGGGAATGCCAATTGATTTAGTTCAAATTGATATTACGCGTACGTGGCAGTTGCTTGGAGAAATTATTGGGGATGCAGTAAGCGAAGATTTAATTAATCAACTTTTTTCACAATTTTGTTTAGGAAAATAAAAGGAGGTATGATACATGGGATATATGGCAGGTCGTTATGATGTCATTGTCGTTGGAGCAGGGCATGCGGGCATTGAAGCTGCGCTTGCTGCTGCACGTATGGGATGTAACACATTAGTGCTTACGATTAACGTAGATATGGTCGGTTTTATGCCGTGTAACCCGTCGATTGGTGGTCCAGCAAAAGGGGTTGTTGTTCGTGAGTTGGATGCACTAGGCGGAGAAATGGGAAAAAACATTGATAAAACAAATATTCAAATGCGAATGTTAAATACAGGAAAAGGTCCGGCAGTACGCGCATTGCGGGCGCAAGCGGACAAAGTAATGTATCAACAAGAAATGAAACGGACGATTGAACGAACAGAAAATGTAACGTTGCACCAAGCAATGGTAGAAGAAGTAGTTGTAGAAGACGGGGTATGTCGCGGTGTTATTACACAAACAGGTGCACATTACGAAGCATCGGCTGTCATTATTACGACTGGAACCTACTTGCGCGGGCGGATTATTATCGGTGATTTGGCATATTCTAGCGGACCAAATAACCAACAACCAGCGATGAAATTATCGGATAGCTTGAAAAAATTAGGGTTTGACATGATGCGGTTAAAAACAGGTACGCCGATGCGGGTAAATAGCTGTACAATCGATTATAGTAAAACGGAAATTCAACCGGGAGATGAAGAACCACGGGCATTTTCGTATGAAACGACAGAATTTAATATGGACCAAGTGCCTTGCTGGTTAACATATACGAGCCCGCGTACGCATGAAATTATTGAAGCAAACTTAAGTCGTTCGCCGATGTATTCCGGGATGATCGAAGGAATCGGTACGCGTTATTGTCCATCTATTGAAGATAAAATTGTTCGTTTTAACGATAAACCAAGACATCAAATCTTTTTAGAACCAGAAGGACGTCATACAGAAGAAGTATACGTACAAGGATTATCGACATCGTTGCCAGAAGATGTACAAGTAGAAATGGTGAAATCTGTACCAGGTCTTGAAAATGCTACGTTCATGCGCAGCGGTTATGCGATTGAATACGATGCGATTATGCCAACGCAACTTTGGCCAACACTCGAAACAAAATTAGTGGAAAACTTGTATACAGCAGGTCAAATTAATGGGACGAGTGGATACGAAGAAGCAGCTTGTCAAGGGTTAATGGCAGGTATTAATGCCGCATTAAAATTTCAAGGAAAAGAACCGCTTATTTTAAGTCGTTCCGAAGCGTATATCGGGGTGTTAATCGATGATTTAGTCACAAAAGGGGTGCGTGATCCGTATCGTTTACTTACATCACGTGCGGAATACCGCTTGTTATTACGTCACGATAATGCGGATTTACGTTTAACGGATTACGGGTATAAAGTTGGATTAATTAGTGAAGAACGTTATCAAACATTTACAGAAAAACGAGAGATGATTGAACGGGAAAAAGAACGATTACAATCGATTATTTTAAAACCAACAGAGCAATTACAATCATTGCTTCGTTCAATTGGTTCTAGTGAATTAAAAGATGGTATTCATGCTAGTGATTTATTAAAACGTCCAGAGGTGCATTATAAACATATTGCATCGATTATCCCTCCAGAAGAAGAAGTGACAGAGGACGTTGCCGAACAAATTGAAATTCAAATTAAATACCATGGATATATTCAAAAACAATTGCAACAAGTAGACAAAATGAAACGGTTAGAAAATAAACGAATCCCAGTCGATATTGATTACTTTGCGATATCGGGGCTTGCGATGGAAGCTCGTCAAAAATTAGATGAAGTACGTCCATTATCGGTTGCACAAGCTTCACGTGTATCAGGGGTAAACCCAGCGGATATTTCTATTTTGCTCGTTTATTTAGAACAAGGTCACATCTCACGTGTGTCTCAATAAATAAATCTTCCAGCAATGGGGGGCCTTATTGCCCGTTAAAGAGCGGGAAAGGGAGGAAAACATGAACAAAGAAACTTTTCAACAAATGTTAGCGGAGAAAGGCATCGACCTTTCTTCGCAACAATTACAACAATTTGACCGTTACTTTCATTTATTAGTAGAATGGAATGAAAGAATGAATTTAACAGCGATTACAGAAGAAGAGGAAGTGTACTTAAAACATTTCTATGATTCTGTTACCGCTGCTTTTTATATCGATTTCACGAAACCATTGACGGTGTGTGATGTCGGTGCAGGGGCTGGTTTTCCAAGCTTGCCGTTAAAAATTTGTTTTCCAAACATGCATGTGACAATCGTAGATTCTTTGCAAAAGCGAATTACGTTTTTACAACATGTAGTCGATGAATTACAATTAGAAAACGTATCATTATACCATGACCGAGCAGAAACATTTGCAAAACGAAAGGACAAGCGGGAATCATTTGATCTGGTGACAGCAAGAGCTGTTGCGAGAATGTCCGTATTAAGTGAGTTTTGTTTGCCGCTTGTAAAAATAAATGGGTGTTTTGTGGCGATGAAAGGTGCACAATTAGAATCAGAGTTAGAAGAAGGAAAAAAGGCAATCGCTATGCTTGGCGGTGAGCTCATAGCAAATCATTCTTTTACTTTACCATTCGAAGAGAGTGAACGAAATATTACCGTTATTCAAAAAGTAAAGCCTACGCCGAAAAAATATCCGCGAAAGCCAGGAACGCCAAATAAACAACCGTTAGGTACATAATGTTTCACGTGAAACATAATAGAGGATTTAGTAAAGGTGGTGTCTATTATGAATCCATTGTCGCGTTTTTTTAATTTTATGGATAAAAAAGATGACGCAGAGGAGAAAGAGATCCAGGAAGAGCAAGTCGAACATGTTCCACATGAAAACGAAGTAGACGAGCTTCAACAAGATGGATCAAATGATAGTCGTCAAGACGAGGTGCAAGAAATTCCTGTTGGTCACATTGTGCCCAATCGTTTTCAGCCACGTACTATTTTTATAGAAGACAAAATTGATGAGTTGGCGCAAACCATTGAAGAACATGGTATTATTCAACCTATTGTTGTTCGAAAAGTGGCAGATCAGTTTGAAATCATTGCAGGGGAACGACGTTTTCGTGCGGTTTCTAAATTAGGATGGGAAACGATTCCTGCAATTGTAAAAGACATGGATGATAATCAAACGGCATCTGTTGCATTAATCGAAAACTTGCAGCGGGAAGAATTAACTGCTATTGAAGAAGCGGCAGCATATGCGAAATTAATAGAGTTGCAAAATCTAACACAAGAAGCGCTGGCAAAACGATTAGGAAAAACACAATCAACCGTCGCAAATAAACTACGGTTGTTAAGGTTGCCAGAGGAAATTCAGCAATCTTTAATGAAACGAGAAGTATCAGAACGGCACGCCCGAGCGTTGCTTGTCTTAAAGGATGAAGCGTTACAACTTCAAGTGTGGCAAGAAATTTTACAAAAAGGATATAACGTGAAGCAAACGGAAGAACGGATTAAACAAATACAAGCACCACCGAAAAAAGAGAAAAAACCGATGCGTAAATCGGTTAGCCGTGACGTCCGTTTAGCACGCAATACAATTCGTGAATCAATTCAAATGGTCTCTCAAGCAGGAATGAACATCCAATCAGAAGAAGAAGATCATGATGATTATTACGAAATAAAAATTATTATTCAAAAGAAAAAATAGTCTAAAGCCCATCGAAGAAGTGAAAAAGATGGGCTTTTTTTTTTCACTTCATGGTACAATGGATTAAAAAGACAATAAAGCATATCGGAGAAACAACGGAAATACTCTAGATGCTTCATTGATTTTTGACAGGTGGTGACGATGTGACAAAAATTTTAGCAATTGCCAATCAAAAAGGTGGCGTAGGAAAAACGACAACGTCGGTAAACTTGAGTGCTTGTTTAGCGTATTTAGGAAAAAAAGTGCTTCTTGTCGATACGGATCCACAAGGGAATGCAACGAGTGGAGTAGGAATCGAAAAAGGAGAAGTAGAAGCATGTATTTATAACGTATTAGTCGAAGATGCAGAACTAGAAAAAGTAATTTTACATACAGCAATGGATGGATTAGATGTAGTGCCAGCAACGATTCAACTAGCAGGAGCAGAAATTGAGCTCGTACCGACGATTTCAAGGGAAGTACGATTAAAACGCGCAATCGAAAAAGTAGAAACAAACTATGATTATATTATTATTGATTGCCCCCCTTCTCTTGGACTATTAACAATTAATGCGTTAACAGCTGCTGATGCAGTGATTATTCCGGTTCAATGTGAATATTATGCATTGGAAGGATTAAGTCAATTACTCAACACCATTCGCCTTGTGCAAAAACATTTAAATGATAATCTTTCAATCGAAGGCGTATTGTTAACAATGCTTGATGCGCGGACAAATTTAGGTATTCAAGTAATTGATGAAGTGAAAAAATATTTCCAAGACAAAGTGTATCAAACGATTATTCCTCGAAATGTTCGCTTAAGTGAAGCCCCTAGTCACGGGGAACCAATTGTTCTGTACGATGCACGCTCTCGCGGAGCGCAAGTGTATTTAGAATTTGCAAAGGAAGTGATGGGTGTTGGTGAAGAGGTTAGGTAGGGGAATGGAAGCGATTTTTCAAGATAATCTAGATAAATCGGAAGACGTAATAGTACAAAATGTAAAATTATCGACGTTACGTCCGAATCCGTATCAACCACGTCAAACATTTGAAGAGGAAGCATTGTTAGAACTCGTTCAATCGATTCAACAACATGGCATTATTCAACCTTTAATCGTTCGACAAAGCATTCGAGGATATGAAATTGTTGCCGGAGAACGACGCTTTCGTGCAGCAAAACAAGCTGGATTAAAAGAAGTGCCAGTCGTAGTAAAGCCATTATCCGATGAGGAAATGATGGAATTTGCATTAATTGAAAATTTACAGCGGGAAGATTTAAATCCTATCGAAGAAGCACAAGCGTATGAACAATTAATGCAGCGGCTAAAATTAACGCAAGAAGAATTAGCACAAAGGGTCGGTAAAAGCAGACCATATGTGGCAAACTATCTTCGTATTTTACATTTACCTGCTATCGTCCTTGATATGATGGCGCAAGGATCGTTATCAATGGGGCATGGTCGGGCGTTATTAGGATTAAAAACGAAAAAACAAATGGAACAACTAGCGGATGAAACGATAGAGAAACAGTGGAGTGTTCGTCAATTAGAGCAAGCGGTCCAACAAATGGTGAACAATGTTTCACGTGAAACAAAAAAACAAGAAGTGAAACCATCTGTCTTCGTAAAAGAACAAGAACATTATTTGCGAGAACAATTTGGCACTGCTGTCCGTATTAAAAAAGGGAAGAAAAAAGGAAAAATTGAAATCGATTTTATGTCGGAAGAAGACTTAGAACGGATTTTACAATTGCTTCGCCAAGAGTAGAAGCAGAGGGAGTGCGGATGTGGTTTTACTAGGAACAATTATGAACGCCATAGCCATCGTGATTGGTTCTTCACTTGGCTTAGTCTTAACAAAAATTAAAGAACGATATAAATCTTCTCTCATGCAAGTAATTGCTTTGTCTGTTAGTATTTTAGGAATTCAAATGGGCTTAAAAAGTGAACAGTTTTTAATGGTAATTGGAAGTTTAGTAATTGGGACGTATCTCGGAGAACGCTTCGATTTAGACGCTAAGTTTAATTACTTAGGAAAATATGTCGAAAAGAAAGTAGGAGCAAAAGAAGAAGGTGCGATTGCCCGGGGATTCGTTGCAGCAACACTTTTATATTGTGTTGGGGCAATGGCCATTTTAGGCTCCCTTGATAGCGGTCTCCGCGGTAATCATGATTTACTGTTTACGAAATCATTGTTAGATGGATTTACAAGTATTTTATTAACATCCACATTAGGAATAGGGGTCATGTTAGCTGCGATTCCTGTCTTCCTTTACCAAGGTATTATTACATTACTGGCAATATACATTGAAAAACTTGTCCCACCAGAAGCGATGGAGATGTATATTATAGAAATGACATCTGTTGGTGGGATTATGATTTTAGCCATTGGATTAAATATGCTAGGGTTAACGAAAATACGGGTAGCAAATTTGTTGCCAGCCATTCTTGTATTAGCATGTATGGTCCCAATTATTCTTTATTTATAGCGACCGAAATTTATCGAAAAAGGTAAACTTCGGTTGCTTTTTTTCTGCCTTTTGTGCGAAAAAGGTAGCCTTTTTTTGTTCATAAAGCATAGAAGCAGAACGAATCGAAGTTGCAATGCCGTTTGCCATACAAAGTACGTGATGAAGCCTTGTACTTTGTAAAACGAAAAAGTCCATCATACCTTTCATATTGACGATTCCAGCAATGTGACAATCTCCTACAGGTGATAACTCTTTTTGAAAAGCAGACCCGGGTGAAATTGGTCCTTGTTTATATAAAATCGTTCCTATTTGTTGCCGTACACCCAAACACGCATCGATGGCGATAATGTACGGAGATGTATGCATTTTTTGAATTCTTTGCATCGTTTGCTCAAGATTTTTCGCATGAACAGGGTGTGCGGTCGTCCCGTATATGTGAAAGTCGGAAAAATGATAACGACTTAATTGATTGCCCACCAATGGACCGAGTGCATCGCCAGTTGAACGATCCGTCCCAATACAAACAAACACAATCGGACGATGGATTGGAAAATGATCCACTATTTTTTGCGCTAATAATTTTCGAGAACGATAGGGAAAGGAAAAATTATCGTCCATTTGTATCGATACCGATTCATTCATAGAGTGACCTCCTTCTGAATAGTAGTAACAGTATACGGAAAAAAAGTTTTCTTTATACCTTCCAAGAGGAACTAAGCCATCCGAAAAAACAAGGAAGGCAAGTTCTTCTAGGAGTGGCATAAGTGCAACTAACTTTTGCAAGACCGGCAAAAGCAGTTTTCTTTATACCTTCCAAGAGGAACTAAGCCATCCGAAAAAACAAGGAAGGAAATTTCTTCTAGGAGTGGCGTAGAAGAAATTGGTTTTCTGTAAGGAAGGAAAGTGGTTGTGGATACATTTGAGAGGGAGGATAGGCGATTGTGGATCCGGATTTTTCAAATGACGGGGTTATTGATTAGTGCCATGATTGGGGCTGGATTTGCTTCTGGTCGTGAAATATGGCAGTTTTTTCAGGCGGATGAAGGACTAGCTTTGTTTTGTTTTCCATTTGTTTTTTTCGTTTGTTGCTATAAAGTGTTGTCGTTAAGTTTCACGTGGAACACGGAGCATTATAAACAATTTTTAACTCGTTTACTTGGCGAGAAGATGGCGCATGTATATGATGTTTTTTTGTTTTTTTATTTAATTGTGACGACGATTGTGATGTTGGCAGCTGGTGGGGCGACGGGAGAAATTGTTGGGTTAGCTTCGCTGTTCAGTGTGTTGTTTATTAGTTTTATGGTGTATGTGATGTTTTTATATCATCTAAAAGGAGTGATGGCATTAAATACGTTTATTATGCCATTTTTAATTGTCGGGTTGTTGTTTTTGTTAGGACGAGCATTTTTACAACTTCCTGCACATGCGTTATCGTTTTCATTTTCTAGCAGTATGATTCCATCTGTTTTGTTTACTTCGTTTAATTTATTGCCGCTTGTTGCGGTAATGAGTACGGTAGGGTATCAGTTGAAAAGTCGAAAAGAAGCGGGATTTATAGCTTTTTTTAGTACGATTATCTTGTTCTTTTTTATTTTTTTATATGACCGAACACTCAAATTTTCTTCTGCAGATGTCGAACAATACGATATACCGTTATCTATTTTTTTAGAATCATCTTTAGATGTTTGGGTGATGATTTTATTACTTTGGTTGGCGATTATTACGACGATTGCGATGAATGTGTTAGGAATTACCGCGCGGGTGAAAAAACATATCCAGATGCGTGAATCTTCCTTCGTTTTTATGATATGTTTATGGATGATTCCCTTTACCTTTATTGGGTTTAAAACGTTAGTGCAATTTTTATATCCATTATACGGGGTACTAAATTTGTATTTATTTTTTAAAGTGATTACGAAACGTGAAGGAGTGACATAAGTTGGGCTGGTTTTCTAGTATATATGAGCAAGCGATGATGTATGTAACAGATGCAGATTTGTGGTTAAAGTTCGGAAAAAAAACGTTAAAAATTATACTCATTATTATTGTGTCGCAAATCGTTGTGAAAGTAATTAAAACGGCAATTGCGAACGTCTTTAATTTACGCATTAAATCGCCATTACGTTATTCGGAAAAGCGTGAAGAAACATTGTCGCGCCTTATACAAAATGTGGTGACGTATGTCATTTATTTTATTGCGTTAATTATGATTTTAGAAGAAATGAGCGTGCCGGTAAAATCGCTACTTGCTGGGGCTGGGATTGTCGGTTTAGCGGTTGGTTTTGGAGCGCAGAGTTTGGTAAAAGACATTATTACAGGATTTTTTATTGTATTTGAAGATCAATTTGCGGTAGGAGATTATGTCCAAATTGGACAATTTGAGGGGACAGTAGAAGAAATTGGACTTCGGACAACAAAAATAAAAAATTGGACGGGAGAAGTACATATTTTACCAAATAGTAGTATTATTGAAGTGACGAACTTTTCCCTTTATAACAGCATCGCGGTAGTGGATGTTAGCATCGCCTATGAAGAAGATATTGATAGGGCGGAACAGATGATTCAAGAATATTTAAAAACGATTGAAAATAAATATGATGAAATTGTGTCACCACCAGAAGTATTAGGCGTTCAAATGCTTGGTAGTAGCGATGTGATGATTCGTATTGTCGCGGAAACATTGCCGATGAATCATATTAAAATTGCGCGCGTGCTTCGGAAAGAAGTGAAACAATATTTAGATGAACATGGTATCGAAATTCCTTATCCTCGCATGGTATTATTAAACCAAGCAGAAGAAAAAATGGAAGAAGTAAGACACAAGGAGGAAGGATAGTCGTGACGGATAAAGAATTTGGGCTAAACGATATTGTGGAAATGAAAAAGCCACATCCGTGCGGGTCGAAACAATTTAAAGTGATTCGTGTTGGGGCGGATATTCGGATTAAATGTGTCGGTTGTGATCATAGTATTATGATGCCGAGGCGCGACTTTGTTCGTAAATTAAAAAAGGTAGTAGAAAAAGCTTCTGAGTAACGCGAGGGTTGTTCTTGTATGCCCTCGCGTTCTTTTATATAATTTATACTTAGGACGAATTGTCAGGCAGTGAAGATAGGAGTGGGAAAAATGGCGTTAACAACGGGAATCGTAGGGTTACCGAATGTAGGAAAATCAACTTTATTTAATGCAATTACACAAGCAGGTGCGGAAAGTGCAAACTATCCATTCTGTACAATTGACCCGAATGTAGGGATTGTAGAAGTACCAGATGAGCGTTTGAATAAATTAACAGAAATTGTCCAACCGAAAAAAGTAGTACCGACAACATTTGAATTTACGGATATTGCAGGAATTGTAAAAGGTGCGAGCAAAGGGGAAGGACTAGGAAATAAATTTTTATCGCATATTCGTCAAGTAGATGCGATTAGCCATGTGGTGCGTTGTTTTGAAGATGAAAATATTACGCACGTAGCAGGTTCTGTAGACCCAATTGCAGATATTGAAACAATCAATTTAGAATTAATTTTAGCGGACTTAGAAACAATCGAGAAACGAATTACCAAAGTAGAAAAAATGGCAAAACAAAAAGATAAAGATGCAGTGGTGGAATTTAGCGCACTTTCTAAATTAAAAGAAGCATTTGAAGCAGAAAAATCAGCACGTTCTGTCGCATTAACAGAAGAAGAAGAGAAAGTTGTAAAAGGATTTCAACTATTAACGTCGAAACCTGTATTATATGTGGCGAATGTTGGAGAAGATGACTTACTAGATCCTGACCAAAACCCATACGTACAAAAAGTAAAAGAGTATGCGGCTAATGAAGGAGCAGAAGTGATTGTGGTGTGTGCGAGAATTGAGGAAGAGATTTCTGACCTTGATGGAGAGGAAAAACAAGCCTTTTTAGAAGAACTAGGCATTGAAGAATCAGGCTTGGATCAATTAATTAAAGCAGCGTACCATCTGTTAGGATTAGGAACCTATTTTACAGCAGGGGTACAAGAAGTTCGTGCTTGGACATTTACAAAAGGCATGAAAGCACCACAAGCAGCTGGAATTATTCATACAGACTTTGAGCGCGGCTTTATTCGTGCGGAAGTAGTGTCATATGAAGATTTAATGGAAGCAGGTAGTGAAGCTGCTGCAAAAGAAAAAGGAAAATTACGTCTTGAAGGAAAAGAGTATGTTGTGCAAGACGGAGATGTAATGCATTTTAGATTTAATGTATAAAATTTAGTTGTGTTTATGTCAGTAGTTTGATATAATTTTTTACCGTGAGTAATTGTATAATTGCTCCTTGCTCCATAGTGGAGCCGCTTAGTCCAAAAGGAGGTGAATGAAGGATGCGCAAATACGAAATTATGTATATCATCCGTCCAAACATGGAAGAAGAAGCACAAAAAGCTTTAATCGAACGTTTCAACAACGTTTTAACTGAGCAAGGTGCTGAAATTACGAAATTTACTGAAATGGGTAAACGTCGTTTAGCTTATGAAATTAACGATTTCCGTGAAGGATATTACGTATTAATTAACCTTGTTGCTCAACCAGCAGCAGTTCAAGAATTCGATCGTCTTGCAAAAATCAGTGACGATATCATTCGTTTCATGACAATTAAAGACGAAAAATAAGAATCGTTTAGAAAGGGAGCGTTCCGATGATCAATCGAGTAGTACTTGTTGGACGTTTAACAAAAGACCCAGATTTTCGTTTTACTGCTAGTGGGATTGCTGTCGCTCGTTTTACATGTGCGGTGAATCGAACTTTTTCGAATGCACAAGGTGAACGAGAAGCAGATTTCATTAACATTGTTGTTTGGAGACGCCAGGCTGAAAATGTTGCAAACTATTGTAAAAAAGGCAATTTAGTTGGCATCGATGGTCGCATTCAAACTAGTTCATATGAAAATCAAGAAGGGCGTCGCGTGTACGTCACAGAAGTTGTTGCCGATAGCGTTCAGTTTTTAGAACCAAGATCACAACAAGCTGGAATGGGTGCGGGAAGTTACGGTGGGCAACCACAAGCACAACCGCAAAATTATGGTGGTCAACAGCCAAACAATAATCCATTTGCAGCTGGTGGCGGACAAAACCCACCAAGAGAAAATACTCGATTAGGTGGCGAAGACCCTTTCTTAAATGATGGACAACCAATCGATATTTCTGATGATGATTTACCTTTCTAAGGTAACCGGATAGATTGAAAAATATAGAAGAGAAGGAGGGGTTATGATGGCTCGTCGTGGTCGCGGTGGTAAACGTCGTAAAGTGTGTTTCTTTACTGCAAACAAAATCACTTACATCGATTATAAAGATCTTGATCTTTTAAAACGTTTCATCTCTGAACGTGGGAAAATTCTTCCTCGTCGTGTAACTGGAACGTCTGCAAAATACCAACGTCAATTAACTCGTGCAATTAAACGTGCACGTCAAATGGCGTTACTTCCATACGTAAGTGGAGAATAATAGAACGGATAAAAAGCACAGCTTAAGCTGTGCTTTTTGTTTTTCATTTATTCCATCAAAATGTGACGTACGACTGCTTTTTTCCTCACTTCATCACAGACCTTACCGAAACAATCAAACTTGGAATAACGAGTAAAAGAACGATGCCTAAAATGATAATGAGCATCGCATAATCGAGCCATGCTTTTGGCAGAAGGACAGCAAATATTATAATTAAACTTCCCCCGAATACAAATAAGCTAGCCGTCCATTTTTCTAGTTTCTTTGTCATTGCTTCATCGGGAATGTCGATTTGAAATCCCGGGATGTTTGGTGTTTTAGGGGCGATGAATCCAAGAAAAATAAAAAACAACCCAAGTAAAACAAAAAATGCTCGATTTGTTATTGGTATACCAATCGCATTTAATCCAATGATGACATCAACAGCAATGATAAAAAGAATGATACCATTCCATAAAATAGAAATATATTTTTTGTTTTTCGTTGAAATGGAACGTAAAAAGGTTTCTGATAACAAATAAAGAAAGGTAATGACTACGATACTAATTAGTAAATGTAAATATTTTGGCAATTCCGTTGTTGGATTTCCCTGGAAATCGTGCTGGGTAACGACGAAGTCTGGTAAAAAAGAATACGAGACGAGCGAGCCGATAGTAAAAAGAATTAACAGGATCAAACCAAATTTATTTTTCATTTTTTCACCTATCTTTGCAAGATAATAAAACTTTTTTATTGTTTGATCAGTCTTTACATAAGAAGAAACCTTTTTTGATAGTCTAGCTCCGATGGGCTAACGACTTCCGCTATAAATCAAAATGCTCCAGAGGCAAAGACCACCTCTTTCGCCCTTCGCCTTATAGCTCCGTCGTTAAGCGAGCCCATCTCTGCTTTTTGTATAATCTAGCTCTGGGAGGCTAGCGACTGCCGTAATAGTCACTCGATTCCAGAGGAAAAGAGGCGCCTCTTCCATCGAGCGTCTTATTACTCTGTCGCTAAACGAGCCTCCCTGCACTTTTTAGATAATCTAGCTCCGGGCGCTAGGGGCTCGAGTCATAAGCTGTATAGCTCCATGAGGAAAGACCGCCTCATTCCGCAATCCATCTTATGCTTGTCACCCCTGAACGAGCGCCCTGCGCTTTTTAGATAATCTAGCTCCGGGCGCTAGGGGCTCGAGTCATAAGCTGTATAGCTCCATGAGGAAAGACCGCCTCATTCCGCAATCCATCTTATGCTTGTCACCCCTGAACGAGCGCCCTGCACTTTTTAGATAATCTAGCTCTGGGCGCTAGGGGCTCGAGTCATAAGCTGTATAGCTCCATGAGGAAAGACCGCCTCATTCCGCAATCCATCTTATGCTTGTCACCCCTGAACGAGCGCCCTGCACTTTTTAGATAATCTAGCTCCGGGCGCTAGGGCTCGAGTCATAAGCTGTATAGCTCCATGAGGAAAGACCGCCTCATTCCGCAATCCATCTTATGCTTGTCACCCCTGAACGAGCGCCCTGCACTTTTTAGATAATCTAGCTCCGGGCGCTAGGGCTCGAGTCATAAGCTGTATAGCTCCATGAGGAAAGACCGCCTCATTCCGCAATCCATCTTATGCTTGTCACCCCTGAACGAGCGCCCTGCACTTTTTAGATAATCTAGCTCCGGGCGCTAGGGCTCGAGTCATAAGCTGTATAGCTCCATGAGGAAAGACCGCCTCATTCCGCAATCCATCTTATGCTTGTCACCCCTGAACGAGCGCCCTGCACTTTTTAGATAATCTAGCTCCGGGCGCTAGGGCTCGAGTCATAAGCTGTATAGCTCCATGAGGAAAGACCGCCTCATTCCGCAATCCATCTTATGCTTGTCACCCCTGAACAAGCGTCCTGCGCTTTTTGATTATACCAAAAATGGTATAAAATGAGTAGTCATCTCTTCCTATTCGTTTCATTGAATTGTGGCTGTATCTTTCGTAAAATAAGAAGATACAATGTTTTTTATTGATACCTGGGGGTGATCCATTGAGAAATGATACGAAGCAATTAACCGAAGGAGCTATTCTTGCTGCTCTTTATGCTGTATTATTTGCGATTTCTACATATGTGCCTGTTTTATATATACTAGTCATTTGGTTCTTACCGTTACCTTTCATTATGTATACGTGGAAGTACGGGAGAAAAGCGGGCGTGTTATTTTTTGTATTAGCGATGATCTTATCTTTTTTTGTGAATCCTGGTTTATTTAATATTCCGTTTGGATTTGTTTTTGGCCTAATTGGATTAGTTGTAGGGGAGTTATCACGGAAAGAAGCGAAGGTATCGGAGCAAATTTTAAAATCTACGATTGTTAGTACGCTTGCGTTAACACTTTTTGTTGGGATTGCACGTTTTGTTTTTGAGTTGAATATATTTAAGCAATTGGGCGATGAGTATCGCACGATGACAGAACAATTAATCAACGTGATGAAACAGACTGGGCAAGATGTGACAGCATTTGAACTGATGATGGACCAATATATTAACATGTTGTTTATGTTAGCGCCGATGATGTTAATTAGTCTCGGGGCAACGTTCTCTATCTTATCTATCGTCTTAGCAAAACCTATTTTAAAACGGCTTGGTTTTGATGTACCAAAAGCAGAACCATTACGACTTTTTTCGTTGCCACGTTTTTTTGCGATTTATTATGCCATTATTCTCTTTTTGATGTTATTTACAAAGCCAGAGTCTTCGTTATATGTATTTGTGTTGAATGTCTACTATCTGTTTATGATTTTGATGGTCATTCAAGGGGTTGCTGCGTTGATGGCATTTATGTATAAAAAAGGGTTGTCTACAGCAGCACAACGTTTCATTGTCGTTTTGTTATTTTTATTAATTTTTCCAATCGAATTTGTGCATATTTTAGGTATAATTGATTTAGCATTCGACTTAAGGAAACGAATAAATCGGAAAGATTAAATGGGAGCTGAGCATCTTTATGCCGGATTATAAAATGAAAAATGGGTATATCCTTTTGTTAACTGCTATTTATGCGTTAACGGGACTATTGTTTTTCGAAAATCAAATGATTGGGGTCGTTTGTTTATTCGTTAGTGTTGTGCTCACGGCGCTTACTGTTCGTTTCCAAGTAAAAACGGAACAAGAATGGAAAGAGTATGTGTTAGGAATTACGAAGCGCTTTAAACACGTGAGTGAAGAAGCGGTAAAGGAAATGCCTATTGGAGTATTATTTTTTAATGATGAGCATCATATCGAATGGGTGAACCCACATTTCGAATCGATTGTCGGATTTGATGCGGTGATGGGACAGTCTCTCAATCAATTATCGGAACAATTAATTCCTGCTATAAAAAAAGCACATTCAGAAGAAATTATTACCCTTAATCAACGAAAATGGCGCGTGTTCATTCGTCCAGAAGAAAAAATCTTATACTTTTTTGATGTAACCGAACAAGTGAAAACACAAGAACTTTATTCGCAAGATAGAACTGCCTTAGCTTTTATTTTAATTGATAACTACGATGAAATTACCCAAGGGATGAGTGATCAAACGAAAAGTCTTATCATGGGGAAAGTAACGGCTGTGTTAAATCGTTGGGCAAACGAATACGGCATGTTTTTTAAAAAGATTTCTTCAGATAAATTCGTGGCCGTTATGAATCAAAAAATTGTCGATCAACTAGAAAAAAATAAATTTTCAGTGCTAGATGCGGTTCGCGATGTGAATCATAAACAAAATATTCCGCTTACGTTAAGTATCGGTGTTGGTGCTGGAGAAGCGACGTTACAAGAACTCGGCCATTTAGCGCAATCTAGTTTAGATTTAGCGCTCGGACGTGGCGGGGACCAAGTAGCGTTAAAATTTAGTAACGGGAAAGTAAAGTTTTATGGTGGAAAAACAAACCCAATCGAAAAACGAACGAGAGTACGGGCACGCGTTATTTCGCACGCGTTACGTGAACTCGTGTTAGAAAGTGATAAAGTGATTATCATGGGACATTGTCATCCGGATATGGATGCGATTGGTGCTGCGATTGGGATTTTAAAAGTAGCGGAGGCTAATGAAAAGGAAAGTTATATCGTATTAGATCCAGACGATATTCACGTTGGGGTGTACCGATTAATTGATGAAGTGAAAAAAGATGAAGTTCTTTATTCGCATTTCATTTATCCGAAGCAAGCACTCGAAGAATGTACACCGAATACGTTAGTCGTGGTCGTCGATACGCATAAGCCATCGCTCGTCATTGAGCCTGGATTGTTAAATAAAACGGACCGTGTTGTAGTGATTGACCATCATCGTCGCGGGGAAGAGTTTATTGAAGACCCTGTGTTAGTGTACATGGAGCCATATGCTTCTTCTACGGCGGAACTAGTGACGGAGTTGTTAGAATATCAACCTAAAAAGTCCAAAATGAGTATGTTAGAAGCGAGCGCTTTGTTAGCGGGGATTATTGTTGATACGAAAAGCTTTACGTTACGAACAGGTTCCCGTACGTTTGATGCGGCGTCTTATTTACGTGCAAACGGAGCGGATACGGTGTTAGTGCAACAATTTTTAAAAGAAGATTTAACTCAATATGTCGGACGTGCGAGATTGCTAGAACAGACGACTATTTTAGGTGACGGCATTGCGATTGCGAAAGGAACGATGCAGGATGTGTATGACCAAGTATTGATTGCTCAAGCAGCAGATACGCTCCTTACGATGAATGATGTCATGGCATCTTTCGTTATTGCGAAACGAAATGATGGTAAAATAGGGGTAAGCGCACGATCACTTGGCGATGTGAACGTACAAGTGATTATGGAAAAATTAAATGGCGGGGGCCATTTAACCAATGCAGCAACGCAACTAGAAAACATCACAATCGATGAAACGGAAACATTATTAAAAGAAAAAATTATTGAATACCTTGAAGGAGGAGATTCGGAATGAAAGTAATTTTTCTAAAAGACGTAAAAGGAAAAGGGAAAAAAGGTGAAGTGAAAGAAGTTGCGACAGGGTATGCGCAAAACTATTTAATTAAAAATGGCTTAGCAGAAGAAGCAACAGCTGCCAATATTAGTACGTTAAAAGCAAAACAAAAAAAGGAAGAAAAAGTTGCTGAGCAAGAATTAGAAGATGCAAAGAAACTAAAAGAAACGTTAGAAACATTAACGGTTGAAATTTATACAAAAGCTGGGGAAGGTGGTCGTTTATTCGGTTCGATTACGAATAAACAAATTGCCGATGAACTGAAAAAGAAAGGCTTTAAAATCGATAAACGTAAAATTGAATTAGGCGAACCAATTCGCGCCTTAGGTGTCACAAACGTGCCAGTAAAACTTCATCATGAAGTAACGGCAACGGTAAAAGTGCACGTAAAAGAAAAAAATTAATCGAAAGCCCAGGAAGGAAAGGAGGAAAAAAGCATGAGTGATTTATTCGCCGATCGCATCCCTCCCCACGATATTGAAGCCGAACAGGCGGTAATCGGTGCCGTTTTCCTCGAACCGGACGCTTTTTCAAAAGTGGGGGAAATTTTATTACCAGAAGATTTTTATCGTGCCGACCATCAACGTATTTTTCGTGCGATGATCGATGCGTACAATCAAAATAAACCGACCGATGTCGTCATTGTAACGAGTGAATTGAAATCCAAAAATCTACTAGAAGAAGTAGGTGGGCTTACTTATTTACGAGAATTGACGCAATCGGTGCCGACCGCAGCAAACATCGAATATTATGCGCATATTGTGCATGAAAAAGCGACGTTGCGGCGATTAATTCGTGCTGCAACGGATATCGCAACCGAAGGGTATACGAGCGATGAAGATCTCGAAACAATTTTAGACGGTGCGGAGCGGACTATTTTAGAAGTGTCGCGTAGACAAGGTGGCGGAGAATTCCAAGACATTACCGACGTGTTGGTAAAAACGTATGAACAAATTGAATTTCTCTATAACCGAAAAGAAGAGTTAACGGGTGTTCCAACTGGCTTTGTTGATTTAGATAAAATGACCGCGGGATTTCAGCGCAGTGATTTAATTATTGTGGCTGCCCGCCCATCTGTAGGGAAAACTGCGTTTGCGTTAAATATTGCGCAAAACGTAGCGACTAAAACAGATGAAAATGTCGCTATTTTTAGTTTGGAAATGGGTGCGCAACAGCTCGTGATGCGGATGCTTTGCGCGGAAGGAAACATTGAAGCATCAAACCTTCGAACCGGACGATTACGCCCTGATGAATGGTCAAAGTTAACGATGGCAATCGGGACGTTATCGAATACCGGTATTTACATTGATGATACGCCAGGAATTCGGGTAAATGAAATTCGGGCGAAATGTCGTCGCTTAAAACAAGAACACGGACTTGGAATGATTGTGATTGACTATTTACAATTAATCCAAGGCAGTGGACGAGCAGGTGAAAACCGCCAACAAGAAGTTTCAGAGATTTCTCGTTCGTTAAAAGGACTTGCACGGGAACTAGAAGTACCCGTTATTGCTTTATCTCAGTTATCTCGTAGTGTAGAAGCAAGACAAGATAAACGACCGATGATGAGTGATATTCGGGAATCAGGAAGTATTGAGCAAGATGCTGATATCGTGTCGTTTTTATATCGGGATGACTATTACAATAAAGATGATGAAACAGATTCTAATAATAGTGTCATCGAAATCATCCTAGCAAAACAACGGAATGGCCCAGTAGGAACGGTAAAACTCGCATTCTTAAAAGATTTTAATAAATTCGTAGATTTAGATGAAACGAGTGAACAAAATATTCCACCTGGTATGTAAATGCAGAGGAAAGCACCTTTCTTCTGCATTTTTCTTTTTTTCACCCCATACGAACGTATAAAATCAAGGAAACAAAAACGTTCGGGTTTGATTGACTTTAGCACAGCATATTGATAAAATAAATGTGGTTTTTGCTGGCTAGTTTTTGGCAGTAAAAAATAAAGAAAGTGCCGTATTAATAATGGAGGTGCACGGCTCATGTCGTCAGTTGTTGTAGTAGGAACACAATGGGGAGACGAAGGGAAAGGGAAAATCACTGACTTTTTATCTCACCAAGCAAAGGTAGTAGCTCGTTATTCTGGAGGAAATAATGCTGGACATACAATCGTTTTAGATGGAAAACGCTTTAAATTAAGCTTAATTCCATCAGGGATTTTTTATGAAGATAAATTATGTGTTATTGGAAATGGTGTTGTCATTAATCCGAAAGCGTTAATTGAAGAACTTGCATATTTACATGAAAATGGTGTGAAAACGAACAATTTACGGATTAGCAATCGCGCACATGTTATTTTGCCGTACCACATTAAAATAGACATTGTAGAAGAAGAATTAAAGGGTGACGAAAAAATCGGTACAACGAAAAAAGGAATTGGTCCTGCGTATATGGACAAAGTTGGTCGTATCGGTATTCGTATGTGTGACCTTTTAGATAAAGATGAATTTGCTCGTTTATTAAAACGTAATTTAGAACAAAAAAATCGTATGTTCGAAAAATATTATGAAGTAGAACCGATGTCATTTGACGAAATTTTTGAAGAGTATTACGAATACGGTCAACAATTAAAAGACTATGTTTGTGATACATCTGTCGTATTAAATGAAGCAATCGCACAAGACGATAAAGTACTATTTGAAGGTGCGCAAGGCATTATGCTTGATATCGACCACGGAACATATCCATTCGTTACTTCTAGTAACCCATCTGCTGGTGGTGTATCGACTGGTTGTGGTGTTGGACCATCTAAAATTAACCACGTTGTTGGGGTAGCCAAAGCGTATACAACACGTGTTGGGGATGGACCATTCCCTACCGAGTTATTTGATGAAGTAGGACAACAAATTCGTGAAGTAGGTCGTGAATACGGAACAGTTACGGGTCGTCCACGTCGTGTTGGATGGTTTGATAGCGTAGTGGTTCGCCACGCGGTTCGTGTAAGTGGTGTAACAGACCTTTGCTTAAACTCTATTGACGTATTAACAGGACTTGATACGGTAAAAATTTGTGTTGCGTATAAATATAAAGGCGAAACAATCGACCGTTATCCTGCAAGCTTAAAAGGACTAGCAGAGTGTGAACCAGTATATGAAGAATTACCAGGTTGGAAAGAAGACGTAACAGGTGTTCGTCATTTAGAAGATCTACCTGAAAATGCACGTCGTTACATCGAACGCATTTCTGAATTAACAGGTGTTAAAATTGCGACATTCTCTGTCGGACCAGATCGTAACCAAACAAATATGCTGTATGACATTTATGCTTAATTCCAAACAAGAAGGGCATCGCACATGATGCCCTATCTTTTTTGAATAGAACACATTTATTTACCAGATAGTATTGGTAGTTTTATGGAGAAAAAATAGATAACGTGAAGAAAAAAGAAATTTTTCTAAAAAAATATAATAAAAACTCTTGATAACTATTTGAATACATGATAATATGTAACTTGTCACGAAATGAGCCATTAGCTCAGCCGGTAGAGCATCTGACTTTTAATCAGAGGGTCAGAGGTTCGAATCCTCTATGGCTCACCATTTCTTTTTATGACGTGGCCCGTTGGTCAAGCGGTTAAGACACCGCCCTTTCACGGCGGTAACACGGGTTCGAATCCCGTACGGGTCACCATTTCAAACTTAAGTAATTGATGGATTCTCACCAGGGTTCCCCAGCAGCCTACCGGCGCTGGACTAGCACGTAAACGTGCGTCGGAATCCCGTACGGGTCACCATTCAAACTTAAGCAAATCATGTTTGATTTAAAATCTTATTATCGCGGGGTGGAGCAGTCTGGTAGCTCGTCGGGCTCATAACCCGAAGGTCGCAGGTTCAAATCCTGTCCCCGCAACCAAAAAATTATATTTCTCATAGTGGTCCCGTGGTGTAGCGGTTAACATGCCTGCCTGTCACGCAGGAGATCGCGGGTTCGATTCCCGTCGGGACCGCCATGTTGGCTCGATAGCTCAGTCGGTAGAGCAGAGGACTGAAAATCCTCGTGTCGGCGGTTCGATTCCGTCTCGAGCCACCATTCTTTTTGGACGGTAAAGGTACGTTTTCGAACGTGCCTTTTTTGTTTTTTTTTTGTATAGTATAATAAAGATAGAATGCACAGGACCTCTATGCTCATTGTAAGCGAGAGGTTTTTTTAAAAAGAAAATAGGAATATAGAGAATAGAGAGAAGAGAAGGGAGTATGCAAACGTTGTCACAGTTAATTTTAGTAGTAGATGACGAGCATCCAATTGCGAATATATTAAAGTTTAATTTAGAGAAGGAAGGTTATGAAGTTGTCGTTGCCAATGATGGGAATGAGGCAATTGAAAAAGTAGAAGAAAAAGAACCAGATTTAATTTTACTTGATATTATGTTGCCAGAAAAAGACGGCATTGAAGTATGTCGAATTATTCGCAAAAAATTTATGATGCCAATTATTATGTTAACAGCGAAAGATTCAGAAATCGATAAAGTATTAGGGTTAGAAATGGGTGCGGACGATTACGTTACAAAGCCCTTTAGTACGAGGGAATTGTTAGCGCGTGTGAAAGCGAACTTACGTCGTCATCAACAAAGTGATTCAACAGGATCAGATGAACAGAATGATCAACAAGAAGTGGTACAAGAACAAATTATTGTGGGAAATTTAACCGTTAAACCAGAAGCGTATGCGGTAATAAAAAATGAAGAAGAAATTGTCTTAACGCATCGGGAGTTTGAGTTATTGTATTATCTTGCGCAGCATATCGGACAAGTGATGACGCGTGAACATTTACTCCAAACGGTATGGGGATATGATTATTTAGGAGACGTGCGGACCGTAGACGTGACGGTACGTCGATTGCGTGAAAAAATTGAAGACGACTCGAGTAATCCGACGTGGATTATTACTAGACGTGGGGTTGGATATTATTTACGCGAACCAGATGAACAATTAGATGAGTCGGATGATGAGGAATAGGAATAATCTATGAAAAAATTTTTTCAATTTTTTAAATCGATTCGATTAAAGTTTATTTTAATTTACGTATTACTTATTTTAATTGCGTTACAAGTAATCAGTGTGTATTTTGTACGACAATTAGAAGATCAGTTTTTATCGAACTTTACGAATTCGCTAAGAGAGCGCGTGTCGCTGCTTTCATATAACGTTGAGCAAGAATTAAATAAGCCGCGAGATGAACAAGATATTAGCAAACTATTAAGTCGAAATGATATTTTGTCGTCGACAAATGACATTATTGAAGTACAAGTGATTGATAAAAATAAAGTGGTCATCGGTACGTCGAATCCAGATACCCGCACGTTAATTGGCCAACGGAGTACAGAGGGTCGGGTTATTTTAGCGTTGTTAGGAACGTCTTATGAAAAAGTGTTGCGCGATCCGAAAACGAACCAGCGGATTAAAGTAATTGCAGAGCCAATTAAAACAGAAAGCGGAGAAATTGTCGGCGCCATCTTTTTAAAGGCATCAATGGAAGATTTGTATAACCAAATGCATAAAATTAACCGGATTTTGTCGTATGGAACGATTTTAGCGATTGTCATTACGATGGGGTTAGGAATCCTGTTATCGCAAACAATCACGAAGCCGTTAAGTGATATGCGTCGCCAAGCACAAGTAATGTCCAAAGGGGACTTTACCCGGAAAGTAAAAGTGTACGGGGACGATGAAATCGGACAGCTAGCATCGGCATTTAATGAATTGACGATGAAATTGCAAGAAGCTAATGCGACGACCGAAGGGGAACGCCGGAAGTTAAGTTCTGTTTTAACCCATATGACAGATGGTGTTATTGCGACAGATCGTCATGGAAATGTTATTTTATTAAATGACCGTGCGGAAGAAATGTTAAATGTTTCACGTGAAACAATACTCGGGGAACCAATTATGGACGTGCTAGGTCTAGAATACGAACTAGATTGGGAGCAATTGTATGATCATTCCGAATCGGTGTTATTAGACTTTAGCGATAGTGAAGAAGAATTTATTATTCGGGCTAATTTTTCCGTGATTCAAAAAGAAAATGGACCGATTAACGGGTTAATTGCCGTGCTTCATGATGTAACGGAGCAAGAACAAATTGAACGCGACCGACGTGAATTTGTCGTCAGTGTTTCCCATGAATTACGGACACCATTAACGACATTACGGAGCTATTTAGAAGCGTTAGCGGACGGGGCGTGGAAAGATGAAACGATTGCACCAGAATTTTTAGCCGTTACACAAAATGAGACGGAACGAATGATTCGTCTTGTGAATGATTTATTGCATTTATCGAAACTTGATAATAAGGAAATTCAGTTAAAAGTACGTCGAGTGGATTTTATCGACTATTTTCATACGATTATTGATCGGTTTGAAATTTCGAAAAAGGAATCAATTGAGTTTGTACGGCAGTTGCCAAAAGCAAAAATATTTGTTTCTTTTGACCAAGATAAATTAACGCAAGTGTTAGATAACATTATTTCTAATGCGATGAAATACTCACCAGAAGGCGGAAAAGTGACGTTCCAATTGATTAAGCTTGGCAAACATATTCGCGTCAGCATTAGTGATGAAGGAGTAGGGATTCCAAAAGAGAGTATTAATCGCATTTTTGACCGTTTTTATCGGGTCGATAAAGCTCGTTCCCGTCAGTTAGGAGGAACAGGATTAGGACTTGCGATTTCTCGGGAAATTATCCACGTTCATGGCGGCGAAATTTGGGCGACTAGTATTGAAGGAAAAGGGACAACGATTAATTTTACGTTACCATTTGAACCATTGCATCAGTATTCGGAGGACCGTAAGCAATGAAGAAGTACTATGAACCAGTCAAAACAACGATTTTACTTTTACTCGTCACGATTAGTTTAATTTTAACGTGGCAGTTTTGGAGTTATCAGCCGAATTATGGTGAACTAGAAGATGCGGAGTATATCCACGTTTCTATTGACCAAAAGAAAGATATGTCTGCAATTATTTCCCCGCAAATGGTGTTAATGAATGATGGATCGAACCATTACGGATATTTGCGGCGCGATCAAGTAGAACCGCTGTATCAGTCGATGCAAATGTGGAAATATCGCGATTTTAAAGTGATGCCAGAACAATCATTTGAAGAGATTCCGTCTCTTTCGAATTATATTGAAGTGATTTTTTCAACAAAATTGTCAGGTGCGGTATTTAAAGATTTGTTTCATTTAAAAAAGCAAGATGCTGCGTTAGTCAATGAAGCAGAGCGTCTCCTTTATTTCGTTCGAAATGAAGGAGATGAACAACAAGTATATGCATGGTTTATTTTGTACGATAAAAAAATGATTGTGCAAGCAAAAGTGGACAAAGTAGACCCTGCTGATTTTCAAAAAAATTATGTAGAACCGTTGAAAAAAGGAATTAAGTTTGTTCGGTATCAATGGGGAAATCAATTGGGACGCCCTGTTTATTTGCCGGAAAATGGGTTGAAAATCGAAGAACTTTTTTATATGACGAATCATATTTCGATGGAAGATTTTAAAAATGCGTTGTTTACCGATCCGCAGCTGGTGAAGTATACGATTGATGATAGTGGGAATGAAGCGTATATTGATGGAAAACGGGCGATGCGGGTAACGAATAATCGAATGCAATTAAATTTTGTCAATCCAATCAGTTCGAATAACAAAGGTGAAAAAGAGTTAACGTCGGTCATTCAAAGTATCGATTATGTGAATGACCATAGCGGTTGGACAGATCCGTATTATTTATTTTCATGGACATCATCGTTGTATAAAGATGAAAGTGAATTCCGTTTAATCGTGAACGATTTGCCAGTATTTTATGAAGATATGTATGCGTTTGATTTAGCAACGATTTACGTATCGGACCGGAGCGGAGAAATTTATGAGTACCGTCGTTCGTTATTAAATATGGCACTAGATGAGCAGCCCATTTTAAAAACAGATAAAACGATTGCTTCTGCGAATGAAGTGATGGCGTATATTAACAGTCATCCTGAATTGGATACGGCAAAAATCGATATGCTTCTGCCTGGCTATACGATGGACTTGTTTCAAAATGGAACGATTGTCTCCTTTAAACCAGCGTGGTATATCAAGTATAACGGGGTCTTTAAACCTTTACATGCGATGCATGAATTAGAAGGGGGAGAAAAGGTTCGTGGATTGGAATAAAACAAAAACAATTTTTATCGTCATTTTTCTTCTCCTTAATGTTTTTCTTGGTTATCAGCTGTATCAACGTAAAACAGAAAATAAAATTGAAATGTTAGAACAATCTTCGGTTGAAAATCGGTTAGAAGCGTTAAATATTAAGTATGGAAAAATTCCCGATAAATCGGAAAAAAAATCATATATTAGCGGGCAAAGCGAGATGTTTATGGAAAGTGAACTAAAAAAAATGCCGAATCAAAAAATCGAAATTATCGACCGAACGACGGTTGTTTCCACGTTGGACAAGCCGGTATTGTTGCCGAAAGCAGGGTTAGAAACAGCGGTGCGGGAATTTTTGAAAGAGTATGTGTTGTACGGGAAAGATTATCTATTTTTAGAAATGGATGAAGTCGAAAAAACGATTACATGTGATGAAAAGTACGGCGATCAACCGATTTTTGAAAACAAAAAAGCAATGCTGACGTTATATTTAAACGATAAAAACGAAGTGACGAGTTATGAACAAACGTATTTATTTATTACGACACAAGGAAGTAAAAAAGAAATATTGCGACCGTTAAAAGTGTTAGAACGACTCGTGGAACATAATGAGCTTCCGTATAATAGCCGGGTGAAAGAAATGGAATTTGGCTATTATAGTTTGCCGGATTTAACGGAAGATGTCCAAGTGTTAGCGCCGACATGGCATGTTGTCGTCGAGCAAGAACATGATGGGCATAAAGCAGACGAAAATCATTTTTATATTAATGCGATTGACGGAGATATGTTAAATGAACCGGTAGAAGTAGAATAAAAAAACGTTGATAGATTGAACAATAGGGGGAACGATAAGCATGAGTTTGCGGTTTAGTGTCCTTGCAAGCGGTAGTACGGGAAACGCGTTTTATATTGAAACCGACCGTGCAAGGGTACTCGTTGATGCAGGGTTAAGTGGAAAGCAGATGGAGAAATTGTTTGAACAAGTGGACCGACAAATGAATGGATTGGACGGGATTTTAGTTACCCATGAGCATAGTGATCATATAAAAGGCTTAGGGGTCCTTGCGCGCCGCTATAAAGTACCGATTTTTGCGAACGAAAAAACGTGGAAGGCAATGGACGGGCATATCGGAGACATCGATACCGAGCAAAAATTTGTTTTTCAAAGGGAAACAGTCCAAACGTTTCATGACTTAGACGTAGAATCGTTTGGCGTTAGCCATGATGCGGCGGAACCGATGTTTTATGCCTTTCACCATAACGGCAAAAAGGTTACGATTTGTACCGATTTAGGATATGTGAGCGACCGAATTAAAGGAACGATTCGCGATTCCAATGTGTTTGTGTTTGAAAGCAACCATGACGTTGAAATGTTGCGGGCGGGACGGTATCCATGGAACATTAAACGACGAATATTAAGCGACGTCGGCCACGTATCGAATGAAGACGCGGCGTATGCGTTAGCTGAAATGATTGGCGATCAAACAGAACGTATTTATTTAGCCCACTTAAGTCAAGATAATAATATGAAAGAATTAGCTCGTCTGTCCGTAAGCCAAGTGTTGCAAGAAAAAGGTCATATTGTCGGAGAGCAATTCGAATTATTGGATACAGATTCAGCCATTCCAACCGCGATGTTTGAATTATAAGCAATCGATATTGTATGCTATAATTGTTCCATTTTCGTTGGATATAAAAGGTTGATTTTATCTTTGGAAAGGATGTGTTGCGTATGGGCTTTGATGAACATTCTAATAGAAAACGATCAAAAACTTTCTTTTCCTCTTTAATCGGTGCGATGGTCGGTGCGTTACTTGTGATTATTTTATTACCGATGTTATCCGATGCAGGATTATTACCATATTCGCTAACGAAACAACAAACAGAACAAAACGTACAAACGAAACGAAATGCACCAGAAGGTATTAAAAAAGGTGTCAACCTAGATGTGACAACCGATGTCACAAAAGCATTTGAAAAAGCATCTCCAGCCGTCGTGGGAGTGATTAACATTCAACAACAAGCCGGCATTGGACTATTTTCTAATGAAGTAGGGGAAACAGTGGAAGCAGGTGCAGGATCAGGGGTTATTTATAAAAAAGATGGAGATAAAGCATATATTGTCACGAACAATCATGTAGTCGAAGGGGCGAACCAACTAGAAATTAGTTTACATGACGGAACACGCCTTCCTGCAAAATTGTTAGGTCGTGACCAATGGACGGACTTAGCCGTATTAGAAGTAGCGGGTGATAAAATCGATGCCGTTATCGAAATTGGGGACTCCGAAGCATTAAAACCAGGAGAACCAGCGATTGCAATCGGAAACCCACTTGGAAAATATTCAAACTCTGTCACACAAGGAATTATTAGTGGAACAGGTCGGACCGTACCAGTTGATTTAGATGGAGACGGTGTCCCAGACTGGAACGCAGACGTATTGCAAACAGATGCTGCAATCAACCCTGGAAATAGTGGCGGGGCGCTAATTAACATTAGCGGTCAATTAATCGGCATTAACTCGATGAAAGTAGCAGAACAAGCAGTAGAAGGAATCGGCTTTTCTATTCCAGTAAACTCCGCCCTTCCAATCATTGCTGATTTAGAACAATATGGCGAAGTAAAACGTCCATTCTTAGGCGTAACGATTAGCTCCTTAAGCGACGTATCCAGCTATCATTGGACGAATACATTAAAATTACCGAATAGCGTAAAAGGTGGCGTCATCATTACAAGCGTATCGGCATTATCCGCAGCAGACAAAGCGGGATTCCAAGAATATGACGTCGTCGTCCAATTAGACGACCAAAAAGTAAATGACGTCATTGCATTACGGAAATACATTTACGAACAAAAAAGCATTGGGGATAAAATTAAAGTCACTTATTATCGCGATGGACAAAAAAATACAACTGAATTACAATTAGTAGAAGAAAAACGAGTACGATAGCAGGAGAAAATCTCCTGCTATTTTTATGTTGGGGATAATAAAAAGTGAAGATGGGCTTGTCCAGCGACAGAGTAATAAGGCGAAGGGTGGAAGAGGCGGTCTAATTGGATGACTTATAGCGGAAGTCGTTAGCCAACCGCAGTAAGATTGGATAAAAAGCGAAGTCACTTGTTTATCAGCGACAAACATAGGTGAATTTGGAATGAGGAAATCTATCCTCATAGAGCAATCCAGCTTATGATTCGAGCCCCTTTAGATAAAAAGCATAAGACGAAAAAAGCTTAGTGACGCATTACTTGCATAATAAACGTCCATTGTTGGGCTAGGAAAAAAAGAAAGGATGAAAAAAATGAAATATAGTTGTGAAGAACATATTGATTGGGCACTAGAAGAAGTAGTGGCGGAAAAAGAAGAAGCACCGATTTTAGAGTTATGCACAGAAGAAGAAAAAAAGAAGGAAACATGTTCTTATTGTCCACAACCGGCAACATATAAGGTTTTATAAAGAATTATTCACATGTTTATACAAGTTTTCAACTGTTTTGTGTGAATATGTGGATAAGTTCTGTGGATAATTATCGAAGGAGTTAAAAAATTATGAAAATTTACTTATGCACAGTGGGAAAACTAAAAGAAAAATACTTAAAACAAGGAATCGCTGAATACGTGAAGCGATTATCGAGTTATACACAAATAGAAGAAGTGGAAGTTGCGGACGAAAAAGCACCAGAAGTATTAAGTGAAGCAGAAATGCAAATTGTGAAACAAAAAGAAGGCGAACGATTATTAGCCAAAATTCCAAACGATGCTTACGTGATTGCTTTGGCGATTGATGGGAAGATGCTGTCATCGGAAGAATTGGCAGAGAAAATCGAAGGATTAATGACATATGGAAAAAGTAAAATTGCGTTTGTGATTGGTGGATCACTGGGGTTAAGTGACGATGTGTTGAAACGGGCGGATATGAAATTATCGTTTTCGAAAATGACGTTTCCACATCAGTTGATGAAATTGGTATTGGTGGAACAGATTTATCGGGGGTTTCGGATTATGCGGGGGGAACCGTATCACAAATAGGGGCAAAAAAAGTTGTAAATAAGGTGGCATTTTGTTGTCGGAAGCGGGTATTGAAAATAAACCCTCATTATCTGTTTTCCTTTATTCCCCTCCCTGTTCAACTAATCCTTCTAATACATTTAGTTTAATTAAACTTATCAATAGTACAATAATTTTAGTATAAAACTAGGTAAAAGGTAGTATTTCAATTACGTAAATTTGGAATTAATATATATATATAGAAAAGTGTGTGTGTTTAGCGTAATGAAGAAAGTGAGTGATATGAGTTCATGGATAAAGAGTTTGATAAGCAATTACAAAGTCTTGCTTTACAAAAAGTAGATCAAATAATCCAGTCATTAACAAAGGAAATCCGTTTGAAGTATGGTCATGCCATTCGAGAGTTTTTTAGTCTATTCATGGAAGATAAAACTGTATTTCAAGAGCTTTATCATGCTTATAAAAAGTGCACATCATTAGACCTACATCGTAAACACATCAAGTTCTCCTATACATATGAAGATTCATCACATACTGTTTCCTTTTTAGATAAATGGTTTTCATTAGATGAGACAACGTTTGTTCAGTTATTATCGAATACGATTGAAATTACACGGGAAGTGCTCCCATTAGGGTCTATTGTAGAACTAGACCCAGCTTATTTTAAACCCGACCAAGAAAATACCTCCCCTTCCAAAATAGTGATCACAGGAAGATTCATCGCTCCACAAGGTTATCATAGTTATTTTCCATATGGAGGGATTGTCTATCCAGTGGGAGAAGTGAAAATAGGATCACAAATTTATTTTACAACCCCTTTAATCAAAAAGGTCGTTCATCATGGGTATACAGATGAGATAGAGGATGCTTTTGTATTTTTAATGAAGCAGGAATTTATCGTAGAAAAGGATATGAACTCCATGGAATTTTCGAATCAAGATATGAAAAAACTTCAACAAGAAATGAAGCAGAAGAAAAAAGCAGGTGAATCATAATGGGATTATATGATTATAATTTTTGCCATAACCTATTATATGGTGGTTGGGACTCTGGAATTATAAATAATTTACAAGATGCTTGTAGAGAAATTCAAGAAAACTTTGAACAAATGGATTTAGAAAATGCCTCTGTTGAAGAAGAAATGAGAGAGATTGTTAATAAAATGATTACTGAGTTAAATCGATTAATTGATGACATTCAATCCACTCATTTCAGATAGCCCTATATAGCTAACTCTACCAGTGCGTTACGACAAATTCTTTATTAGTGTACTGAAATCCGAGGTTCTCGCATATGACATACGCGAAAATTTAAGCTAAAAGCATATGCTTAGGTGGGGTTAGTAGGCAGTTTTTTTTATTAATAATCAATGGAAAAAAGAAAAAAATCTTCTTTGACGGAAGTTTTATAAAGGAAGGAATGTGTGTAGGATTGGCGAAATCAGAAATTAAACTAGATTTAGCGAATCTCGACTCAACATTAGACCGATTAAAAAGTAGTATGGAAGAATTTACAAGTTACACTACGTCATTTCGTTCTAATACGAGAGATCGATTAAAAGCCTTTAACTCGGACTTTATAGATAAGGTAGATGCACTACTAGATAACATGAATGATGATATGAATAGTGATTTAATTGACCAATGGAAGGCTATTCATCAAGGTGGGAAAGCAATACTTGACAACATGATAGAAGTAGATGAGAAAATTAGTGAAAAAATTGGAAGTGGCTCATCATGAAACGAGATCTGCAAATAAATTACGGCGTTTTAGATGAGATTATCGAGCAACTCCGAAAATACCAATACAATCTAGAAACAATGGAAGAGTCGCTCGCAGATGTATCCACTTATATTCAAACGAATAAAGGTAAAAGTATGGATGCTTGGGAGGAAAGAATCACCGGTTCTAAAGAAAAAATAAAAGATTATCAAGGCCAGGTCGGTGATCTCTTATCCTTATTTGAAAACTATGTAGCTGATACAACGACGTATATTTCTCCTATCGCAAGAAATGCCATGATGCGAGTAGATAGGAATGATATATGGTTTAATTTAAAGCAAATGGAGGGTGGAATTGCCAACAACGTACCCAAAGCATTAATGAAAACGTATGATTCTCCTACTTCCATTTTTAATTTTTTAGATAATCCAACAGACGCAGAAAAAGAAGCAAGTCGGATAAATCAAAAAAAGATAGAAAATATTAGGAAAGACATCCAACAAACAAAAAACAGCCTCGCATATAAGATGGATGAACTATGGAATCTTTACACCTCCAAGGTAAAAAAATTTGAAAATGTCGATGACGCATACAATGATAAAGCTGCAAATGTAAAATCTAAATATACAAACCTTTTCGAAGGCGTATGGGACGTAGTTGAGTGGGGATCAGAAATAGTATGGGGTCTCATTAAAGGGCTTGCCGTTGGTTTATATGAAATCGCAAAAGGCCTATTAACGCTTGTCCTTGATACAGGAATTGTTGTCCTTTCCGATACCATTCCTGATAGAATAGAGCCGGAAGGATTAAAACAAATTGCCAATGATCGAGTGGAAACTTACAAGCAAACAATGCAACAGATTATCAGCGATCCGATGAGTGTTGTGGAAAATATCGGGCAGACGGTTTTTGATGTGGCAGAAGATGAGGGTATCATGTATGTCACAGGTGTTGGACTGACTACATTTGTACCTGTGGTTGGCCAGGTTGGAAAAGGAGCAAAAGGAGTTTCCGCCTTAAAAGCAATCAGCAAAGGGTCAAATAAAAATGTTCCAACAGAAGTTTTCAAAGGCACCCCTTACAGCAAGGATTTCATAAAACAAAAAGTGACAACAACTAAAACCGCATTGGGAAAGCAAAAGGTCCCTGTTTTCTATAAGGAAAAACTTGCGACTGATTCGGTGAATATCACCACCTTTGGGATGGAGATGAAACCTCTTAGTGAGGTTAACCCGCAGATGTTTTCGGTGAAGGGTGCTAAGGGTACGGGTAATAAAAGTAAGATTGATATTGGTAAAACTGATATAGATGTACTAAGAAAAAAATGGAATGTTCCAGAAACTGAAACAGTTGCAGTTGGAAAGACTGATGTAAAAGGATTAGAAAATTTGACTTTTGAAGGAGGATCACCAAAAGTACGTAAAGAAGCTGGATTACCTGATTTAGATGAGGTAATGCCTAACAGGAATATTAAAGCTCCAGGAAATAACCCGTTGTTCACTAGGCATGCAGAGGAAGGAGTTCTGAATGAATTTGATTCAGCATTAATAAAGGCAGGTATAAAACCAGAAGATGTAGCAGGAACATTAAAACTACATCAATCGAATCCTTCAGGTGTATGTAGAAAGTGTTATCAGGGATTAGCGAACGATAAAGTTCCTCCTGGTGTGTTAAAGCAATTAAGTTTAAAATATCCTAATCTAAAAATCGAAGTAACGTCGGAAATTGATGAAAGTATTAAAGTAACTGGTAGGCTTAATCTAATGATTAAAAATGGAAAGTATATTGACTAGTTGGAGGTTAATTATGGCTAATACTAACTTTAGTAGTTTAACAGATGATGGTAAAGTAATATTTTTTCTTGGACTTTCAGAAAAAGTTTTGTCGGTATTTTCTAAAAAGGAAGATCAAATTTTAGCCCAGGAAGTTATATATAAATGTTGGGAATGGCTAAAAGGTAAAGAAAATATAGGGGATATTCTTTATGAATTATTAGATAATGAGGAAAATGGTATAACAATAATTCAAGAGATGTCAGATAACGAAACAGATGTCATAGCTTGGAACTGTGTTATTGATGCAGTTGCTTATACTAGTAGAAAAGCATTTGAAAGAGAAGGTGTCAAATATTATCCAGAACCAATTGCTTTAGTAGATGATACATTAGTAGACCATTTTATGGATTGTTTTGAAGGATGTATAGAAAATTCAGATAGTTATATTCAGAGAATAAATTCTTTATTAGATGATTATAAAAATGGGAATATTGCGAGTGATTTGCGGACAGAAATTTTAAGGGAATTACAAATACAAAATTAACTATTACTCTATTATTTTATGAACTTTTTTGGATTAGAGTTATCAAATTAGAAAAGGATGTTTGCAGTATAGAGTTGAAGGAATCCCTATTATGCATAAAAATAGCACTTGATTTCTTTTTAGGTAACAAGTGCTTTTGTTTTCTTATAAAGTATTTATGTCTGGACGATTAAAAATGCTTACTTGAAATTGGATTGTCAACACTAATTCAAACAAATACTATAAGGTCATCAATCTAAATTCTACTGAACTTTTATAACCAAGTGTTCCGTGGATTCTAATGTTATGGAACCAGTTTACGTCATCATTTAATTCGATTTCGAGTTGATCTAGGCGGTTAAAGTGCGAGCCGTTTGAAAATTCCGTTTTAAAAACTTTAAATGTCGCTTCAGCGACTGCATTGTCATAAGGACAGCCTTTCATGCTTAATGAGTGTTCGATTCCAAACGTTTCTAACGCATCATCGATCCATTGATTTTTAAATTCGCTTCCGCGATCTGTGTGAAACATTCCGATTCGATGTAATGGTCTTCTAATGCTTGAAAGTGCTTTGTAAACAAGACTTGCAGTCTTGTTCGCTCCGGCACTATGACCGATAATTTCACGATTGAAAACATCAACAAATAAACATACGTAATGCCATTTGCCATTTACGCGTACATATGTTAAATCACTAACAACAACAGCTAATTCTGATTGCTGATGAAATGCTCGATTCAGCGTATTTTTCACAGGTTCTTCATTTACCTTAGACTTGTATGGCTTGAACTGAGTGACTGTGTAAGTTGAGACAAGCCCTTCTTCTTTCATGATTTGACCGATACGTCGTCTAGAAACTGTTAGCCCTTTCTTTTCAAGTTCAACTTTACTCTTTCTTGTGCCATAATTATTGCGACTTTCTTTAAAAATAGTTATGATTTTTTTGTTTAAGGATTCATCTTTAGGTTCTTTTTTGGACTCGTAATAGTAAGTGATTCTAGCGATTCCAAGGACTTCGCACATTGCTGATACCGAATATTTGTGAGCGTTATTACGGATGACATCTACTTTCGTCCCATGATCAGCGCGGCATGCTTTTTAGAGTATCTAACATTTTAATGCGTAGATACTTTTATACCTTTAGGTGCAAATATCATTCTCCATCAGTAAACGTTGATTTTCTTTACGTAGTTTCAACAACTCTTCTTCTTCCGGTGTTCGATTATCTTTTTCTTTAAAGGAGCTGGAGGCTTGGCTTTGCTTCACCCATTTATCAAACGCTGAAGCTGTCAAATCGTACTCGCGTATGATATCTGCACGTGGCTTTCCACTCTCATAAAGTCGGACCATTTGGCTTTTGAATTCTGGACTAAATGTTCTGCGTGTTCTTTTTTCGGTCATTGTAGATTCTCTCCATTTCAGTTACTTTTGTTTTACTCTACTAGACCTTAATTTTATTGTCCAACTTAGTGTAGCCTATCCAACCTCCCCATTTTGAAGTGGGGGGTCTTTCTTCCCGTTAATAAGGGATAAAAAATAAACGAATACAGCTTCATGATGATACCGTTTCCAAAGTGACATACAATATAAAAAGTCCATCCCCTTTGTAAAAACATCTCCTCACAAAAAACTTCATTCTGAGATGACTAAAATGGACATTTTAGTCATTAAATAAAGGCTATAATTACCTACAAATCCCCATCTTAAAGCAAAAAATGGATAGGTGTATATTTCACATAGGTTATGCCTAATATATAATAGTATTTATTTTAAATTTTAAATAATTGTGATATACTAAAATAAGGATAAAATTGATACAGGAAAGGTGTGCTCCTAAGTTGCGTCTTGGTTTACCGTGACGTCTAAGCAGGAGCGTCTACGTGCTTTCTGCAAATTATAGGGGATAAGGATGGTAAAGATGAGTAATGGACAAAATAAAACAGACGTTATTTTAGTTGGCGCTGGAATAATGAGTGCCACTTTGGGGACATTTCTGAAAGAATTAGTACCGGAATGGGACATTAAAGTGTTTGAAAAACTTGATACAGCAGGGGATGAAAGTTCTAATGAGTGGAACAATGCGGGAACAGGGCATTCAGCACTCTGTGAGCTTAACTATACTCCGCAAAAGCCGGATGGTTCTATAGATATTAAAAAGGCAATCAATGTTAATGAACAGTTCCAACTTTCATTACAATTCTGGTCTTACCTTGTTAAAAACAACTTGATCAGCAATCCAGAAGACTTTGTTAGACCACTGCCTCATATGAGTTTAGTGCACGGTGAAGAGAATGTTGAGTTTTTAAAGAAACGTTTTGAAGCGTTATCAAACAATCCTTTATTCCAAGGGATGGAGTTTTCTGAGGATCCAGAAAAACTAAAAGAGTGGATTCCGCTTGTGATGGAAGACCGTACATCAAACGAACCGATTGCAGCAACAAAAACTGACGCAGGTACAGATGTTAACTTTGGTGCTTTAACGCGTATTTTATTTAAACATTTAACAGAAAAAAATGTTGAGATTGCGTATAAACATAACGTAACGAACGTGAAACGTGCAAGTGACGGATCATGGAATGTGACAGTGAAAAATTTAGCTAATGGCCAAGTGGAAACACATAATGCGAAATTCGTATTCCTTGGAGCTGGTGGTGGTAGTCTTCACTTACTACAAAAATCTGCTATCCCAGAAGGAAAACATATCGGAGGATTCCCAGTTAGTGGTCTTTGGTTAGTATGTAACAATCAAGAAATTGTGGAAAAACACCATGCAAAAGTATACGGAAAAGCAAAAGTTGGTGCGCCACCAATGTCTGTTCCGCATCTTGACACACGTTTTATTAACAATAAAAAAGCATTGCTATTTGGACCATTTGCAGGTTTCTCACCGAAATTCTTAAAATCAGGTTCAAATTTAGATTTAATCACTTCTGTAAAACCGCATAACGTCTTAACGATGTTAGCAGCAGGTGTAAAAGAAATGACATTAACCAAATACTTAATTCAACAATTAATGTTATCAAAAGAACAACGCGTGGAAGAATTACGTGAATTTATTCCAAACGCAAAAGCGGAAGATTGGGAAATCGTAATCGCTGGTCAACGTGTACAAGTTATCAAAGATACAGAAGCAGGCGGAAAAGGAACACTTCAATTTGGTACAGAAGTTGTGACAGCTGCAGACGGATCAATCGCTGCATTACTTGGAGCTTCTCCAGGTGCATCTACAGCTACCTCTGTTATGCTTCAAGTAATTAAAAAATGTTTCCCTGAACGCATGAAAGAATGGGAACCAAAAATCAAAGAAATGGTACCTTCATTTGGTATTTCCTTAATGGAAAACCCAGAACTTTTAGAAAAAGTTCATACAGCAGCAACAGAAATGCTTGGTATCCATTTAATTGAAAGTAAACAAACTGCTAATTAATTTTAAAAACTTAAGTAGCTAATTTAATGCCGTATGAAATAAACGAAAGAACCTTTAGTCTATTGATGGATTAAAGGTTCTTCTTTTATATAGTTGACAGCCACCAGAAACTATATGAGATGGAATCTACCCATCATTTTGAAGCTTTTTTCTACCTTAAATTACGGTGCCATGGTCACTCATCCATTGCACGAATGTTTTTAAAAAATTCACCTATTTTAATACTCGATGAAGCAACTTCAGCATTCGATACAGAGACAGAAAGGTTGATCCAACTGAGCTTTCGAAAAACCAGACAACGATTGTAATTGCCCACCGTTTAGCTACTGTTCGCAATGCTGACCATGTATTTGTCGTTACAATTGAAATATTTCTTAATTTGCTTATTAAACGACTCAATTAAATTCGTAGAGTAAATACTTCGCCAAATATCTTTAGGAAAATAATAAAACGTAAGTAAATATGGATTTTCAGATAAGCCGTCTACCACTTTTTTATATTGCTTTTTCCATTTTTCGCAAAAGGTGTTTAGTACAGCTTGTCCAGCTCGCTTGATGGATAGCTTTAAAGTCATCACAGATTCCTTGGCAATCTTCTACACACACTTTATGAGCGATACTACGTGCCACGTGAACAAGATAAACTGGGTATTTGGCTTTTGGGAACACAGTGACAACAGCGTTAGCCATCCCCTTTAGACCGTCAGAAACAAATAGCAGGACATCTTCGATGCAATTCTTCTAAAAGTTTCAGCCAATTGTAAGCTGACTCCGTAGGAGCGATAGTATACGCTAAAACTTCCTTTGAGCCGTCTTCACGGATACCAATAGCAATATAGACTGCCTCTTTCAAGACAGTATCACGGCGAACAGGAATGTAGGTAGCATCTAAGTACACGCACACATAACTATTATGTAAAGGACGCTTATTAAATGCTTTTACCGTATCAGACACAGCTTTTGTCATATTGGATATGGTTTGTGGTGTATAGTGATGACCGTACATTTTCTCAATCAGATTCGAGATTTCAGACATCGTAATGCGATGGATAACAGTAGACTCTAATGTGTCGTTAGAGCGTTTATATGGCGCTACAGTCTGTTGTTTTAACTCTCCATTGCGATCACGAGGAATCTGGATATTTAAATCACCGTATTCCGTGTGAAGTGTACAAGAATAAGAACCGTTACGCGAATTACCTGAGTTAAAACCGATCCGATTCTACTTTAGATTACATAATTAAAAAGAATGCGAAGGATATGTCAAATGAAACAGAAATTTTCGCTGTATATGGTGGAGGTACTATAGAGTTCAAAGATGAAATGTATGCCGAATTAAACAAATATGCTGAATCGGAAAATGCTAAACTCTTATGGATTCCCCAGCAGTATGCAGTAACAATGAATGTTGACGGATTAAACAATTTAAACAGAAACTTATGTTATTCAAAAGAACTAGAAATGATAGGGTAAAAAGGGAATGATTATTATATGAAAGATGAAGAAAAAAAGAAAGCGATAAATTGTCGCTTCCAACCAACTGAATCAGACGAGTTTTTTCAATGGCTAAATAATCAATCCAATATGACCATAGCAATAAGAAATTTAATTTACCATGCCATTGATCTTTACGGCACAAGTGATTTTTTAGCACCGGAAATACAAAAGGAAGTTATGATAAACACCTTTATTTTTGAAGCCACCAAAAACGATGCAGGATCGCCTGTGAATCCATTTATACAAAATAGTCATCGACAGGTAAAAGTTGAAAATGGGCCTTCTAAGGAGTCCGTATAATTGGAAAGTGAAGCGCCAAAGGAAGAAATACAATTAGAAGAAAAACAGAAGGACAATAGTATTTACGGAAATATAGACGTAGATAATCTTTGAGTGGTCTTTTCAAATGGCTGAAGATATATGGAGGAATTAGAAAATATAATTAAAGTAGGAAAAGAAAAGAATTAAATTATTTCCGTGGGGTTGCCTAAAGGTCTACTAAGAGGTTGTATCTCGCTTGTATCTAAAAAGCCCGATAACAACAATTCATAAAAGAGGTCTGCTTCAAAAATCGCGAAAGCAGACCTCTATGAAAAAAAACAGTTGAAGTCGAAATTAAAGTTCAAAACCCAAATGACGGTTTAAATGTGGTTTAAATTTGGATGAATTATTTGTTTATGAAACACTAACTTTTGAATTGACTACATATGAAGAAACGTATAAAAAAGTAAGTGAGAAAGTTCAAGAGCTTGCGAATGACTGGAATTTACAAGCACGTTGGAATTATAAAGGTCAGCTTCAAGGTTACTATGTAAATATGAATACAGGAGGAATGATACTAATGAGTAAATACAGTATTGTTAATACCACAAAAGAGGAAAGAGAAAAATTCGTTGCTAATGCCGAAGCAATTAATTCATTAGGCGCTGAACCATTAACGAAAGAGAATCGGGCTTTATTAAAAATGTATGTTGATGGTGATATAGAACTTGATGATTTACGAAAAAAGATAATTGATAAATATAAAAAAAATTAAGAAAAGCAGCTACATTGAAGCTGTTTTTCTTATATAAGAAAGAAAGGAGTAAGTTTGAAATAATTAATCCTTATACTATTCCCAATACAAATGTATTAAAAAATAAACTTGGTATCACAGACCATAAAGAATTGGACGAAGCTGAATCTGAATCTATTATCACTGCCAGTAAATTAATTGATGTTGAAAGTGTAAAAGGTGATTTTGATTATCAACATTTAATGGATATTCATAAATATATTTTTTGTAATCTTTATGAGTGGGCTGGTGAAGCTCGTACTATAAATATTGAAAAAGGCGAAAAGGTACTTGCAGGAATGAGTGTTAGTTATGGTCATCATAGCAATATTCCTAAAGAAGCTTCAAAAGCTATGCTGAAAAGGTGCAATCATTTTCTAAAACTTTCTTCAAGTTATAGGAAATACATCCTTTTAGGGAAGGAAATACAAGAACGGTAATGGAATTTTGTGTGCAATATGCAACCACTCAAAACATTTTTTAGATAAAGAGTTGTTTTCAAAAAACTCCGTATATTTTAGAAATACGCTTGTTCTTGCTAGTATAGGTAAATATTAGGAATTTTCACATCTTTAAGGTATCATTAAAGATTCAATGCAAAAAGGGGATCAGTTTCAGAGAAAAAATAGAAAAAAGGAAAATGAAGTATTTCCTTTAAATGGATTAAAGAAAATCAATTCAACAATTAAATCAAATGAGGAAATACTTTTCCAAAACGGAGAGGGGCTTTCGTTATTATTACGCTCTATCGAATGACAACAGAGTTGAGCAATGATAATTCGGAAAATAGGAGGTTCACTTTTTGGAAATTTATTCGAATGTAAAGTAAAAAAGAATGTTTTGTAAACTTTATCAAAATAAATGATTTTCAATAAATTTAATGAGGTAATAGAATAGCACGTATAGGATATGCAAGGGTGAGTAGCAAAGGTCAAAATTTGGACCGACAGATTGAGGGGTTAAGTGATAGCTCTAAATTATTCACAGATAAATTAAGCGGACAATCCACCAACCGACCACAATTTAAAGCTATGCTGTATTTCATTAGAGAAGGCGATATTGTTGTTGTAACAGAACTTGAACGACTAGGACGGAACAACAAGGAATTAATCGAAACTATGCTCCTTATTTAACAAAAAGGCGCAAGGAATTGAAATTGCTGAAAAGAAAGGGAAATTCAAAGGGGGGAAACTGAAATATAAAGAAAATCATCCTAAGCTACAGCACGCCTTCAAATTGTACTTTGAAGGAGAAACAGAAAAGTACATTGAACGGATCATGGGTATTAATCGCAGGATGTTCAGAAGATACCAAGAAAGATTCAATATTCAACGAAATAAAGAAATGGAGTGAGTAAAATGAGCGTTTGCGCAATATTAGCAGAGAAGCCTAGTCAAGCATTAGAATACGCCAGTTCATTTTCAAGTATGAAAAAAAAGAATGGCTATTTCATAGTCAAAGATAGAGTTTTACCCGAAGAAACCTATATTACTTTTGGTTTTGATCATTTAGTCGATTTAGCACCACCTGGGCATTATGATGAAAAATGAGAAAAATGAGGTTGGGAAGGTTTACCCATTTTTCATCCTATCCTTTTACATCGGTCATCTGATTTTTTTTTGTTTCAGGCCAACTCCATTTTACGGATTCACCTCTCATACTCTTGTTACCAAGAGAACGTGCTCTTCGAGGCTAAAAACATGTTCAGCTATCGCTGAATCAAGTGGAAAATCACCACTTGAAAAAGATAAGACCTTTCTTTTTTATGGAAAAAAAAGAAACAAAAAAACCTGTCCTCTGCCATTTAAGCAAAAAAGATTTTGCTCTTGATTCTTTTTATTTTGTCCATTTTTGTTTTCGTACCGAAAGCCATACTCAGCAAACTCAGCAAAAAATAAAATTTTTATCGTCTTTCGGTTATCTAGTATAACGAACAAAACCGCTAAATATATATCTTTTTCTACACTATCCCCAAGACATTGCCATAACAAAAATAGACAACCAAGAAACTAAAAGACCAATTATAATAGTTACTATTAATATAACTTTCATAATCATACTAAACATTCGTGATACTATTTTCCCTGAAATTAATATCATAAACTCTATAATAATTGCTAAAATAAACAAACAAGTACTCACTATTGTCCCAACTGTTATCGTTATAATAGGAGGAATATAAAACAAATGACTTTCAAAATAACGAGCAACATCTTGAACATATAATCCTAAAAATATTGCAAATAACACACTAAAAAAAATAGTAACAAATAAAGTTTTAACTTTCATACGAATATCACCACATTATTCTACTTCCTATTCATCATCAATTAATGTTCTTTTCTAATTCAAAATGCCTTTATTACCTCACATTTAAAATTAAAGAGACTTTTATAATATCAATATATGTAATATTATACCTATAAACCTATATTATAACTATAAAAATAAAAAGGGTGGTAAAGCATGAAAAAGAAATCTATTTTATTTGTATTTTTAACCATACTAGCAACATTTATGTTATTTATAGAATTACCAGTAAAAGCTAGTAGTGAAGTTAATAAAGAAGATCCAGACATTTCTATTAACGATTATGAAGAATTAATTCAAAAAGATGTTTTATCTAATGATATAGATCATGAGACTTGGATTGATATAAATAAACAAATTCAACAAGAAGAATTTATTTATTTTTAAAAAAACAAAACTACTTATAACAAAAATTCTACGAAAGATATCTAAATTAATAAAGGAGATATATTAATATCCAATGGGACAAGTTCTGCTGGATTAACAGGACATGTTGGAATTGCAGTAAATTCAAATGAAGTCTTACATATAGCAGATATAAATAGTGTCCCTGAGGTTATTGGTATAGATAAATGGATTGAAACTTACGGATTAAAAGCTCCTGATAATGGATTTATTCCAACAAATACAGAGGTCTATAGAATGAAAAACACAAATAATCCACTTTTTTCTAGTATACCTATTAAAGCTACTGATTGGGCTCTTGAAAATTATGAAAACTTAAGATACGATTATGGAATTAATGCCGATTTATTTTCAACTAACCCAACCTACTGTTCAAAAATTGTTTGGCAAGCCTATTGGTTCGGAAATGATATTGGAGGCGGACAATGGAGACCTAGATTTATGGATATCCCTATAACAAAAGTTCCAACTCCATATGGCATGCCAACATATTTTAAAAATGATTTTGAACTTGAATTCATTACTACAATATAAAATTAACCAGATACAAAAAATACTAGTTTGTTTAGTTTTGCTTGTTACCAAAATTTCAGTCACCAATCCCCAGCAATATATTTATTATTATTAAAATAACTCTTATCAGCTGTAATCCACACATGAAAATGTGGATGATAATTGTCATGTTGTTCATTGTACGTTACTTCAAGCGAAAAATTACCACTTGAAAAAGATAAGACCTTTCGTTTTGTTTTTCGTACCGAAAGCCGTACTAAGCAAAAGCAAAATTTATTACGCTTTCGGTTTTGCTATTGTAACGGACAAAACCACTTAAGAATCCAACTGACATTAGTCAATTTGCATTTATCGATGGGAGTCTCAAAGAAGTAAGCTATTTACCTTTTTACTTTCCAAGCTACAACCCTATTTTTTTCCGTGTCCATCATTAATTCTATATCGTCTCCTACCTTCGGATTCCACAGTCCACGCTTAGTAGCTTTATCCAAAAAAACCCATTAACATACCAACCGCTACCAAATTTCTCAACACTTTTTGCATTTTCTTCAACAGGGGCAATATCCTTACCCCCTTCAGATTTAGCATTGGTTATGGAAATCAAGATAATAAAAGAGACTGCAATTATTCCACCTAATATAAACATTTTTTTCACACTATTCCCTCCATAACCATGGATCAACTCGTTATTACAATATAAAAATACCCGAGCGCTTACTGTACCATTACCAAAAATAAGAAAAGGGGAGGAATTTTAAAATTTTCCCCTTACGAATTTCCAAATTACCTTCCAACCTACAAATCAATCCCAAACATCTGTCATTATACATAATCCGCTTCCTACTTTCGGGTTCCATAATCCATGTTTAGCAGCCTTATCTAGAAACATTCCATTAACGTACCAACCATTGCCGAACTTTTCAACCGTATTTGCAACCATACAAAGATTTGGAGAAAAAATAGCCATTACTTAGGTCACCGATTTTACTTGCAGAAGTTTGGAATCCCAAAAATCCACTCAACAATAAAAATGTACCCAATGCAATACCAGCAATTTTCTTCATTTCCCCCAATCTTTCTCTTCACAATATTTTGACTCACTAAGCCCAATTACCAACTTCTCCAAGCTATCCGTAATACCTTCTTTTATTGCCATCGAAGTAAAAGAGGACAGTCCAAACTCGTTTAAAAAATCTCACGTTCATTAAATCTAAATAAAAAAGATACGGGAAGTTTTCCGTATCTTCTGTATCTCAATACACCACATGGACAGATATTGTCCCATCACTGTAAAGTGAAATTTGCACAGGTTGATTATCAACCTCATCGAAATAACAAATGTGATCTATGTCTAATCGCTCCCAGCTACCCTCTTGATATTTATCACCATAGCGATTTTTGAAATATTTTCTCGCCTCTTTTACTGATTTAAAATTAGGAAAATTTGCTTCATCCTGACGTGTTATTGGAAACGTGTTATTCACCTCCCAATCTAATTTTTTGTATCTCTTCTATGTCGATTTGATTTTATGTAAGTGTCCATGATATACGCTGAATTATCACAGAGTAACGGGAACCAATCATCAAACCTTTCATTCATTGCATAATCTAGTAAATCCTTCATTTCATGGATCGGTTCATAACAAATCATGGCATCTTGCTTTTCTCTAAAACACAAGCGAACAACAGACTGTAAGATTCATGGCTAACTACAAAAACCATGTAGCTGGCCATGAATCAATATTCTGTGTGTTCCATTGTGTTTCTTAACGAGTAAACGATGACGAAAACCAGGGGTAGCAGCCTAACGGCTACTTCTATTTAGTTTTATTTTCCTCCTTTGCCTTCCGAAATCGTAAAACAACGCAACGTCACTAAGTAAGCAATGTGCCGGGACCCCTATGCCCAACACATTGCTTACTAAGAGGTGGAATATAATAAGGTAAATATCTATGAACAAAAACTAACTAAACAACAAAAAGCTGACAATATATCATATTTACATAAAAGTAACTCCTCTTACATTTAAAAATGTCATTCATCATATTACTTTTTGATAACTTAAACAAATACCCACCAAGGACCATTTTCTTGATACAGCTTTATATTCAAGAAAATGGTATGATTATCTCTGGAATATAAAGGAGTTGCAGATAATGAAAAAACAATTGAGTAGAGAAGAAATATATATATAAATTAAGGAATTAAGTGAAGAAAGTAAAAACAAACCTAAAACATTAAAATCAAAAGACGGAGTTTTTCTTCTTGATCCAAATGATAAGTATCAAAAAGAATGGTTTGAAAATGATGAAGATTATGAATATGAGGAATATAAAAATGAATGAAAAATCTTCTTTTGAAACTGGGAAGATTTATACAATGTATGTACAATTTAGAGATAATGATGGCAACTTCATTGAGCCAAAAAAGGGTAAAATTCGTTCAGCGGTAATATATAAAGATCCAAAAGATGATACTATTTTCGCATGTCAAATGACTTCAAAAATTAATAAACCACTTTATAAAAAATGGCGTACTCATACAAGATATTCAAACAGCTGGCATAAAAAAACAATCTATTATTCGATTAGAATATCATAGTCGTTATAAAATAGAAAATTTTAAAAATTTAAAAGGGCCGCATGTCAAATGATCCGAACCTGATATTGATAATTTTCTTGAAAAGCTAATCGAAGTTATTCAAAAATAACACGAAATCGAAAATCTAAGTACAGAAAATAAAAATGATATTTTCTCTTTAGATGGATTGAAAGAGATTAAAACTCAATTAGAAAAAGAAAAAAGCAAGTCTAAACAATTAAATAAGAGCGAGATAACATTTGATGAGCGTTAATTTTTTTGAGAAAAATCGAGTTTATGATTGCTAACTTGAAATTACTTTATTATTCATCAACAATAATAGAGTAGGAGGGGAATTTTAATCCCTGTCCTCTCACACCACCGTATGTACGGTTCCGTATACGGCGGTTCAACCTTTTAAGTATCGTAACTCATAAAGTTGGGAATTGTCTTTTAATCCCCACTTTGTGAGTTTTTCTTTTGTTATCGTTTGATGGATGATTTGACTCTTAGATATCCTCCAATATCCCTTTGTAATCGTCAAGTAAAATGTTACAGTTTCCGACAATTAATTTGTTACACTTTCTTTCTCAAAAATAGAACTTCTATGTTTCATTCGATAACTATCTTCATTTAAATGAATAATCTCCACGCGATGCATGATTCTGTCTAAAATAGCTGTTGTAATTGCTGAATCTCCCAACAATTCACCCCATTCTTTAAACTTCATCGTTAGTGGAGTGTTTTCCTTTTTTGTATTTTTCCACTCTAAAATAGCAAAAACAAGCGTCACCCAAAAGAAAACTTGAACGATGGTACTAAAAATCGTCACGATGATGTTTGTAATAATAGTAATAATCATATTTTGAAGCGAAAGCGTGTCGTTATATTTGATAAAAAATTCAATGATGACAGAAAATAACGTGATGAAGACAATGATAGGAGTAAAGATCTTTAGGAATGTCATGTAGACATCGTAATAGCGCGGACCAATAAGGTGCGTCGGTCGATTGGAATAATGACTGTCTAAGAGGGCGGGATGTCCTAGCTTTTGTAGAACAAGTGTCACATCTTCATCTGTATAACCCTTGGTAACATACTTTCAATTTTTTCTTGGATTTTGATTGAAGTATCATCACGCATTTTTTTAGGAACACGCCTTGTGACTTCGTGGATGTATTGATGGATAAGGTTCATGAGATTTGCCTCCTTCTGAAGAGATAACTGGATCTTTTTTAAATTGTAATGTATACTAATTTTGCAGCATTGCTTCATGCATATCCTAGTTGTTTTCAATTGTTGAATCATTAAATATTTGGCGTTTCTAAGCGAATTTTTAGAAAAATAAAGAAGTGAATTGATTTAGGGTTTAGCTTATATTTTATTAATAACCTATTATAAAAATACAAATATTAAATTATATTACAAAATTGTAAATTAAGGTTTAATAATTATAATTTTTATTTGAGTGTTAAAGAATTTATAGAGCAAGAGGAAAAGTAGTTGTTTATTAATCTCTTTCATGCTTGATTCACATTGCTTATTTTTTATTTTTACGAGTCTGTTTTGAAAAAATAGTACACATAAGTTGATCTTTTTGCACTTTAGATATAAAATTAAAGTAGTAAAAATTTTGGAGTGAAAAACTATGGTTAAAACTAAACCGTTGAGAGTTATAGAGCTTTTTGCTGGAGTCGGAGGATTTCGTTTTGGGCTTGAAAAGGCGGATAAGGAAATGTTTGATGTAGTATGGGCAAATCAATGGGAACCATCAAGAAAATCACAAGATGCCTTTGAATGTTATGTTCGTAATTTTAAAAATGGCCAACATAGCAATGTAGACATCGCCACTGTTGAAGATGATTTTTTTGCTGAAATAAAACCGGATTTGTTAGTTGGTGGTTTCCCTTGTCAAGACTATTCTGTTGCTAGAACTAAATCTGGTGAGAAAGGAATACAAGGAAAAAAAGGAGTTTTATTTTGGGAGATTCAACGTGCAATGGGGAATGGATTACCGAAATATGTTCTTTTAGAAAATGTGGACAGGTTATTAAAAACTCCTGCATCACAGCGTGGAAGAGACTTTGCAGTTATGTTAAAAAGTTTTGATGATTTAGGATATGACGTGGAGTGGCGCGTAATCAATGCAGCGGAATATGGTTTTGCACAACGAAGAAGAAGAATTTTTATTTTTGCTTATCGAAGATCATTAAATTTTTCAAAACAACAACGTGCACTGACAGAGCAGGATGTTGTTTTTAAAAAAGGATTTTTTGCTAAACCTTTTCCAGTAGAAGAAAAGCCTTTTAAGGAACGTGTGAATGAAGGAAAGCTTTTAGAAGATATTGTTGAGATATCTGATAATTTTTCATTTGAATTTCATCCCGCTGGAGTAATGAGGGATGGAAAAATCTTCACATCACATGTAGTTCCAATTGAAAGAGAACCGATTACTTTAGGTGAAATTTTACAAGAAGAGGTTGATGAAAAGTATTATCTTATTCCAGAGCAAGAGAAAAAGTTTGAATATCTTCGGGGGGCAAAGAGAGAAGAAAGAGTGGCTAAGAATGGACATAAATACATGTATACAGAAGGCGGTATGTCTCCAGTTGACTCTTTAGATAAGCCTGGAAGAACGATGTTAACTAGTGAAGGATCAACAAATAGGAGTACTCATATTGTTGAGGTAAATGGTAAAAAAAGAATATTAACACCTGTTGAATGTGAGAGGCTAAATGGGTTTCCTGATAATTGGACAGAAGGCATGACTGATCGGATGAGATATTTTTGTATGGGAAATGCCTTAGTGGTGGGGTTAATAGAAATGATGGGAAGACGTATTGTTGAAATAGAAAAAAGTGAAATCATTACAGAAGAGCAATTGACATTCCTTTAAAAAGATGGACTAACAAAAATGTTAGTCCATTTAACTTATGGTATAATTTAACTTATACTAAAGGAGTGTAGGAAATGAAAGAATTTAATACTAAAGAAGAATTGATAGAATACGCTAAACAAGCAGAAACATTAACTTTTGGTGAAATAGATAAATATAATCGACTTTTTAATAAAAAATTAAAGGGTGGATTAGGTCAAATAATTGAAGAAAGTTATTTTGGTTACGAAATAAATTCGAATCAAGCTCCTGATTTTGAGGAATTAGGGGTAGAACTAAAGGTAACACCGATTAAAGAATTAAAAAATGGCCAAATATCAGCTAAAGAACGACTTGTCTTAAATATTATTAATTATGAAGTAGAGTATTTAAAGACTTTTGAAACATCCAGCTTTTGGAGTAAAAATGCTGACTTGTTAATCATGTTTTATTTATGGAGAAAACAGTGGGAAAGATCAGAGTACCCTATTACTAAAGTTATCTTGCATACATTTTCTGAAGAAGATTTACTTATTATCCAACAAGATTGGGAAACTATCATTCAAAAGATTCGTGATGGTAAAGCACATGAATTATCTGAAGGTGACACAAACTATTTAGGAGCGGTGACAAAAGGCAGTTCGAGTAAGTCAGTTAGAAAACAACCAAATAGTGATATTCCTGCAAAACAAAGGGCTTTTTCTTTAAAACAAAGTTATATGACAGCTTTAGCGCGGGAACAGATAACACAAAAAGACTTATTATATGCAACAAAACGAAAAGTACGAAAAAAGCAGAATGAAAAAATAGATGCTGTAATTAAAGATACAAATATTCTAAAAAAACAGAAGTTTGATAATTATGTTTTAAATTTGTTTGATTGCTATACTGGATGGACACGTGAACAATTAATAGAACAATTTGAGATTGTTAACAAAGGTGCTAAACACGTTAATTATCTTATCGTTCAAAAAATTTTAGGTGTGGGTGGAAATACAAAAGAAATTCATGCAAAGGAGTTTGAAAAAGCCAATATTGTAGCGAAAACAATTGAATTGAATAATGGGGATATCCCTGAAGAAAATTTAAAGATTGTTGAAATTAATGATTTTGAGGAGATTACAGAAGTCGAATGGGAAGATTCCTCATTATATAATACGTTAGAAGCTACTAAGTATCTTTTTATTATTTTTGATAAATTGAAAGATGGAACTGTTATTCTTCGTGGAGCGAAATTTTGGACAATGCCACCAAAAGAATTAGATGGAATAGTTCGAACAGTTTGGGAAAGCGAAAAAGCAAAATTTATTGAAGGTGTTCAATTAACTTATAAACCAGTAAATAATAAGAAAGGATATAAAATTTCAAATAATCTAGTAAAGCTTACGGATTGCAATATTATTCATCTTAGACCTAGCGCAGCTGAAGCCCAATATTGTCCGGCTTATAAAAATGAAAAAGGAAAGTCAATGAACAATGCCAAACGTCTACCGGCACCTGCGAAGTGGATCAATCGTCCAGAACATTTAAAAGATGTATTACAAGATGATTGGATGACAAAACAAGCATTTTGGCTGAATAAAGATTATATATTTAGACAGATAAAATAGGTGGTGCTTGAATTTATCAACATGGTTTCATGAAAGTTATTAATAATTTTTGGTATCTTGTAAAAAAGAAGAGCGTGAATGGGAAGCAAAGTGCTAAAGGACTGTAAATATTGCAAACATAAAACTCTGTTATCGTAACGAAAGGATAGGAGAGATAATTTTATTATTATGGGATTAATTCTAAGGAGTTGTTAATAATATGTTGAAAACAAGAAAAAATTTCAAATATTATTTTGATTATAAAAAATATACAAGGACGCTGGAGTTTTTAGAAAAATACTCCTGGAAACAAAAAGCCCCTATAGAAGTTGCTGATGATATGGCGTACGAACAAGATGATTTAGAATATAAATACTTGCCACAAGCTATGAAAGAACTATCACTAGAAGGAAAACACTCAGGTTTTGATTTAGATTCTAAAATTGTCCGATTAATTGAAATGAATGAGGATGAAGGAAAAGGCATTGATATTCATGATTTCGTTCCTTTAGAAGAGCTAGAAAAGAAGGGAAAATAAAGAACTATGGAGTTGAAAGTTATGCTTATTTTTTTCGGGTAATCGGAAAATAGTGTGGAAAGAGGGTTAAAAAGTATCCTCTTCCATAGCCTTAGACAGTGTGGAAAAATCAGCACCATAAATTTCTTCATGCACCCATTCATAACCAGTCTGTGACCAACTTGGGAATTGATCAGGTAACATTTTTCCAAAAGTAACTTCAACTTCTTTGAATTTCTTTTTCTTTTTAACTTTACGATAGCCTTGAGTAAACAAAATCTTTGCTCTAAGGGCTTCAAAAGAGTAACCACGACAACATGGTTCATTGTCTTAATCAAACGATTCAGGGACTCTGTATAAGCATTTGTAATGAGAGAATTGAAATAGTTGAATATTTCTTCTCCCCAATTATTCATAGCCTTGATCAGATCTTCAAAATAAGTCATTAATTCCTTAGGTACATTTGAACCCCAATTTTGATAGAGTTTATAGGCATCGTCGATTGATTTAGTTTCATAGATGTCAAAGAATTGCTCTTTGAGTTCATAAGCCTGTCCAAGTAATGGAAATTTTTGAGTCCATACTTGTAGCTTTATCTGGTCATCAAAGTCTGTTAAGTCTTTACTCCTTGTAAGAAGCTCATAACGATCTCTCATAAGTTGTCTACGTTCTTTAGATGTAACATTTTGACGGTTAGCTTTTCGAATTTTCTCTAAGGCTTCATTGGCTAATTTAACGACATGGACTTTGTCAATTACGATTTTGGCATGTGGTATCACTGTTTTAACAGCACTTTTATAAGGATTCCACATATCCATTGCTACAAGTTCAATTTTATCAATGTCTTGGAGCTTTGAAAGATAACCGATAACATTATCTTTATTACGTTTTTGTAAGATGTCAATTACTGACTTGTTTTCAACATCTGTGATGACATAACGATAGTTTTTAAGTAAATGGACTTCATCAATACCAAGCCATTTAGGAGTTCTAAAATCAGTTTGAGCTTCAAGCTCATCAACGTAGTCATTAAAGATGTTTCGTACAGTCTTTTCGTCAACGCCAATCTCTTTTGCAACACTGGTAAACGTTTTTTCAAGGCTTGCTTCTTGAATCCAATTAACTAGCCTAACAGTAACAGAACACCCTTCATCTATATCTGGAAGATTTTCAAAGAATGTAACCCCACACTCATTACATTTGGAACGTTGTCTTTTAACAAAGATGCCAACTCGTTTAGCATGCATCGGCAAATCAAAGAATAATTGTTCCTTTTTACCATGATTATATAGATTAGCAACCGTACCACATTTTGGGCAATAAGAAGGAAGTGGCAATATAGTCTCAACTAAGAACCTATAATCATATTCACTCTCCTTCATATCAAGAATCTTAAAACTTGGCAGATTGAGCATATTAGTTGTCATTATTTCATTTTCCTTTTTTTATTGAGCATCTAATAAGAAAATCATATGAATTGCAGTCAAATGAGAAAGGCATTACTTAGCTATCACAGTAATGCCTTCATTAGTAAAACAGGTTATTTAGAAAACAGTACACAATTGCTTAGTATTTCATCTGTGCCAAGTAAGGTAGCTTCTTCTATCCCCACGTTATTGGTTTCCATGAAAGCCTGTACTGCTTGGTAGCCTACTGCATAACCTGCAAATGGTGATGATAAGCCAACAGGTTGATAGCCTTGTTCCTTTGCAATGGTATCACCAAACATATAACTGCTGACCTCAGCAAATCCTTTAATATCTAAAGCATCCTTTATAACTTCTTTTGAATATTCTAAGTCCTTTTTATCAAAAGAAGTAACCCAAGGTCCTAAAAGATCTTCTCCATAAAGTTCTTTTGCAAATGACTCAGCTAAACCCTCTATAATTAAGTAATCACCAACAGTAACGTCTCCATGATCCCAATCAAAGTATGAAAAACGGATATTATGATGGAATTCATGTGCAATTACAGCAGGAATCCTTGGGATATTATGGGAGTTTGGATATATAGATACTTGAATAAACCCTGGAATTCCTCCAAAACCACAATAACCTTTTTGTAATTCGAGCTTCTTTGGGTCAGCTATATACATACCAAATCTCAATTCATCAGCATTAATATTTATATTATTTTTTTCAATAAAATCAAAACAATGATTCAAGGTGCTATTTGCTGTTTGAAGAGCCTGAATTTCTTTTAAACTTTCTAATGCTTGTCTTCCAGTTTGAGTATCTGATACATTAAGATAGCCAAGCATATTTGTAGCCATTATTACATCATACCCATTAGGTTGCTTTGCCTTTAATGGAACATTAATCATATTCCACATCTTTTCAAAGGGCTTCATCATTGAGTACCGATAAAAATTTTCTTTATCTTCTTCCATCGAAAACAATTTTTCGTATTGTTCAATTGTATCCTCAATTATTATTTTCATTGCTACCACCTCTTATTTGATTATTCGTAAAGACCTTCATCGCCTCACTCATGAGTTTTGCTAAACCCTCATCATACTGATCTATATTTTTTGTGAAGCGTTCATCATTAATATAAAGTTGACCTAATCCATAAAAGGCATCAAGAGAGTACTTACTAAAGTTTTCATTTAAAAAGTCATACCATTCTTTAATTGATGCTTGTACCTCTTGAGATTCGGGGGATTGATCACGAAGGCATGCAAGTTTATTAAAGATCATATCCCATCTATCAGATAAATCATTTTGTTCATCTTTGGACATTCCATTTAGTTTTGCGTTTATCTCATCGATAGATTGATTTCCCCAACGGCGACGAGCCTCTTCTTCAAATTGGTTGAATCCTATGTTAATTCCCTCAAACCTCTCTTCATTCGTCATTTGTATTTCTCCCGCCATATGTTTAATCGTCTTATCAATGGTTTTAATCATTTTATCGACTTTATTTCGTTTCTCAATTAACATTTTTCGTTGTAAAATCAATGCTTCTTGTCGGTTAAATGAAGGGCTGTTAATAATCTTTTTAATTTCCTTTAAGGTAAATCCAAGTTCCCTGAAAAATAATATTTGTTGTAATGTTTCAAGGTTTTCTTCTGAATAGAGTCGATAACCAGAATCAGTGATTTCTTTTGGGGTCAACAATTCAATCTGGTCATAATGATGAAGTGTACGAATACTAACACCAACCAATTCTGCCACTTCTTTTACCTTCATATTCATCACTTTGCACCTCCTTCAATTACCACTATAAAGTATTACGTTACGTTAGAGTCAATAGAAAGAAGATACTTTATGAAAAGGGGTTTTGTATTGAAATACTTATAAATGGAGAGTTTTTTTGTGAGCAATAATGAGGGTTTATAATAATTCCACACGATAATCCGAATACCCTTTTTTTCTCATTCTCATTTAATTATCGAGAAGATTAGAACAGATACAGTACCATTATCTGTTTTAAGTGAAGGGAAAAGTAGTCAAAATGCTTATATCCTTTGAATTAATAAAGTTGTTATTCCTAAAGTGCTTTCTTATAAGGTACATATTATTCTACTACTTTGTTCTGATCCGTATCCCAACAGTCGATAATTTAATTTATTCGGATCATGTTTCGTAATATACGCTTTATAAAAGTGGTTCAGGTAATCATTATCATGATCCTTTTTCCAGATAATGATTAATTTACGATGGAGCTTTTCAGCGTATAACTCAAATACTTTCGTTTTTCTTCCTTTATCTAGTGCACTATCAAACTCACCCAAAAGGATAAAGCTCGGATTTGTACCAAGTTTTTGCAATAATGCTAACGCAAAGAGTATAGAACTGAGCATATCTAATTAGTTATATTTGTAAAAAAGTATCATATTGAGGATTCATCCACATTTTTGGTGAATTTCATAAAGAAGTAGTAAGTTGAAATAATAATTCCCCCTCTAAATCTGCTGAAACTGAAATATAAAATCTTCCTATATTTTACAAGTTGGGTAAATGACTTTTATGAAAAATCCACTTTATAACATGACTGCAACCGCAAGTTGACAAAGTGCAACTCCCACATGGTAGAGGCAAGAACGATGTTTTTCTAAGATATAGGTAGTCAGAAGAAAGGAGGAGTACTTGAGTTGAAATTCAGAAAATAAGGAGAGAAAAAAGTAATGAAACAAGTATCGATAATTGGAGTTATTTTTACTGTAGGAGTATTAGTTTTTTTAAAAGTTTTTCAGGACTCCGTACCAAGAATTAGTGAACCAATATCAAATACACTCGTCATTTTTGGATTCATCATTTTTGTTGTTTTATATGGCATATCACAAATGAAAAAAAATAATAAACAAAAATAAAGAAATGGAGACAAATGATGGATAAAATTTTAGAAGTTGAAAGTGTGAATAAAACTTATGCAAATTCGCAATTTGAGCTAAAAGACATCACATTTTCCATACCTTATGGTTCAATTGTCGGCTTTATTGGTGAGAATGGTGCTGGGAAAACATCAACAATGAGTGCAATATTAGGTATATTGAAAAAGAATAGTGGTTCCATAAAAATTTTTAATCAAGAGATGAATGATTCAAATAAAAAATTAAAAGAACAGATTGGTGTTGTTTTTGATCAGATGAATTTTTCTAGTAATCTAAATGTGATTCAACTTTCAAATATGTTAAGCTGTATTTATCAACAATGGGATAAGGAGAAGTACTTCCATTACATCGAAGTCTTCTCTTTACCTAAAGAGAAAAATATAGGGAAATTTTCACGTGGAATGTCGATGAAATTATCTATTGCAGTTGCTCTCTCGCACAATACAAAGTTACTAATTTTAGATGAAGCAACAGCTGGTTTAGATCCCAAAGCTCGTAATGAAATGTTGGATGTGTTTTTAGATTTTGTAAAAGATGGGGATCGGTCAATTTTACTATCTTCGCATATTACAAGTGATATTGAAAAAATTGCAGATTATCTCATCTTTATTAAAAACGGAAAGATCATTTTACAGACAAGTAAAAAGGAATTATTGGGTAATTACGCGATTGTCGAGTGCAAGCCAACTGAACTAAAGCAAATAGATTCCCGTGTCATGGTGTTATATAAAAATAATGCCGATATGTTGGAAGTGCTTGTTTCAGATAAACATACATTACCTGCTTCATTTCAAATAAAAGAGAACCCGCTAGATGAGATTACTTTATTTTTGATGAAAGGGGATTGTCATGAAGGGGCTCATTCTTAACAATTTTTATTCAGTGAAAAAAAGCGTGAAATCATCCTCCTTATTGACGGTTGTCGCGGTAGTTTTGTTGTTTCTAACTAATCAATCAGCAGCGTTGAAGTTAGCAGCATTTTTACCATTTGTACTTATACCTGTTCATGCGTTTGAAGTATTGAAGTATGACGCTATGTCAGGGTGGAATAAATATGAGCTCGTACTTCCTGTAACAAGAGAAAGAATTGTTGAAAGTAAATATTTGACCTTCATCTTGCTGATTATTTTAAGCTTTTTATTAGTTTTTAGTATTGCCTTTTCCATTCATATGCTTATGTTCCCAACTATTCATTCTATATTTATAAATTATTTGCTACGTGGTATGGGGTTAATCATATGTATTGCTTCTTTCATCTATCCATTAACCTACAAGCTTGGAATTGAAAAGTCTGATTCGATTATGATGGGAAGTGTAGTCTTTTCCTTAGGTATGTTTTTTGTAATAGATTTTATGCTCGAAATGATAGATGTAGAAGGTTTTGATGAAAAGTTTTCCTCTATTTTCTTCATCGTATCGATTCTATTTTTAATTATTTCTTATGTGGTTTCTATAAATATATACAAAAATAAAGAGTTTTAAAGTCATTATAGATGGAAGGAGTTAAAAATAAGTGACATTTGGTGAAAAGCTTTTTAAATTGAGAAAAGAAAGAGGGCTTTCCCAAGAGGCTTTAGCAGAAAAATTGCACACATCAAGACAGGCCATAAGCAAATGGGAGAATGGTCAAGGGTATCCTGAGTTGGAAAAACTTTTGATGCTCGGAAATATATTCGGGGTCTCTATGGACTATTTGTTAAAGGATTCTGCCGAGCCTAGCAATGATAAAGAGGCAGGATATTATGTAAGTAAAGAAATGGCAGAGGGGTATGTATTGTCTGCTCATAAGGTTTCTAAGTATATGGCATTAGGATATTTTTTAGTTGCTTTATCTACCATTCCTTACTTTATCTTTAATCAAGATCCAGCAATTTATATCATTCCCACCATCATTTTAGCTACATTTGGAATAGGGATGTTTGTTTCTGTTTCGTTTATAGAAGAAAATCGATATAAAATACTAAAGGAAGAGTCTTTAATTTTTGATGAAAAATACCTCAATGAGTTCTCCACAAGATACGAAAATATGAAAAAAAAATATGGTGTTATTAATCTCATAGGCATGTGCTTATTTGTTGCAGGACTCTTAGCCTTTGGGATAGATAGAAAGTATATTACTTCGGAATTTTTAGTACCTTATTACCCTGTCTGTATAGGAATGATTGCAATTGGCCTGTACATTATTACACGAATTTCAATCGTATTTAATGCATATAAACTTTTGGCAAAAAATGAGGAGTACACCAATAGTTTTGGTTATAAATTTCGAAGGAAGATAAGAAAAAAGGTTGATAATTTTTAACTTTCCTCCGAGAGAAGTCTACTACTTCTAAAAGTGAAGATGTGGAATCTTCAATGAAAGTGGGAGATGAATTTTGATTAGTCATAGCCTAAAGTTGTTTCTTTTTTGTGCTCTGATATAACTAGTCATAAATAAATAAAAGGTTTTTATATCAATGAAATTGGATAATGATCATTCGGTATTTATGTTGTATTATCATCTTGTTCTAGTTGTAAAATATCGCAGACAGGTGATTGATGGTACCATATCTGCCTATGCAAAAGATATGGTTGTTCGACTGGGCGAAAATTAAAATATTTCCTTAATAGAATAGAATCACAATATTGATTATGAGCATATTTTGTTTAAAGCACATCCGAATAGTGAGCGATCAAAGTTTATTAATGAGTATAAAAGTGCAAGTTTTCGACTGATCAAAAAGTATTTTCCACAAGTGAAAAGAAAACTGTAGAAAGGGTAATTTTGGTCAAGAAGCCGATAGTTTTTCATTGGAAAAATTTTCTGGATGCATACCAAAACTTCTTCTCTGGTCGTGCTGGATTTCCTAAGTTCAAAAGCCCCAAGGCGAGATATTTTTACATAACCAACGCGGTTAGCGGAAACTGTACACTTTAGTTTATCAGTTACAGCGTGCAAGAGAAAGATGAAAAGTGAGTGTGATGAAAAGAGAAGGGGGGCTTAAAGCTAGTGGAAAATACTTTTTAGAACGAAGTAGCAAAGGATTCCCCCGATAAACCAAAGAATGAGCTTACTTGACTTCATTTTACTCCTCCTTATCGGCCCGTCTAGCCTTCCGAAAACCATCAAAACTATTCCAACTAGCAAGTACGAGGAAAAGAGTAATCACTCCCCAAACGATTCTGTTTACTAATTGTTCCATACTGATAGTAGTTGCATTGCTCATATAAAGTAGAAAGTCTGGATGAAAGACATTTCCTCGACTAACAATCATAATAAAGACAACGGTGATGAAAACTTGGTGGATGCTATTAAAAGTGGCTAGTTTCATTGTCCATTTTCTTTGGATTAATTTATAAATCGACAACATTATTTCTATCGCAAGAATAAGGATAATCAAGAACCAATAAGCATCTAAAACTTTTTGATTAAATACAGGAGTGACCAAAACTACAAAATCATTTTGTTTTTCGTAAATAGCCAAAATATAATCAGCGAAAAAATAAATAGTTCCCCATATTGCAATCCAAATAAAGCCCCCAACGATTTCAGCTTTTGAAATGGATGTTTTGGTTGGCATATACGGAACCCCTTCTAAAACAGCAGGTGTCCATTCTTTAAACTTCATCGTTAGTGGAGTGTTTTCCTTTTTTGTATTTTTCCACTCTAAAATAGCAAAAACAAGCGTCACTCAAAAGAAAACTTGAACGACGGTACTAAAAATCGTCACGATGGTGTTTGTAATAATAGTAATAATCATATTTTGAAGCGAAAGCGTGTCGTTATATTTGATAAAAAATTCAATGATGACAGAAAATAACGTGATGAAGACAATGATAGGAGTAAAGATCTTTAGGAATGTCATGTAGACATCGTAATAGCGCGGACCAATAAGTTGCATCGGTCGATTGGAATAATGACTGTCTAAGAGGGCGGGATGTCCTAGCTCTTGTAAAACAGCTTTCACATCTTCCTCCGTATACTCATCGGGTAACATCTCTTCCATTTTTTTTGCGGGATTCTTTTATGCGCTTCTTATGTTAAAAACGAATAGTATTTTTCCTGCTATTATTTTTCATTTTGTAATCAACATTGGGATGGTATTCAGCGGTTTAATATTTTGAATTGGGTGGTCGTTATAAGGGGGTTATGTAAATACACGATATATAGCTCGTTTTTTTACATAAAAAATGTTATTATTATCTAAAAATGATATATAAGGGGAAAATGATGGGAAATAAGTCAAAATTGGCCTATATGCTTATTTTTTTCTCGCTCATAATGGCTGTTTATTTAATAATGAATTCTACGTTTTTGATGCCAAAAGGGTATGAATTAGCAATCGATGGTTTCGTACTATCTAGGACGTTATTGATTATTTTTGTTTTGTATGTAGTGGTTAAGTTAGGCTTTTATCTCTTGAATAAAAAGGATTAATGGAAAAATAAGATGGAGGCCTGTCGATGAAATACATTGTCCTATTTATTTGTGCCGTGTTGTTTTTATATGTTTATGCCAAAAGGGATGCTTTATTGGATGATAGGAATACCAACCCTTTATGTCAGTTCACTGTTTATTTTTAAAATTTTTGATGTTTTAAAAGCGAAAAAAACTTAGTAGATAGGTCGGAGAATAGGAACATTCTTTCAAAATGTTGCTATCCTTCTTTTTTATTTTAGTGGTTTATTTTTTTTACATTCAACGTAGTATCGTACTAGTACCAAATAGATGGGGTTTTGTGAGAAAAGTATTCTATCTGTAAATAGTTTATCATTCAACCTTACAAAACATTTACGAAAACTTAACAAGGAGATACGACTGTTTACTAGAAAGGTTCTTTGATACATACTTTTTACAACAGGATAAAAGGAGTAATAACATGAGCCAATTTAGTAAGCAAGAGAAAAGTTGGATGTTGTATGACTGGGCGAATTCTGCCTATTCGTTAATTATTACGACTACTGTGTTTCCGCTTTATTATAAGTCAGTGGCGACAAATGCGGGAGTGAGTTTGGCGAATTCTACTGCCTATTTAGGGTATACAATTGCGATTGCAACGTTTATTTTAGCGATGCTTGGTCCGATTTTAGGGGCGATGGCGGATTATGAAGGGATGAAAAAGAAGTTCTTTCTTTTCTTCTTCACGATGGGAACAGTTGCGACGGCGTCATTAGCTTTTGTTTCGAACGATCATTGGATAGGGCTATTGATGATTTATACGATTACAGCTGTCGGCTTTCACGGAGCGAATATTTTTTATGATGCTTTTTTAGTCGATGTGACGAGTAAAGGTCGGAGGAATCTCGTTTCTTCTCGTGGGTTTGGCTTTGGTTATATTGGGAGTACGATTCCGTTTATGATTAGTATTGCGCTTATTATTACATCGCAAAAGGAATGGATTCCACTTGCTACATCTACAGCAACGCGTCTTGCGTTTGTTATTACGGCTATTTGGTGGTTTGTGTTTACGATTCCGATGATGAAGCATGTGACGCAAGTGTACGGGATGAAGTGGAAATCTCGGATTGTATCGAGTGGGTTTCATCGTCTCGGGCATACGTTGCGGGATATTCGGAAATACCGGGCTGTTTTTTTGTTTTTGCTTGCGTACTTTTTCTATATTGACGGTGTCGGGACGATTATTTCGATGTCAACAGCATATGGAACGGATTTAGGGATTAGTGCTACGAGTTTATTACTTATTTTATTTGTGACCCAAGTAGTAGCAGCGCCTTTTGCAATTTTGTACGGGAAATTGGCACAAAAATTTACGGGAAAAAAGATGTTGTATGTCGGTATTTTTATGTATATCATCGTTTGTATATATGCCTTTTTTATGGAAACGGCTGTTGATTTTTGGATTTTAGCGATGCTCGTTGCTACATCGCAAGGAGGCATTCAATCGTTAAGCAGATCGTATTTTGCGAATATTATTCCGAAAGAAAAAGCGAATGAATTTTTCGGTTTTTATAATATTTTTGGGAAATTTGCTGCCATTATGGGACCGCTTCTTGTTGCGTTCACGACACAACTAACAGGGAACTCAGCGTACGGTGTGTTTAGTCTTGTTTTATTATTTATGGTCGGGATGATGGTGTTAGTATTTGTACCTAAACCAGAAAAAAGTTGCTGTTAGTATAATTCTATCGGCACATCTAGGTTAAGTGACCATACTAAAATGGAAAGGGTGTGTCCTTATGGGTAACAAACTCACTGGAAAAAGATTAATGAAGGTTTTAGAAAAATGGTCGTTGATCTTTATCACACTGGTAGCTCTGTTAAAGAACTAAGTAGCTCTTAGAAGTAACCGAATAAAGAAGCACCCTCTCAATCAGTGTAGAAGGAACATCTATCACTCTGTAAAAACAGATTCGCCGTTTTTAGAAGGAAAATGAAATCTTAAAAAGCTAGGGCTATATTTATAAAAGGTAAGTCAGTTCAAGCTCGTTTCTGTTATTGATTAACATAAAGACGAGTATATTGTTCGAAGGCTTTATGGAGGATTAGAGATGAATCAATCTTTTCATGCCATTTTGAAGAAAAAAAGACATCTATCATTCACTATGTCAATTACAAGAGTGCGAAAGTAACCTTACTCTAGGGTATAATCGCAAATGAATTCATGGTAGCATTAGTGATTAAAAAATCACAAGAAGTAGAAAAAAATATCTGACACATATCCTAACAATTTTCCGCTTTACATGGAGTGGCGGGCGTTAGTGTTGATGTTGTAATAATTGGTTTCTAAGCAACAGAATCATGCCCGCAGATCCATGTCAAGTTCCATCGCCTCTCCACTATTTAAAGGGCAGACGCTTCATAAAAAAACAATTTTTTATATCCTAAAATTTGATATATATCCAAGTTATTAATAAATGTTTTTTCTTGAAAATACTATATTTACAAGTAAATTTAATACGAAAAAAACAGAAACAAATACTCCCCAATACATAAATAAATTTTCATAGTTTAAAAGCATCATCCGGTATATAACCTTATGTATTAGCACTGTTAAAAGAATTAATAAACAATTTATTAATGTTAATCCCACGATTCTCATAAGGTTAATCCCTCCTGGTTATATGAATAACTCTATCTGAATTTTTTGCAATTTCTTTATCATGGGTTACACAGACAATTGTTTTACCTAGACTTTGCAATTTCCGAAATAAGGATAAAATTAACTCCTTATTTTTACCATCTAAGTTTCCTGTTGGTTCATCGGCTAAAATAATCTCACAAGGTTTTAACATAACCCTAGCAAAAGCTACTCTTTGTTGTTCGCCCCCACTTAACTGGTAAACTTTTTTATTTAAAAACACATCATCCAAGCCAACTGCTTTTAAAGCGTCTATTAACCTTTCATCACTAAAGTTATTATTGTATGGTTTGGAGATCAATAAATTTTTATAAACGGTTTCGTTATCCATTAAAACATAATTTTGAAATATATAGCCTAAAATATATCTTCTTAAATACATTATTTCTTTTTTATTAGGGTTTACATAACCAGCCACTTCTACATCTCCACTATCTGGTTTATCCAAATACCCAATAAGATTTAAAACGGTTGTTTTACCAGCCCCACTGGAACCCACAATAGATACAAATTCATTCTTTTTAATCTCTAAAGAGAAGTTTGATAATATTGGTCTTCCACCAAAACTTTTATTTATATGATTAAGTTTTATCATTTGTGTTCCCCTTTTTACCCCTTTTTTATCCCTTTTTTGCTGAGATTATTACTTAATACATTTAGTACAAACAAATCAATTATTAAAACGAATCCTACCATTGGAGCAATAATAATAGAATTACCATAAACAAGGTACACTAATAGTCCTGATACAATGTTAGAAAGGATTGTAGTTAGAATTATGCTTTTATTTCTTTTCCAAGAGGAATATCCAAATAAGTATTTAATATTTAGTTGAGAAATATTAGCATGATAATATGCCCAAATCATTACAGTGAGCAGTATTCCTGACAACACTAATGTTATAATTAATCCCATCATTTGTTGGAATAACAACCACTGTTGTTCGATAATTTGATTATTTGCTTCATTATAAACTGACAATGCATGATTTATTTCAGGTACATTGGTGTTTTTAATTGAAGGTAAAATACTTTCAAAAGCATTCCCTTGAGAATTATCTAAAAAAAACAAGGATGTAGTTGCATATGCTCCTATAGTTGAAGTATCGACACTTTCATTATATATTACTGCAATGGGGTCCCTAATTTTGTTTTGACTATTTCCTGTCGCACTATTAAAAGTAAAATAATCCTGTCCGGCGATGGTATAGATTATATTAATCTTTAAATCTTCTATGGTTTTTTTGTTTAATGGATTACCAAGCTCTTTATTATAAATATTATCTACAGAGACCTTTTGAAAATAGAACCATTCCTTATAGGAATGAATAATTTGGTTTTCCAAGGTTCTAAGCTGTTCAGGTACTAAAATATTTAAAGTATCTTCATCTTCCTTTACTTGCTCAAGGATAGTACCCCCATTACTACTCTTTATTGGGTTAATATTTAAATAGTTTTTATCTATAGTTATTTTTCTACCATTAGGAGAATAAACATTATCTTTTTCAGAAACATTTAAGGTAAAACTGTAGATAGGCTCTCCCTTGTCATAACCAACTATATGAAAATTTTCAGATACCATTAGAAATGCTTCATTATTCGCTCCGATTTCTTTATAAAAATCCAACAATCTGTTATTTAAGTCTCTATCCTTCTCTAAATTAGTATTTATATCTTCATCTAATGGTCCTACTTGAATTTTATACACATTTTGGGTTTGGTTCCAATAATCTAAGCTATCGATCTTTTTGCTTAAATGATAAAAATTAAATATAGAGGAACTAATAACAAAAAATAAAATAATAGTAGTTACGGCTTTTAAAATAGAAGATATCAATAGAATCTTTTCAAAGGGTAACTTTCCTTTAATGTTTACAGAGTTATCGTTATATTTTTGGATAAAAGAGACCGCTAGTAAAGTAAAAAATAAGAGTATGCTTGCAGTAATCACATTAGTAACGGCAAAAACTTTCATATATTCTATAAGAAAATACGTTTGGTCAAACAATACAGTAAAGACTATCCATCCAAATAATAAGAAAAACATTATCAGAATGGAAAAACGTAAAAATAACTTTAGAATCGAGGCTAATGCTAACCTTTTTGAATATCCCCATAATTCTTGTAAGAACAACATTTTTCTATTAAAAATGAGAAAGAAAACCATCCCTAAGAAAAAAATAATAAAAGAAAAAATAACAATCATGAACAAAGAAATATTAATCAAAAGAAAACTATTTATAGGTTCATTTATTAGTGATATGTCCCCATAACTAGAGAATTCCTTGATAAAAGCATTGTTGATAGAATTATTAGTTCCACTTAAATAAAATTCATTACCAAGGCCAACATTTTTAACTTGCTGGATATCGTAAATATGAACTCGCCAGTTAGATAACGGAAAAGAAAATACACCTGACTGTTTAGCATTTTTTGTTTCTAAATTTTCATTAGATATATATGTCAGGCCCTCCGGAAACTTCCCCGATTTTAAATGAATAGTAGGATCATCTTTTATATTTGTCGAATATATATTTAACTCGTCTTCACTTAAAAAATTGTATTGAGAAATGTTTATGTTTTTTTCTTTTGAAAATTTGATCAGATGGTCTACGAAATCAGTATCTTTTTTTGTATTTGTTTTACTGTAATCAATATGTACTTTTTGGTTGTTTGTGTACAAAATATTGATTAGTTGCTTGTTCCACAAAAAAGAGCAACCAAGTAGATTGGAAGAGATGAAAACTAAAGATAATAGCAGATACAGTAATTTTTTCATTAGGACAGTTCTCCCATAAAATAACATAGTGCAGAGATGAACTGCACTATGTATGAGTTTGTTATTATTTTGTTGCCCAATTTGTTTATGCCAGTTTATAATCAAAAATCCGTTAAAAGCTGAAACTGTATAGGGTTTTATAGTTGTTTTATTTCATTTGAAGCTAAAAAGTGAGATAGATAATTGAATCTAAGATTAACAAAACGAATAATAAATATAATTATACCCTATTCTTACATAATTTTATTTTAATGTCAATTTTATATAAATTGAGTTTTTCTCATTCTTGTTATCAAACGAATATTTTAATCCCACATTAACGGTCAATAAGATGCCCACTTCAAAATAGTTAAGGAGGGATTAAATGGTCCTAGTTTAGTTCCGAAAAGCTACTGACAGAATCATGGAATCATCCGCTAAAGTGCGCATTTTCCAACAGTCGTCTTGTGGCGTTGTTGTGGAACCAGTCTACTTCTATACTCCGTATAAAAAAGAGGAGGGATGTATTAACTATCAGTGGGGAAGAGAGGAAAAACTCAATGATAGAAAAGTTTTCTATGTGTACAAGATAAAATATATGTTGAAAATTAATAAAAACTCCAGTCGTTTGACTGGAGTTTTTATTTACAATGCTGCTTTTATTACTTTCTTATAATAAAGCACAGATAAAATACCAAAAATAGAGTAAAGCGCGGTGTACACGACCATCACGATTAGCATTGGCGTCCATAATTCTGTTCCAAAGAAAAACCAACCAGATTTAACCGCAAAGTAACTATGGGAAAGGCCGACGATTAATGGAATTCCGAAGTTGAATAGTTGTTTCATTTGCACACCTTTTAATAAATCATCTTCGGTAAAGCCTAATTTTCGTAAGATGGTATAGTTTCCTTTTTCTTCTTCACTTTCATCCACTTGTTTAAAGTATAAAATACAACCAGATGTAATTAAGAACGTTAAGCCAAGGAATCCGACAATAAACATAAGGAGCCCCAGTGTTTTTTTCTGTTCCTTTTTCGTTCCAAGTTGTGAATCGTTATCACCATTTTCGTTTATCGATAAAGCGTGAAAGACTTCGAGCGCTTTTTCTTGTTTCGAATTATCGACAATATCAATTCCAATATAGGTGGATGATTCTTTTTGTATTTCTGGATTGACATCTTGTTTTAAATGTTCGAAAATAGCGTCATCTACGACTAGAGTAAAAAGACCTCCACGCGTAAAATAAAAAGAAACAAAGGAATCTTTTTGTAAATCGATATTTTGTTGTGGTAGAACGGTTGTTTTTCCTTTTAACTCTATCTCTCCTTTTTCTTTTAACTGCATAAATCTTTGTGATAAATCACTATAACCTGTTAAAATGGACTCTCCTTTTTGTACATCGATTCCCTTCACAGATGCATCACTAATAATGGGAATAGGGAGGGAGCTTGTGTTAAAGTTTAATTCTTCCATTTTTTTCTCAACCAACGATGAGACGTTGGCATTCACTTGAATGACTTCTATTTTGGTTTCACGGTACTCAATGTTTTCTTTGTCTAATGCTTGTGTAAATGTTTCGGCATCTTTTGTATGGACGATAGAGAAGTCGTTTGGAATGTATGTTTCTGCTGTTTTTTCTGCTGAATAATACGAGATATAACTTAATGATAACAATCCAATCGCAAGGGCAGAAACGGTTGTAATAATTGTTAACAATAAGGCATTAGAATTCATTCGGAACATGATCGATGAAAGTGATACGACATCGTTAATCGTTAAATGGCCGTTTTTCTTTTTCCGAATGAGACTGGCGATAAAACGTACGGAACCTTTATAAAATAAATACGTTCCGATAATTACGGATGCAAGCGTATAAACCATGGCTAAAAAGAGTTGGTCTCCTGTTTTAAAATCGCCATCAAATAGTTTAGTTGAAACATAATAACCAGATACAATCGACACGATGCCAATAATTCCGATTACAATTTCCCATACCGAGATTTTTTTTCGTTTATTTTCTGTTTTAGAAATAGCTCTAAATAAAGATAAAATGCTTTGTTTTTTGATAAATACATAATTGACGAACGTAATGAACAGGTAAATAGCACTAAACACAATGACCGTTTGCACGAACGCTTCTGGTGAAAAATGCAGTGTGGCAATTGCTTTCACTCCGGTAATTTTAAATAAAATCATTAAAATTAATTTCGAAAAGGCAAAGCCAATCAACACACCAATGAGTAACGAGCTAAAGTATAATAATAGATTTTCAACAGTTAAAAGACGAAAGACGTTGCTTTTTGTCATGCCAATCAGCTGTAGTAAGCCAATTTCTTTACTGCGACGTTTCATAAAGATTTTGTTCGCATATAACAAGAAAATCGACACGATGGCAATGAGCAGGATGGATGCGGTTTTAATCGCCGCTGCTCCTTTAACGGATCCTTTTGCTGCATCCATCGACGGATCAAATTGTAATGTAACAAAGGCAAAGTAAAGTGCCACGCTAAATATTAACGCAAAAATGTATAAATAATAGTTTTTGATATTCTTTTTTAAATTACGTAACATGAGTTGGTTAACGTTCATCTTGCACCCCACCTAACACACCTTGGGTTTTCATAATGTCTTTAAAAAAGGTTTGTCGGTCTTGTTCGCCTTTATGGAGTTGTGTATAAATCTGTCCGTCTTTAATAAAAATGACGCGACTACAAAAGCTTGCAGCAATCGGGTCGTGCGTGACCATTAAAATCGTTGCTTGTCGTTTTTCGTTTAATTCACTTAATTTGTTGAGTAGGTCAGATGCTGATTTGGAATCTAGTGCGCCTGTCGGTTCATCTGCAAAAATGATGCTTGGGTCATGAATGAATGCTCTAGCTGCGGATGTGCGTTGTTTTTGACCACCTGATATTTCATTTGGATATTTATCTTTTAAATCCGCAATGCCAAGTTCATTCGCTAACGTTTGGAATTTTTGTTCTGCTTCTTTTTTCGATATGTTTTGAATCGATAGAGGTAATAAAATATTTTCTTTTACCGTTAATGTGTCGAGTAAATTGTAATCTTGAAAGATGAAGCCTAGGTGATGCTTTCTGAATTCCGCTAGTTGCTTTTCTTTCATTTGCGTCATTTCTTTTCCTTCGATTTGAATCGTTCCGTCGCTAACTCGGTCGATCGACGATAACACATTTAGTAGCGTCGTTTTCCCAGAACCAGATGCCCCCATAATACTGACAAATTCACCTTTTTCAATCGTAATGTCGATTCCTTTTAGCACTTCTTGTTTATTAAATTTATTGCCGTAGCTTTTATGAATTTTTTTCGCTTCTAAAATGACCATTCATGGACACTCCTTTTTTGTAAGTTCTTCTTTAGTATAAAGGGTACCTTTCTTTTTCTCCTTCGAATCATCTAACAAAACAAGAAAGCATGTGACAATCTCGTCACATGCTTGTTATTTCGGTAAAATCATTTTGTTTTGGAAAGGTTAGCGTGAAGATTGTGCCTTTGCCAAGCGATGATTGGACGTGAATATCGATGAGTAACGCCGTCACTACTTTCTTCGTTAAATAAAGCCCCATTCCTGTTGCGGCATTATCTTGATGGGTCGTTGTTGATGTAAATCCTTTTTCAAAAATGCGCGGGATGTCTTTTGCATCTATGCCGCGGCCGAAATCTTGTATCGTTAGTACCGTTTGTCCGTTTTTTTCTTTGCTTCGAATAGTAATATCAGAAGACTCACTATATTTCACTGCATTTGTAAGTAATTGTCTAATGATAAAAGCAAGCCATTTTGCATCGCTTAAGACGGTTGTTGAAGTAAAATCGAGATCAAAGCCAATACCTTTTCGCATACACCACGTCCGCAACGTTTGAATTTCTTTGACCACGACCATTTCTACACAAACAGGCTCGATATATAAATCATTTTCCATAAAAGGAATTCGTTTTTGATGCAATTGTTGGTCGAGCAATAAATGAATCCGCAACCATTCGTACGTTAAATCAGCTTTTATTTTTTCGTCTTCTAGCCGTTCGATAATTAAGTACATTGCTGTTAATGGCGTCTTCACTTCATGAATCCAAGTAAGCAAATCATCTTTTTCTTGTTCTAATAAAAGCCAGTTATGAGAGGCCTGTCGTTTCAGCTGGTCCGTTTGACTTGTTAAATGATTTTCGACAATTTTCTCAAAGGGGCTTTCAGGAACTGGAAAACTACTCGTATCTAAGTCATCCATGCGTTCTCCCAGTTGTTTGTAAAATTTTGTTTCCTTTTGGTAACGAAAAGCGAAAAAAAGAACAAACACTAAAAGTGATAAAAAGATAATATAAAAAACAGAATGGAACGGAATCGAGTGGTCTATCCATACGATTAAAAGAAATAATAGTTGTATAAAAAAGAATAAGAGAATCCAATGAATGCGTTCTACGATATATTTTTTTAGCATCGTGGAGCCTCTTCTGTCGCCATATAGCCTTGTCCTACTTTTGTGACGATGTAACGTCCTAATTCGATATCATCTAACTTTTTCCGCAAACGATTTACATTAACCGTTAACGTATTATCGCTCACAAAGCGCTCATCATCCCATAATCGGTTCATTAATGCTTCGCGGCTGACAATTTTATTCGTATGTTCGATGAGCATTTTTAAAATGAGTAGTTCGTTTTTCGTTAGCTCAATCGAACCGTGATCATTTGTTACTATATTTTTTTCATAATCTACCGTTGCTCCGTTCCACGTTTTTAGTTCTATTGGCACAGTATTGTAATTATATGTACGGCGGAGTAGGGCGTGAATTTTTGCAATTAATACGTCAAAATGAAATGGTTTTTGTACAAAATCATCCGCCCCAAGCTGCATCGCCATCACCATATCCATCGGATGGTCTCGAGAGGATAAAAAGATAATCGGAACATTCGAATGTGAGCGAATCATCCGACACCAATGAAAGCCATCAAACTTCGGTAGTTGAATATCAATGATAACTAGATCAGGCTTCACTTCTGTAAACGTTTGAAATACTTGTTCAAAATCGGTAATGCCATGCACATCAAACGACCAGTTCGCAAGCCGGTCGTTCATTTCTCGAAATAACGTCGCATCATCTTCAATTAATAATAAGGAAAACAAATCGCTTCACCACACTTTTCTTGTTACCTAAATTGTAGCGGAAAAACGAAAGGTTGTGAATATTTTTCAAAATAACGGAAATAGGGCATTTAAATTACCATATATAGTAATTAATATCCTTTTTACGTTATTGATAGTTTAGGAAAATATATAAATTTATAGATAATAAAGTATTTTTTGTTGTGTTTAATGTGGTGTTTTTTTTCAATGTGTGCAGGAGGAAATGTGAATCAAGAACAACAAGAAATGAAGTTAAAAGTAATTTCATACGATAAAGACCAAGAAAAAATTGTGGAATTAGAACAAAAAAGAACACCCTTTGCCGATGTTGGCGGTGTCGTTGTGGCAAATGTGGCTATCTTTTTGCCCTCCTTTTTATTCATTATTGGTTCGTTGCCATTTTTCAATGAAATCCGGAAACAACCGAAGCTTCAAGCAGCATTTACCGGAATTAATGCAGCGGTAGTTGGGTTATTACTTGCAGCATTATATGATCCTGTTTGGACGAGTTCGGTACAAACAGTTACTCACTTTTCCTTTGCTGCCGTTTTATACGGGTTACTTGCGGTTTGGAAATGCCCACCTTGGGTTGTTGTAATCATTGGAGCAGTAGGCGGGTATCTTTTATTTTAAGAAAAAAGCGATTTTCCACCTTGATTGAAGGAGAAAATCGCTTTTTTATCATCTAGTTTACGCGCGTCCTTTTAACATACCTTCCCAGTACATTGCTGGTAATAAATATTTTTTCATAAAGTACATGCTACGTCTTTCTTTCGCTTGGTTAATTGGGAATGACTCTTTTGGATGCATGCTGTAATCAAATTCCATTAACATTACTTTTCCGTATTCTGTTACAAGTGGACAAGAACTATAACCGTTATATTTATGAGAAAGGGCTTTTCCTGCCATTGCATCAAGTAAGTTTCCAACGACAACAGGTGCTTCTTTTCGAACTGCAGCGCCAGTGTTTGTTGGTGGTGGAGTAGTCGTTACGTCTCCAAGGCTAAAGATGTTTTCGTATGTTGTATGTTGTAACGTAAATTTATCGACACTTACCCAGCCAGTTTCATTCGCAAGTGGGCTATCTTGAATAAATTGTGGTGCGCTCATTGGCGGTGTTACGTGTAACATTTCGTACGGAATAACCGTTTTTTCTTTTGTTTCTACATGTTCAAACACTGCTTTTTTTTCATTACCGATAATTTCTACTAAGTGGTGTTTTAAATGTACGTTAATATCTCTACGTTGGACAATTTCTTTGATAACGGTTTCATACTCTGGAACAGGGAATATTTTTGGTGCAGGCATGTAAAAATGAATCGAAACGTTCTCTCTTTTTCCGTGTTTGCGAAGGTAATCTTCAGAAAGATACATTACTTTTTGTGGAGCACCACCGCATTTTATTGGTGTAGTTGGTTGTGTAAAAATTACGTTTCCTTCTTTTACATTTTGCAACGCTTCCCATGTTTTTTCGGCCGTTTCGTATGAATAGTTAGATACAACACCATTTTTTCCAATCGATTCTTTTAATCCTTTAATGCCATCCCAATTAATTTGAATGCCTGGTGCCACAACTAAATATTCATATCCTACTTTTGTATTTTTATTTGTTACTACATAGTTATCATTTGGTGCAAAAGTAGTAACCGCTTCTTGAATCCAATGGACACCTTTTGGAATGACTGATTTTTCTGGACGAACTGTTTTTTCTTTCGGTACAACACCAGCACCAACAAGCGTCCATAATGGTTGATAATAGTGTTTATCGGATGGTTCAATGATGGCAATATCATTTGCAGACATTTTACGAGCTAATTGTGCTGCTACTGTAATACCAGCTGTACCGCCACCAACAATAACGACTTTAAATTTCTGATCTGACATAAAATTACCTCCCTAAGATATTTCAAGGTGCATATTTAATAAGTGAACGAAATGTAATAGGTAAATAGTTGAATTGGATTAAGAGTCTAATATATTCAAACAAAGAGTAACGAGATTTAACAAAGAATTCAAGGGGGATGATTAGTAAAAAAGTACCATTATAAGAAGGATAAACTAACTAATACTAAATACACCATAGGGTAATGGGTATGCTGTTTTTTTGAAAGGTGAATAAATATTGATACAATGCGGGTTTAGTTAAATTTCTGAAAATTCTTTTAAAAGAAAATGGTGTTTATGAATTTTTTGTGAAATCATTTATTATGCCTATTATTCTTCACATAATGGTTATACAGTATGTGTCAAAAATGATGGAATAAAGAAATGATTTTCAGCTTTTCACAAAATCGGATATAGTAAAGAAAAGGAACTTCTATTTTCGAAAAGAAAAGGAAGAAAGAAAGAGGAAAAAAGATGAGCAAAGAAATAAAAGTAAAAGTGAAAGCTAATACCGTGCAGGGGTATAAAAGAGGATATCCATTAATGACGAAAGAATCGATTGTCCATGAACGGGTGTTACAAGAAGAAGGGACGATTATTCAATTAGTGGACGAAAAAAATCAATTTATCGCTAAAGGATATGTTGGTAAGCAAAATAAAGGATACGGTTGGGTGCTTAGTCATCAATCATCAGAAAAAATAGATGTATCGTTTTTTGAACGAAAAATAAAAGCTTCTTTCGAAAAACGGAAAACTTTTTTTCATGATGCCAATACAACTGCTTTTCGAGTGTTTAATGGAGAAGGGGACGGAATTGGTGGACTGACGATTGATTATTTTGATGAATATTACGTAATCAATTGGTATAGTGAAGGCATTTATTCCTTTAAAGAATTGATTATTCAATCTTTACAAAATAGTACAACCTTTAAGGCGATTTATGAGAAAAAACGATTTGCAAAAAAAGGTCAGTATATCGAAGAAGATGATTTTGTGACAGGCGCTCGCGGGGAGTTTCCAATCATTGTGAAAGAGAATGGGATGAATTTCGCGGTTGATTTAAATGATGGTGCGATGGTTGGCATTTTCCTTGATCAGCGTAATGTTCGTAGACGCATTCGGGATGTATATGCGAAAGGAAAAAACGTATTAAATATGTTTTCCTATACAGGAGCATTTTCTGTTGCAGCTGCACTTGGTGGTGCGATGAAAACAACGAGTGTCGATGTTGCCAATCGTAGTTTGGCAAAAACGATCGAACAATTCCGTGTAAACGGGATAGATGCGGAAGCGCAAGATATTATCGTGGAAGATGTATTTCATTATTTTAAATATGCCGCACGAAAAAATAAAACATTCGATCTTGTTATTTTGGACCCACCTAGTTTTGCGCGTACAAAAAAACATACATTTAGTGCAGCAAAGGACTACACTAATTTATTAAAAGACACGTTAGCTATTACCGAAAAAAACGGTGTTATTGTAGCATCGACAAATTGTAGCACGTTTGACATGAAAAAATTCAAACGATTTATTGATCAAGCATGTAAAGAAACAGGAAGACCGTATAAAATTTTAGAAGAACATTCGTTGCCGGAAGATTTTCGGACGATTCCGTCTTTTAAGGAAGGAAATTATTTGAAAGTGGTATTTATCCAAGTGAAATAAACGACATTTGTTAGGGTAAAAAGAAGGTCAGCGAAAGACCTTCTTTTTTAGTACCAATAATGGCAAGAAAAGTGCGCGATGCGACGGATACTCATTTCAAACGGTACCCATCCACAACAATGATCCAAGCGGAAACCAGAAATGAAAAATGGGCCAACATGATGTATAAAAGCTAAAAATGGTCTTCTACGGTACGGGAAAATGTACGTATAGCGAAACAAACATTGATAAATAGAAAATGGTGGAACGTATCCGAATCCATGTCCGGGTCCAGGTCCAAATCCTTGTCTATCTACTTCGCTTTCTTCGTTATTCCTCATGTTACAGTCCTCTGTTAGTTGAATGTCTTCTTGTGTTTCGATATCTGTTTCTGTTTCAAACGATTGATTCATACAATCGCCCCCTTTCCTTACTCAACATATGCAAACGCCCTAAAAAAGTGCCACGTAAAAAAGCTCCGCCACAAACGACTACATGTCGGTGACGAAGCTTTTCTTAGCGTGGACTTTATTTTTTTGTTTCATTTAAAGGCTTTAAATCAACTAATCCTTTCATGTTATTGCTTGGAATGTAGTTTGCTTCTGCGCTAATATCGGCCATTTCTTGAATGACTTGTTCATTGATGTCTGTCGTTACTTCCATCCGTTCAAAAGCAGCGGCTACTTCTTCTTTGCTAAGCTCTTTTCCAGTTAATCCTTTAATATGTTTAACGACTAATGCTTGTGCTTCTTCTGGATTTTGTTGAATGAATTCAACTGCTTTTGCATGTGCGGTTAAATATGCTTTCACGAATGTGTCGTTTTCTAAAAACGATTCACTTGTTGCGACAACGGTATTCGTTGATTCTTTTCCCCACGCAAATTCTTCCCAATCTAATAATAACGTACCGTTTGCTTGGTTTTGTAACACGTATCCCCACGGTTCTTGCGTTGCGGCACCATCTACTGATTTTTGGACGAAAAGAGTCGCTGTATCAGCGGGTGCTGCTGCAAATAATTCCACCGTGCCGCCGTTAGACGTTGGTTTTAAGTTTGTTGCTTGTAATGCTTTCCGGAGCATAATGTCTTGTGTGCTTCCGATAACAGGAATAGCAATTCGTTTTCCATCTAAGTCTTCGATGTTTTGTATCTTGCTTTGTTCACTAGTAACAAGGACCGCGCCACCATTGACAGCACCTGAAACGATACGGTATTTTGGATCTTTCACATAAAAGTTAAGGACAGGCCCAGGTCCTACTGTCCCGATGTCGATAGAGTTAGTAGCCATTGCTTCCATAAATAATCCACCGTTACTGACCGTTTTTGTTGTAATCGTAACGTCTTTCCCAAATGCTTCTGCAAAATAGTTTTTTTCTAAGCCAACAATGGTTGCAATATGTGTTAAGTTTGGAAAATATCCGATTGTTACTTCTTGTTTTTCTGCTGCTGCATCCTTTTTTCCGCAAGCAGTTAATACGCCAACTAACAATGTCAAAATAATCAGATAGCTAATCTTTTTCATTTTCCTCATCCCTTCTAATATAAGAGCGTTATGCCCTTACTCCCCATTTTTGTTCAACATTTCGTTCTAAACGTACAAACACAACGTTGTCCATGATTGTTCCAATGACACCAATAATGATCATAACGGCAATGACTAAGTCCATTTGTCCAAGTGACCTTCCTGTTTCTAATAATTGTCCTAGTCCTTTTCCGGCACCTAACAATTCCCCAGCCATTAAGGCCCGCCATGAAAATGCCCAAGCAATCCGTAATCCAGAAATAAGTTGCGGGATCGATGCTGGTAAAATGACGGTACGGAGAAAATGAAATCCGTTAGATCCGAGTGTTTTTGCTACTCGTTGGTACAAAATTGGTACATTTTTAAAACCGCTCGTCGTATTAATAATCATCGTCCAAGTGGCTCCTAGCGTCACAATAAATAAAATCGCTATATCATTTAGTCCAAACCAAATGATGGCTAACGGAAACCAAACGATGCTCGGAATCGATTGTAAAGCAGTAACTAAAAAACCTAACGTATCTTCCACGGCTTTAAACCGCCAGATTAAATATCCGAGAATAAGTCCAAGAATAGAAGCGATTGTAAAGCCAATTAGTAACCGACTTACACTAGCGCCAATGGCCCCTACAATTTGACCGGATAGGAATCCGTCGAATAGCGTTTGGAACACTTGTGTTAAACTCGGAAACATAAACGCGGGTAAGTCAGAAAATCTAGCTGCGACTTCCCAGATGACGGCGATTGTCGTGATGAAGATTATTCGTCTGAAAGCTGTAATCATCTCCCATTTCCTCCTTTAACACTTTTTCAATTTCATTTTGTAAGACGGCTAAAATTTGTTGTTCTAATTGCACCGTATCGTCTGTTGGGACAATGTCGTCTTTTGATGCAGCAGAAGAAAAGGTTGCTTTGATTTTTCCAGGACGTGTGGCGAAGACGACAATTTTTTCGGAAAGCAAGACTGCTTCTCGGATATTGTGGGTAACGAAAAAAATGGTGACGTTCGTTTTTCGCCAAATATCCAACAACTCTTTATGCAATACCATGCGTGTTTGCTCATCTAATGCTGCAAATGGTTCATCCATTAATAAAATGTCTGGCTCCATCACTAATGCGCGGGCAATCGATACGCGTTGTTTCATTCCACCGGAAAGCTGATGTGGATAGGAGTGAATATATTTGCTTAAGTGGACCATTTTTAACATGTCGATTGCTTTTTCTTCCGCTTCTTGTTTCGGCATTTTTTTTAAGCGTAAGCCGTACGTCACATTTTCTAGTACCGTCAGCCAAGGAAATAATCCTGCTTCTTGAAATACAACGACACGATCCGGTCCAGCTCCGGTTACTTTTTTTCCATTGACGCGGATTTCTCCACGATCTGCTTTTTCTAAACCTGCAATAATGTAAAGTAAGGTTGATTTTCCGCATCCAGATGGACCAACAATCGAAACAAATTGTCCTTTTTCCACATCAAGATCGATATGATCGAGCACTGGAACGGAACCTTTTTCTTTATGGGGAAAGCTTTTATCAATCCCATTAATCGTTACGTACACGATGAATTCCCCCTTCTTTTTAATGCCAACTAAATTCATTTGTTTTATTATATATCATAATCTATTATTCCGATACACTTTGTCAACAATATTTTCAAAAAAATAAAAAAACCTTTCCAATCGAATAATTGGAAAGGTTTTTTGGTGTCGTTAATAAGCAAACAAGTCGCTCGATAAATATCGTTCACCTGAGTCTGGCGCAATGCAAACGACCGTATCGTCCGGTGTTAATCGTTTAGCCACTTGAAGGGCTGCAAAGACGGATGCTCCACCCGATGGTCCTAATAAAATGCCTTCGTTTGTTGCTAGTTTTCGGACTGTGTCATACGCTTCCTCATCGGCTATTTGAAAAATTTCATCATACACATCTGTATTTAAAATGGGCGGGATAAACCCTGGACTTGTGCCGACTAGTTTATGTTTACCTGGTTTTCCACCCGATAAAACGGGAGAGCCTTTTGGTTCTGCAACGTGGACGGTAATGGACGGATCAATGGCTTTTAACGATTCTCCTGTCCCCGTTACCGTTCCACCTGTTCCTGATGTGCAGACAAATGCTGTTAACGTACGATGAATGGATTGAATCGCGTTATATATTTCCACAGCCGTCGTTCCACGATGACTATCTGGATTTGCACTATTTTCAAATTGCATCGGAATAAAGCAGTTCCCAATTTGTTGCGCGATTTCTTTCGCTTTTGCAATCGCTCCTGGCATTCTTTCGGCACTTGGTGTTAACACGACTTCCGCTCCGTATGCTTTCATTAGTTTAATCCGTTCAATAGTCGAGTTATCTGGCATGACAAGAATCGTTTTATACCCCATCGCAGCGGCATTCATCGCGAGTCCAATACCTGTATTTCCACTAGTAGGTTCAATAATCGTCGCCCCTGGTGTTAAGGTACCGCTTTTTTCTGCCTCTACTAACATGTTATAAGCAGCCCTGTCTTTCACGCTCCGACTAGGGTTGAAATATTCTAATTTTACATACACGTCTGCTCCAGACGGTTCTGCGAGCGTTCGTATTTTCACTAACGGTGTATCCCCAATTAATTCCGCCATATTATGCACAACTTTCATTTTGATCACCTCTCTGAATAGATACATGCTACCTGTGTACATACAGTATAACAAATTAAAGTGTAGTATTCCTAGTAAAATTATATGCTTTCTAAAAAAGAAAGAGAGAAAAGCTACAACAAAAAAGCATTTTTTTAACAAGAATAGGGAAAAGAAAAGGTAGGGATAAAAGGAGAGAAATCATAATATCTGTAAAATAATCGTTCATTACCATGTTAATATTCGGAATTAGCATAAATTTTTCGATAAAAACGCTTACTTAAAAAATTTTTGTTAATTTTTTAGTGAAAATAGTTCATAATAAGAGGGTAGGTTATTTTACTAGGAAAAGGGGACGATCGAACATGAAACTCGTGTACACAGGTAAAACAAAAGATGTTTATGCTTTAGAAGACGGCAACTACTTATTAAAGTTTAAAGACGATGTTACAGGTGAAAATGGTGTGTTTGATCCCGGTGCGAATACAGTTGGATTAACACTTGAAGGTGCTGGAAATGCAGGATTACGTTTAACAAAATATTTCTTTGAAATGTTAAAAGAAAAAGATATCCCAACGCACTATGTGGATGCAAATATCGAAGAAACAACGATGACTGTTAAACCTGCCACTGTTTTCGGTCAAGGACTTGAAGTGATTTGTCGTTTCCGTGCGGTTGGTAGTTTCTTACGTCGTTATGGCAAATATGCAGCAGAAGGACAACCTTTAGATGCATTTGTTGAAGTCACTTTAAAAGATGATGATCGTCAAGACCCACCTATTACAGAAGATGCCCTTGATATGTTAGGTGTGTTAACAAAAGAAGAATACAAAGTGTTAAAAGAGTTAACACAAAAAATCGCGAACGTAGTAAAAGAAGAATTAGCGAAAAAAGGAATCGAATTGTACGATATCAAATTTGAATTTGGTCGTGATAAAGATAACCAAATCATTTTAATTGACGAAATTTCCGGCGGTAACATGCGCGCGTACAAAGACGGAGAATATATCGAACCATTAACATTAACAAAATTAATGTTAGGGGAATAAGAAGGGAGGCTGGGACAAAACCCTCCTCTGAACTGAAAAAGCCAGTGAAATTTTACGTTAAGTAAAAATTTCACTGGCTTTATTTTTTTTTATCAAAAAAAGGACACTTTCTGATAAAATTAAGTTACCAGACAAAATTCAAACAGAAAGAAGTGTCCTTATGTTTAAAGATTATAACATGAATCAATTAATTTTGCCTTTAAATGTAGAAGTAAAACTTCAAAATAATGATATTGCCTTCCACATCCATCATTTAATTGAAAGTATTCCGGAAGAAGCGATCGAACCATTTCTTCGAAATACGGGTTGTCCTGCTTATCATCCACGCATGATGTTGAAAATTATCTTATGTGCCTATACGCAATCTGTTTTTTCAGGGCGTAAAATAGAAGCACTTTTAAAAGACAGTCTTCGTATGATGTGGCTAGCTCAAGGTTATGAACCAAGCTATCGCACCATCAACCGTTTTCGTGTTTATCCTGAAGTAAAAGAATTAATTCGCCAGTGTNTAAAAGAAAAGAAGAAAAAGTACAAACAAAACAAGTTCCATACAGCTAACTGGGATTATGATGAAGAAATGGACGTGTATACTTGTCCAAACCAACAAAAACTTGTATTTAAATACCGTTCTGTGCGAACAAATCCATTAGGTTTCAAGCGTGAGTTTAAAGTTTATGAGTGTGAAGATTGTTCCAGTTGCCCACTTCGTTCATCTTGTACAAAAGCAAAAGAAGGAAATAACCGAAAATTAATGGTGAATGAAAAATGGGAACAGCAAAAAGAATATGTGAGAGCGAAGCTTTCAGAAGAAAAAACAGGGGCTATTTATCGTCAACGTAAGATTGACGTCGAACCAGTTTTTGGATTCTTGAAGGCTAATTTGCGTTTCACTCGATTTTCTGTCCGAGGAAAATCGAAGGTTGAAAATGAAATGGGTCTTGCATTAATGGCCGTGAATATGCGGAAATTCACGGCCATTAACTAAAAGATATAAAGATTCATATAAAAAAATAGCAAAAAGTGAAATTGAGTGAGCTCAATTTCACTTTTTGCATTGTTTGAAGCTAGTTATGTCCCAGCCTCTTTATTTTTAGGTGGTAGAAAAATAAGTTTGTCGGTATGATGGAAAATAAGCATCAATTATCTGGAGGTGGGTTGGAATGGTCATTGGATTAGTAGTGTTCCTCGTTGTATTTATCTTGCTTATGTATGGATACGGGAAGTATAAGAAATAAAGGATAGGAGTGTTGGAGTTGTTGGAGGAATTGCAAAAACGCACGCTTTTGTTAGATGGAGGAATGGGTACGGAATTAATACGGAGACTAGGAATAAAAAGTCGTACTCCTTTTTCGGCAGCTTCTATTAATCTTTCCAATCCGGCGGTTGTGAAGCAAATTCATTTGGATTACTTAGAAGCAGGCGCAGACATTATGACAACCAATACGTTTACTGCAAACGAAATGATGCAATCGTATTACGGAAAAGAAGCGGAGTTAGTCGAGCAAAATAAAAAGGGGGTTCAATTGGCGCGTGAAGCGGTGATCGAATATGAAAAACGGACCGGAAAACGAGCGTTTGTTGGAGCAAATATTGGTCCTTTGCCATTTGCAGAAAAAAATTTACACGATAAAACGCTTGCTGATGTAGCGGACATTTATCGCCGACAAGTAGATGCATTATTGTCGGAAAAACCAGATTTACTTATCGTAGAATGTGCGTACCATTTACCAACCGTTGAAGCATTGGCCACATTAATACAACAAGCGTTTGCTAAAATGGGGACACGCATCCCCGTTATGTTCACCGTTCCGATTTATGAAAATCCGACGATGGTGGAAGGAATGGCGATTGAAACGTTTTTTGAAAAAGTAGATGCGTTGCTTCAAACCGAGATGATTGGTTTTACATGCGGGGAAGGATTGGACAAGATGGAGCAGGCATTAGAAAAACTGCCTAATAAACCACTCGTATTAGTTCCAAATGCAGGTTTACCAGATGCGTGCGGTTGTTACACGATGGATATGCAGGCGTTAATCGACCGTGTTATCGCGATTCAAAAACGGTTTTCTGTAAAGGTTGTCGGTGGATGTTGTGGTACGACACCGCGTTATATTGCCGACTTACACCGAGCTTTAGAGGAGGTAGAAAAATGAAAAAACAATTATATATAAACGGAGAATGGGTCGAAGCATCTACATATATGCCGTTATATTCTCCGTATTCAGAAGCGCACATTGCGGATATTCCAAAAGCAACTACAGAAGAAGTAGACCAGGCAATTCAAGCGGCAGATGCAGCGACGCGTGTAATGGCAGAAATGCCTGCCTATCAACGTGCTGACATTTTGTATCAGTTAGCCGAAAAGTTAGCAGAACGAAAAGACGAAGCAGCGCGTATTATTGCGTTAGAAGCGGCAAAACCATTCGCAACGGCAAAAGGAGAAGTAGCGAGAACAATTGAAACATATCGCTTTGCGGCGGAAGAAGCAAAGCGCATCCACGGCGAAACAATTCCACTCGATGCATCAGCGAGTGGAACAGGACGGATCGCTTATACGGTTCGAAAACCAATTGGTGTCATTGGCGCGATTACACCATTTAATTTTCCGATGAATCTTGTCGCCCATAAAGTAGGTCCTGCCATTGCAGCGGGAAATACGATTGTGCTAAAACCAGCATCACAAACTCCACTATCTTCTTTTTTTATTGCTGAATTATTAGAAGAAATCGGATTGCCAAAAGGGGCGTTAAACATCGTAACAGGAAGCGGTCGTACGGTTGGAGAACAAATCGTAACGGATCCGCGAGTACAGATGGTGACGTTTACGGGAAGTCCGGAAGTGGGGATTGGTATTCGGAATAAGGCAGGGTTAAAGCGAGTGACGTTGGAGCTAGGTTCTAATTCCGCGGTGATTATTGACCGAGATGTCGATGTAGACCGGATTATTCCTCGTTGTGTCACGAGTGCCTTTTCAAACCAAGGACAAGTATGTATTTCGGTACAGCGCATATACGTGCATGAAGCAATCTATGATACATTTGTTGAAAAATTTGTCGCACAAACAAAAACATTAAAACTTGGCGATCCGTTAGAGGAACAGACAGATGTTTCCGCACTTATTACGAAAAAAGATGTCGAACGGACGTTGAGTTGGATGAAAGAAGCAAAACAAGCGGGCGCACACGTGATCACAGGTGGAAGCGCGCAAGGAAATGTGCTAGAACCTACTGTTATTGTAGATGCGACAAAAGCAATGAAAGTATCGTGCCAAGAAGTATTTGCGCCAATCGTGACGATTCAAAAAGTGTCATCGATGGAAGAAGCGTTTGCATCCGTGAATGATTCACGATATGGATTGCAAGCGGGCATTTATACTGAAAATGTGTATACAGCATTAGAAGCAACGGAAAAACTCCACGTAGGTGGCGTGATGATTAACGATACACCAACGTTTCGCGTCGACCAAATGCCATACGGCGGGGTAAAAGAAAGTGGAGTAGGCCGAGAAGGAATTGCCTATGCTGTAGAAGAAATGACGGAATTAAAATTAATTGTTTGGAATAAAAATAACTAAAAAAGCTGCAAAGAGGTAGAAAACGGTTGTCTTCGGATAGACCGTTTTCCGTCCCTTTACAGCTTTTTTATTTTGTAATTTCTAATAAATAAATAACGCTCGATAGGAGAAAGATAACTAAGAGCAATAAAAACACGAATAAAGTAAAACTGAATAAAAGGTTATATAAAAGCGCAAGGATAAGTAATGTGAAAAAAATTTGATGTAATCGATGATTTACTTTATAAGACGCTTGATAAAAAGCAGTGTCCTCTTTTTCCCTTTGAATCGCCATCGTAAGTACAATATTTAAAAGCAATAAAACAAAGTTAAGCATGATTATATACGAGAGCAATTGTGTAAATGCTTCCCAATCATTCATAGCAAATAACTGTGCTGTAATAAAAAAAATGGTACACATAGAAATGAAATGACTAAATGTCGTAAAAGCCAAGGCTTCTGTTTGTTTTTGTTTTCGTAGTATTAGATTGTGTTCACGGCGATAACGAACGTAGCAACCAATAGTAGCAACTGTACTACCTAAAGCAACCGTCGTTAAAACAAAATGAAAAATATCAAAAGGAAAGAAACCGAGACTGTAATCACTACTATTGTGCGAAAAGATATTCGTTAAACTACCAACGACAACAATAGTCATAAAGAAAAATAACATCATCACAAATAGAAATGAATAATATAACATTTTTTTTAGCATCTTTTTTCTCCTTATAAATATGAGTCCATAGACAGCGAGTAACAAAAGAGAGTCATACAACTTTTGGCCAGTTTTTTTCTCCAAATGGTCCGCTAATAGGTAATTATGTATATGTGCATTGTAATCTAGGAATGAAAAAATGTAAATGTTCGTTACATTAGGCTTATAAAGGAATTGAAAGGATTTTATGCTATAGGTGGGACGTACTTTGGTTTTTCTACAATTCGATGCAACTGAGTATGGAATGAAAAGTATAGGTTTGATAATCATTATCGTAGGGTAAATGAAAAAAGAAGAGCAGATTATCTTTCGAAAAAAATCTATAT
>NZ_LN831786.1:1506816-1711410 GCF_001375675.1 Massilibacterium senegalense | reverse complement strand
TAAAAGAAAAGAAGAAAAAGTACAAACAAAACAAGTTCCATACAGCTAACTGGGATTATGATGAAGAAATGGACGTGTATACTTGTCCAAACCAACAAAAACTTGTATTTAAATACCGTTCTGTGCGAACAAATCCATTAGGTTTCAAGCGTGAGTTTAAAGTTTATGAGTGTGAAGATTGTTCCAGTTGCCCACTTCGTTCATCTTGTACAAAAGCAAAAGAAGGAAATAACCGAAAATTAATGGTGAATGAAAAATGGGAACAGCAAAAAGAATATGTGAGAGCGAAGCTTTCAGAAGAAAAAACAGGGGCTATTTATCGTCAACGTAAGATTGACGTCGAACCAGTTTTTGGATTATTGAAGGCTAATTTGCGTTTCACTCGATTTTCTGTCCGAGGAAAATCGAAGGTTGAAAATGAAATGGGTCTTGCATTAATGGCCGTGAATATGCGGAAATTCACGGCCATTAACTAAAAGATATAAAGATTCATATAAAAAAATAGCAAAAAGTGAAATTGAGCTCACTCAATTTCACTTTTTGCATTGTTTGAAGCTAGTTATGTCCCAGCCTCTTTTTTTGATAAAAAGAAAAACACACGTTCTTATCCATCGCTTTCTCTTCCAACGCTATGCTATAATAAACATACTTCAACCAGTACGTGAAAGGAGTTTATTCCATGGAACATTACCCTTTTCAACTGCAATCGAAATACAGTCCACAAGGCGATCAGCCGTCTGCGATTAAAGAACTCGTGGAAGGGATTCATGCAGGGAAAAAGCATCAAACATTGCTCGGGGCAACGGGGACGGGGAAAACATTCACCATTTCTAATGTCATTCAACAAGTCAATAAGCCAACGCTTGTTATTGCCCATAATAAAACGCTTGCTGGGCAATTATACAATGAATTTAAAGAATTTTTCCCGAACAATGCGGTTGAATATTTTGTCAGTTATTACGATTACTATCAACCGGAGGCGTATGTGCCACAAACGGATACATATATTGAAAAAGATGCGAGTATTAATGATGAGATTGATAAGTTGCGTCACTCGGCGACTAGTTCGTTGTTTGAGCGGGATGATGTCATTATTATTGCGAGTGTGTCGTGTATTTACGGGTTAGGTTCACCGGAAGAGTATCGGGAATTGGTTGTGTCGCTGCGTGTTGGGATGGAAAAAGAGCGGGATGCATTGCTTCGTGATTTAGTGGACATTCAATATGAACGAAATGATATTGATTTTAGACGTGGGACGTTCCGTGTTCGCGGGGATGTTGTTGAGATTTTCCAAGCGTCACGCGATGATTTATGTATTCGTGTTGAGTTTTTTGGAGACGAGATTGATCGGATTACGGAAGTGAATGCGTTAACGGGAGAGATTTTAGGAGAGTTAAAGCATGTCGCTATTTTCCCAGCTTCTCACTTCGTTACGCGGGAAGAAAAGATGAAAATTGCGATTGAAAATATTGAAAAGGAATTGGAAGAACGGCTTGCGGTGTTGCGTGAGAATAATCAATTGTTAGAAGCACAACGGTTAGAACAACGGACGCGTTATGATTTAGAGATGATGCGGGAAGTTGGTTTTTGTTCTGGGATTGAAAACTATTCGCGTCATTTAACGCTTCGTCCAGCAGGTGCGACACCTTATACGTTGCTTGATTATTTTCCAGAAGACTTTTTAATTGTCATTGACGAGTCGCACGTTACATTGCCGCAAATTCGCGGGATGTATAACGGGGACCAGGCGCGTAAAGGGGTGCTTGTCGACCATGGGTTCCGTTTGCCATCGGCGCTTGATAACCGGCCGTTAAAGTTTGAAGAATTTGAAGACCATATTCATCAAATTGTGTACGTTTCGGCGACGCCAGGTCCGTATGAAATCGAACATACGCCGAAGATGGTGGAACAAATTATTCGTCCGACTGGTCTATTAGATCCGATTATTGACGTGCGTCCAATTGACGGACAAATTGATAATTTAATCGATGAAATCCGCGATCGAATTGACAAACAAGAGCGTGTGTTAGTGACAACGTTAACGAAAAAAATGTCGGAAGATTTAACGGATTACTTAAAAGAGCTTGATATTAAAGTGCAATATTTGCATTCGGAAGTAAAAACGTTAGAGCGGATTGAAATTATTCGTGATTTACGTCTCGGCAAATATGACGTGTTAGTAGGCATTAACTTATTGCGAGAAGGGCTCGATATTCCAGAAGTGTCGCTTGTGGCGATTTTAGATGCGGATAAGGAAGGTTTTTTACGTTCGGAACGTTCATTAATCCAGATAATCGGTCGGGCTGCTCGGAATGCGAACGGTCGCGTGATTATGTATGCCGATAAAGTGACGAATTCGATGGAAATTGCGATGACAGAAACGAACCGTCGTCGCGCCATCCAAGAAGCGTATAACGAAAAGCACGGCATTACGCCGACAACGATTCAAAAAGAAATTCATGACGTCATTCGGGCGACGTACGAAGCGGAAGAAGAAGGTACGTTAGAAGAAGTAGCAAGTCAACCGATGACGAAAGAACAACGAGAAGCGATGATCGAAGAAATCGAACGCGACATGCATCAAGCTGCGGCAGATTTAAACTTTGAAAAGGCAGCGCAATTGCGGGATGTTTTATTAAAATTAAAAGAGGAACAGTCATGATGGAACGATGCATCATGGCTTTTCTTGTTTAAAGCTACTTTTATTTGGTATAATGGAACGTATATTCGCTTTTCATATGAATAGTGATTTTAGAACGATTCCTTTACAATAAAGAGTAGAGTTAATTTACCGAAATGAGGATAGGTGAAACGGATGACGAAGGAATACATTCATGTAAAAGGTGCACGTGAAAATAACCTAAAAAATATCGATGTACAAATTCCACGCAATGAATTAGTCGTGTTAACAGGATTGTCAGGTTCGGGGAAATCGTCCTTAGCTTTTGATACGATTTATGCAGAAGGGCAACGGCGTTATGTGGAGTCGTTGTCTGCATACGCTCGTCAATTTTTAGGACAAATGGATAAACCAGATGTCGATGCGATTGAAGGATTGTCGCCAGCGATTTCGATTGACCAAAAAACAACGAGTCGAAATCCACGTTCGACCGTCGGAACAGTAACGGAAATTGCCGACTATTTGCGACTTTTATATGCGCGCATTGGACGAGTTGTTTGTCCAGAGCACGGCAACGAAATACATTCGCAAACGATTGAACAAATGGTGGACCGTATTTTAGAATTTCCGGAACGGACGAAACTGCAAATTTTAGCTCCGGTCGTAAAAGGGAGAAAAGGAATGCACGTAAAAGTGCTGGATGAAATGAAAAAAGCGGGCTACGTTCGTGTCCGGGTGGACGGAGAAATGCGAGAACTATCGGAAGAAATCGAACTGGAGAAAAACAAAAAGCATTCGATTGAAGTCGTCATTGACCGGATTGTCGTAAAAGAGGGAATCGAATCACGGTTAGCCGATTCTATCGAAACAGCACTGGAATTAGCGGAAGGACAAGTGTTAATAGATGTTATCGGTGGAGAAGAGATGTTATTTAGTGAACACCATGCTTGTCCACATTGTGGATTTACCGTTGGGGAATTAGAACCGCGGATGTTTTCCTTTAATAGTCCATTTGGTGCTTGTCCTTCTTGTGATGGTCTTGGGGTGAAGTTAGAGGTTGATTTAGATTTAGTCATTCCAGATTGGGAGAAAGCGTTAGAAGAAGATGCGCTTGCAGCTTGGGCGCCGACTAGTTCTCAATATTATCCCCAGCTGTTAGCGTCGGTTTGTGACCATTACAACATTCCGATGGACGTGCCGGTGAAAGATATTCCGAAAGAAAAAATGGATAAAATTTTATACGGTAGTGGCACGGATAAAGTTTATTTTCGTTATGAAAACGATTTTGGGCAAATTCGCGAAAATTATATTCATTTTGAAGGAGTTATTGCCAATATTGAACGTCGTTTTCATGAAACAAGTTCTGATTATGTGCGCGAACAAATGGAACAATACATGGCGCAAAAAAAATGTCCAACGTGTAAAGGGCATCGGTTGAAAAAAGAAAGTTTAGCTGTTTTTATAGGTGGCAAACATATCGGAGAAGTGAATGATTTTTCGATTGAAGATGCACTTACTTTCTTTAATACCTTACAATTAACCGAAAAAGAAACGATAATTGCGCGATTAATTTTACGAGAAATTATCGATCGATTAACGTTTTTAAAAAATGTTGGATTAGAATATTTAACGTTAAGCCGTTCTGCTGGGACGCTGTCAGGTGGAGAAGCGCAACGGATTCGATTAGCGACCCAAATTGGCTCGAAATTAATGGGTGTGTTGTATGTGTTAGACGAACCTTCGATTGGACTACATCAACGAGATAACGATCGACTGATCGACACGTTAAAAGAAATGCGCGATCTTGGCAATACGTTAATTGTTGTCGAACATGATGAAGATACGATGCTAGCAGCCGATTACATCATCGACATCGGACCGGGAGCAGGGGCGCATGGTGGACTTGTGACAGCACAAGGGACACCGAAAGAATTAATGGCAAACGATGCTTCGTTAACGGGAAGCTATTTATCTGGGAAAAAATTTATCCCCCTTCCGACAGAACGAAAACAACCAGACGGACGTTTTATCGAAATTATCGGGGCGAAACAAAATAATTTAAAAAATGTCAAAGTAAAAATTCCACTCGGATTATTTATCGGGGTAACAGGTGTCTCTGGTTCTGGAAAAAGTACGCTCATTAACGAAATTTTATATAAAACATTAGCACAAACATTACATCGTGCGAAAGAACGCCCAGGACAATATAAAGAAATCAAAGGGATAGAACAGTTAGAAAAAGTAATTGATATTGACCAATCCCCAATTGGTCGTACACCGCGCTCGAACCCAGCAACATATACAGGTGTATTTGATGACATTCGCGACGTGTTTGCGCAAACGAACGAAGCAAAAATGCGTGGGTATAAAAAAGGCCGCTTTAGTTTTAACGTCAAAGGTGGACGTTGCGAAGCGTGTCGCGGGGACGGAATTATTAAAATCGAAATGCACTTTTTACCGGACGTTTATGTTCCGTGTGAAGTGTGTCACGGAAAACGATACAACCGGGAAACGCTTGACGTGACGTATAAAGGAAAAAATATTTCCGAAGTGCTCGAAATGACCGTCGAAGAAGCGCTCGTATTTTTCGAAAACATCCCAAAAATAAAACGAAAACTACAAACAATTTATGACGTCGGGCTTGGGTATATTAAACTCGGCCAACCAGCAACGACATTATCGGGCGGGGAAGCGCAACGTGTGAAACTGGCCAGCGAATTACACCGCCGCTCGAACGGAAAAACACTGTACATTTTAGATGAACCAACGACTGGTCTTCACGTAGATGACATTGCTCGGTTATTAAAAGTTCTCGAACGACTCGTCGAACAAGGCGACACTGTGTTAGTCATTGAACATAATTTGGATGTCATTAAAACAGTCGATTACATGATCGACCTTGGACCAGAAGGCGGTGTCAAAGGTGGACAAATCATCGCAACCGGAACACCAGAAGAAGTCGCAACGGTAGAAGGTTCGTTTACTGGAAAATATTTAGCACCTATTTTAGAACGAGATAAAAAACGGATGGAAGAAAAAATTGCGCAAATAGAAAAGTAAATCTACTAGCTGTCTATTGAGAAAAAAATAGGCAGCTTTTTCTTGTAGTTTTCATAAAAATGATTTCCCTATGGAAAACTATAACTTATACGTATCGCTTATAAGTTTCTTTAAAGAAAAACCGGAGAAAATCAAATTTGATTTTCTCCGGTTCCTTTATTTTATAATAAGTTCTTTATGATAGCTTTTACCAATACTAGCTGACCAATGTGGATTTGAAGGTTCTCCATAACCTTCTTTCACCTTCACTTCAATTCCTTTATTTTGAAAAGCCTTGATAATTTCCTTCATTTGTTCTTGATTGGGTTTTGTTATACCTATATTTTTAGCCATAAAAATCCCCTCTTTCTACATCTTAATTATACTCACTCCCGGGTATACTATCAATAAGCAATTGTCTAAACTCTTCTCCGATCCCTTTAATATTTAACGCTGGTTCATCTGTTTCATGGATAAACTTGCTAATGGTAATTAAAAAAATATGCGATTCTCCTCTTACCTTTATTTTTTGAGTAAGATATATTCTCCCATCTTTATCACTAATATCCCCAAATTTTGTAGGAATATAATTAAAGGTGAAAAATTCTGCTTTGTTTAAAATTCCTCGCATTATCCCAGTTTTCATTCTTTTTCTGATGATAGCTTCTACTTCATGATTTTGTAAAATTTTATTATTTTCTTCTAACCCCAATGCTTCTAAGCCTAAAATAATAAAGGAAAATTTTATAGCATGGAGATCAGAAACTTGTTCCTTATATGTCACTTCATCGTTTAGTGTATCAACTAATTGAATGATAAATTCAAACATGGGCATTTTATCTTTAGCTAAATAAAATAAAGCGTCATAATAATTAAAAAACAAAGAGGTAGGAATATAATAGTATGTTTGAAGCATGCTATTTTGTTCTTCACGTTCATCAATAAATCCTTGAACATAATTAACTTTTATTATCGTTGTTTCTGTTTTTTGTACAATAGTATGTTGTATGTTGTACTTATATAACTGAGTCGAGATGACATAGGCATGCTTTTCAGTAAATGCCCTCATGACATCATGCATTACTTCCTTTAATTGAAAACGGTTTAGCCTTTTATAATGATCTAACAGTCCTGCTGTTTTATTCTTTATATCTTCTTCATAGTGTGCTATAAGTTGGTCCTTATTCTTAATTTCAGTATTTAATTTATCTGTAATCATTCCTATTAATAAAATAGTAATATACAAAAGAATAAAAAGTTCACCGTAAGTGAGTCCTGTCTTTACGAAAATGGTCACTTTTTTTGGTAAAATACCTGTGGCGGAAGTTGCAATAAATGCCAAAAGTGGTCCTAAATATATTAGCCATACTTTTGGAGTCATCTGATCCCATCCTATTCTCTACTTTTTGACTTTACTGAGTAAAACATGTGAAGCTAATAATGTTCTTTTTGAGATGATCTATTATAGATAACGTAAAAAAATTATTCAAAAAAGTGTCGAATTTTATTTTTGGAAAACTCCAACCATTCTTCCAATGAGTAATCCATCATTTTATAATTTGGATCAATAGATGACAAATACCTTCCATAATCAATTATTTTAATCGTATGTTTTTCAAGATTCAAAAAGACATGTTCTTTTTGGACATCTTGTGGAACCCATCCCTGATAAATACAAGCACAATAATGTTCATGTAGGGCTAGAAGCAGCCATTCTTTTACCGTTTGCTCTTCTTCTGCTGATAAATTACTCCACAGTGTTCCGCCACAACGCTCCATGATAACAAATACATTTCGTTTATACTCATACAATTTCGGAACAGAAGGAATCCCTTGTAAATCTAGTAATGGATTATAATCATAGGTTACTCGGTAAAAAGGATCTTGATATTGCCGCGTATTAAAAAACTTCGTCACCGTTTCGTCATCAATAAAAATCTTTGCGTTTCCTGTCGGAAAAGTCATGTTGCAACGCCTCTTTTCACTAAAACTACTTTATAAAAAAGCATATCATACACTCCAAGCCATTCCCTTGTTTCCATAATTTTTGATTAAACAATCGGTAATCGGGAATATCAATATTACTGAAACGTTTTCACTTCTTGTTTCGTAATAAGTAGTAACAACAAAAAGAGGGTGGATGTTAGATGAATGAAAATCGTATTTTAGCGGCGATTGGTTATTTTGGGATTATTTTTGTTCCTGTTCTTTTTCCGCTGATTATTTTTTTCGTGAGCATGGATGAAAAAGTAAAAAAACATGCAAAAACGGCTATGATTACACAAATTGTCCCGTTTTTGTTTTGGGTTATTGCCGTTATTTTCATTTTTGTGTCCGGCCTTGGAACGCTCATTGCTGGAGATACGGGAGAAGCGTTTGGATTTATCTTTTTAACAGCAATTGGATTAGGGTTACTTATTAACCTTTCATTATATGTGTACAATATTATTAAAGGTGTGCTCGTTATTTTCCAAAAAGAATGGTAAAGGTGGAGGTACAGATGGAAAAGCAAAAAAAAGAAATTTTACGCATGTTAGAATCAGGTGTCATTACGACAGATGAAGCGTTAAAATTGTTAGAAGCGATGAATGATGCAGAGAAAATAGAAAATACCAAAGAAGAAACGATGGAACAATCGTTATCGACACGTGTGTTATTTGATGAAGAAGAGAAAAAAGTGTATCATGAGCAATCAACGGTTGGGAAAGTATCCGGTTTTATTCAAAATGCGTTGAATAAACTATCTAAAATGGATTTTAATTTTACGAGTAGCGTGGACTTTACACATATTTTTTCGTTTCCAGCAGCGGATGTAATGGGGATGAATATTGATTTATTTAACGGAAGTGTCAACATTGCCCCACACCATCAAGACGAAGTTCGTATAGAATGTAAAGTGAAAGTGTATAAACAAAAAGATCTAGAAGAAGCACGGAAAATATTTTTAGACGAAGTCCGTGCCGATGTAAAAGATCGTGTGCTTCGAGTTGGTTCTAATTATAAATGGTTAAAGCTTGATACGGTCGTCTATGTTCCAAAACATACGTATGATGTGGCACGATTACGTTTGTTTAATGGTTCTATTCGTATAGAAGAACTATCCTTTGGAAAAATAGTTGGGAAAACGGCGAATGGAAATGTGTATCTAAACAACATAATAGCGGATGATTGTAACATGGAAACGGCTAACGGAAAAATTGAAATAATCCAATCAGAAGGAAAAAAATGCGAGTTAGAAACGGTGAACGGAAAAATTGACGTGCAAGGAGCATTTGAATCGGTAGAAGCAGAATCCGTTACTTCCGGCATTATCGTTACCGTTACTAAACCGCTTGAAAGCAAAGTAAGTCTCAAATCGGCTACTGGTAATATCGAATGTTTGGTGCCGCGCGGGATAAAAGTGAACGGGGAACTAGAAACAAATTTTGGTGGCTTTACATGTGACTTAGAGGCGTTTGAAGTGTTAACAGAACAACGAGAAAAACTACAAAAAGAAATGAAATTCCAAACGAATCGCGAGCATTTAACCGCTATTACATTAGAAGCAGAATCAAAGGCAGGATCTATTTTTGTGAAGCACAATGATTAAGAAAGTAGGGAAGTTTAATGATGTACGTGTTACAACTTGTGTTAAACGCGATATTTTTCATGGTAATGGCGTATTTGTTCCCAAACGTTATCCATGTTAGTAGTTTTGGAGCCGCACTTTTAGCAGCCATTATTATTTCCATTTTAAATATTTTCTTACGACCAATTTTAGTTATTTTAACGTTACCTTTAACGTTTTTAACACTCGGTTTATTTTTATTAGTGATTAATGCGGTCATGTTGCAATTTGCAGATTTTATTATGGGAAATGCTTTCAACATTGACGGATTTACGATTATCTTCTTTATGGCGATTGCACTATCTTTATGGAATATTTTAATTCAAAATTTAATCTTAGACCCATACTATGAAAAGAAAATGAGATAAATGATAGAGACACTTGTCTCTATTTTTTTTTGCGAAAAAATAAGTAAGTTCATTCTCCTTTCGAATCATGGTAAAATAATGTCTATAGTCTAAGCAAGGTTGTGATGATAGAATGGTAAAAGTTCGCACGAGCGATGTCATTAATAAATTTCAATTAGAATTAATTTGTGGCGAAGAAGGGATTAATCGTCCAATCGTGACGTCTGATCTTTCTCGTCCAGGTATTGAAATGGCCGGGTATTTTAATTATTATCCGTCTGACCGAATGCAGTTACTTGGAAAAACAGAGCTAAGCTTTTTTAATGAATTGTCAAAAGAACAGCGCAGTGAACGCGCCTTAAAATTATGTACGGATATTACGCCTGGTTTTATCGTTTGTCGTAATCTCGATATTCCAGAAGAATTTGTGGAAGCGAGTCGGTATACAGGAACGCCGTTAATACGTTCTGCGATGAAAACAACACGGTTAAGCAGTCATTTAACGAATTATTTAGAAAGCCAATTAGCCCCTACGACTGCTATTCATGGTGTGTTAGTAGATATTTACGGAATTGGTGTTTTAATTACTGGACAAAGTGGAGTCGGGAAAAGTGAAACGGCACTTGAACTTGTGAAACGAGGGCATCGTTTAGTTGCCGATGATTGTGTCGAAATTCGTCAAGAAGATGATCGCTTATTCGGAACACCACCAGAATTGATTCAACACTTATTAGAAATTCGCGGGTTAGGAATTATTAACGTCATGACCCTGTTTGGGGCAGGGGCGGTTCGTTCGTATAAAAAGATTTCGCTTGTCATTCATTTAGAAACGTGGGATCCGAATAAAGTATATGACCGGGTTGGTCTAGATGAAGAAACGATGCGTATTATTGATGTGGATTTATTAAAATTAACAATTCCAGTTCGACCGGGGCGAAACTTAGCGGTTATCGTGGAAGTGGCTGCGATGAATTTTCGCTTAAAACGAATGGGGATTAACGCAGCCGAGCAATTTAGTGAAAAACTATCCAATGCGATTGACGATTATGATTTAGATGATTAAAGGGGGGATGATTCGATGAATGAAGCGATTCAGCCGCTTGACCGAGTAGCCATCGCAGTTGGTCCATTTACGGTTTATTGGTATGGCATTATTATTGGGGCAGCGGTACTTATTGCATTATCACTTGCGGTACGGGAAGGAAAACGACAAAACTTAGGAAAAGACGTCTTTGTCGATTTGTTACTATATGCGATTCCTGTGGCGATTATTTGTGCCCGCATTTATTATGTGGCGTTTGAGTGGGATTATTACAAAGGAAATCCCGGAGAGATTATCAAAGTTTGGCACGGTGGGATTGCGATTCATGGAGCATTAATCGGTGCGGTGATTACAGCAATTATTTTTGCGAAAAAACGACAGTTATCTTTTTGGAAAATAGCTGATATCGCAGCGCCAAGTCTTATTTTAGCGCAAGCCATCGGACGTTGGGGAAACTTTATGAACCAAGAAGCGCACGGCGGAGAAGTGACCCGTGCTTTTCTAGAAAACCTTCACTTACCAACATTTATTGTGAACCAAATGTATATCAATGGCGCATATTATCATCCTACTTTTTTATATGAATCGGTTTGGAATGTACTTGGATTTTTCCTTTTACTCGCTTTACGTAAAGGAAATCTTCGCCGTGGTCAATTGTTTTTATCTTACGTCATTTGGTACTCCATCGGTCGTTTCTTTATCGAAGGATTACGGACGGATAGTTTAATGTTGACGGAATCGTTGCGGATGGCGCAAGTGATTTCATTCGGTTTAATAGCAATAGCGGTTTTCCTTTGGATATATCGAAATAAAAAAGGTTTCGCGAATAAACGATACGAAGATGCATAATCATAATAAATAGGGAGCGGTTGGGACATGAAAAAAGATACTATTTTGTTTGATCTAGATGGAACGCTCATTAATACGAACGAATTAATCATTTCTTCTTTTCTATATACGTTACATCATTATTTTCCGAATCAATATAAACGCGAAGATGTGATTCCGTTTATCGGACCACCATTGATTGATAGCTTTAAATCAGTCGACAGTGAACGGTATGAAGAAATGGTGCAAATGTATCGCAAACATAATACAGAAAACCATGATACATTAGTCATGGAATATGAAGGTGTATTTGAAACAGTCGAACATTTAAAAGCGGAAGGCTATCAGTTGGCCGTTGTGACAACGAAAATGCGTCCAACCGTAGAACAAGGTTTGAATTTGACAAAATTAAATCAGTTTTTTGATGTAGTCGTGACGTATAATGATGTAGAGAACGTGAAACCACATCCAGAACCTTTGTATAAGGCGCTACGTCAATTAGGTTCATCGACAGAAAGAGCAATTATGGTCGGAGATAGTCAATATGATATTTTAGCAGGAAAGAATGCCGGGGTAACAACGATTGGTGTTGGGTACTCGATTAAAGGTCGGGACTTTATTCAAAAGCAACAACCAGATTTTATTATCGACAAGATGCCTGAATTAATCGAGGTTGCGAAGCAGTTGAAGGAGGAATAGTCCTTGCGTCGTCGAACAACAAAGGTTAAAGTAGAAGGGGCCAATTCTCTTTGGCAAGTGTACCGAACCGTTCCATTTTTACGAGTATTTAAAAATACACTCGTCATTATCGTGGCTCGCTACACGCCTTTTATGCGGTTAAAAAACTGGCTGTACCGTTTCTTTTTAAAAATAGAAATCGGAGACCGAACAGCCATTGCTTTTTTAGTGATGATGGATATTTTATATCCTGAAAAAATAAAGATCGGCAAAAATTCAATTATTGGGTACAATACGACGGTATTAGCTCATGAATACTTAATTGACGAGTATCGAATTGGGGATGTAGAAATTGGGGATGAAGTGATGATTGGAGCCAATTCGATTATTTTACCAGGCATTAAAATTGGCAATCGTGCTGTTATTTCTGCTGGAACACTTGTGAATCAGGATGTCCCTGAAGGCGCTTTTGTTTTTGGGAATCCGATGCAAATCAAACACCGCGAATATAAACAAACAGAACGGGGAGAAATAGAATGAGTCATTCTTCTAAATTAATTCAAGTCGTTGAGTTGTTATTCGTAATTAGCATCTTAATTTATATCGCAAGTTTTATCGGCGGTGGTCTACTAAGTGCTTTTTATTCCTTTGTTTTTACGATCATTATCGGGTTTGTGACAACTGCTATTACGTATATGAAACGATCAAGAGCTGTTTCGCTAGTGAATGTTTTTGTGTTACTTGGACTGGTCATCCATGGCATTAACTTCGCGATTCCTCTTGTATTTTAAAAGAAAAGGCAAACATGTTGAAAATATCACATGTTTGCCTTTTTGTTTTACAAAATTTCCGAACGAGAAAGTCCATGCAGGGCATTAGCCCGTTTTTAGATAGAGGTCAAATGCGATGTATATCTAAAATACCGAAAGTATGTTCTGTATAAGAAACATTTAAAATGATACACTATTCCTATAGACAAGTAAAAGTCTCTAAAACAATCTCGTTCTTTAAAAATTGGATATCGTATAAGGTTCAATCGCCTAATACATGCAATCGGTAAAACGATATGTGTCGCCAAGAACAAGAAGCCAAAACACCACACACGAAAAAAACTGTACGCTATGGTAATAGTAGCGTAGCCATATCTGCTATATGCACTGGATATGGAAGAGTGATGAGACACCCTCATTTTAAAGGTTGTTTAAAATAGAAATGGACTGCGAACGTAAAATCATTTAAGAATCCCACCCGTCACGGCTTGCGACTTTGGTCGTGGGAGTCTCAAATTAAATAAAATCCGATTCCGATAATAATATAGCTTGCAAGTAACGTCGCTCCTTCAAACCAGTTCGTATCGCCATCAATCGTAATCATAATCGTAATAAGGACGGCCACAATCATCGCAACAAGCTCTGGCCACGTGAACACTAACGGCATTTGTGTTGGGAGAAATAATGAAATTAATACGAGCACTGGCGCGACGAACATTGCAATTTGTAGCGTCGAACCAATCGCAATTTCTACCGCAACGTTCATTTTATTTTTGTACGCCATTAAAATCGCAGAAGCATGTTCTGCTGCGTTCCCAACAATAGCCACGATAATAATCCCGATAAACAATTCGCTCCAACCGAATTTTGCGCCAACGTAGCCAAATGTATGTACGAGCTGCTCACTGACAAACGCAACGGCAAGTGTTGCAAGTAATAAGACGAAAATCGAACGTTTTTTGCCCCATTCCGGTGTCTCATCTTCTTGTTGCGTTGCATCTTCGGTATTATAAACCCCGCGGTGCGTCACTAATTTAAAGAAAAGCGCCGCTAAATAAAGCACAATCATCACGAGTGAAATACTAACACTTAACGTCATCGTTTTATCTTCTGTCATATGACGGGAAAAAACCTCTGGTACAACAAACGCGACGATAATTGCAAAAATTAACAATCCGGCGTTATGGCTCGCGTCGTGAATATCAAATTTTTGCCGTTTAAATTTTAATCCACCAATAAAAAACGATAATCCGCCAACGAGCAATAAGTTCCCAATAACAGAACCTGTTAATGAAGCAAGTACAACCGAAATAAGCCCTGCTTTTAACGCAAAAATAGAAATAATTAATTCTACGGCATTTCCGAACGTTGCATTCAGTAGCCCACCAATCCTTGGACCGACAACAATTGCTAAACTTTCAGTTGCCCGCCCCATATAAGAAGCTAGGGCAATAATCGTTAAACAGTAAATGATAAACATGAGCACAGGTGACCAATGAAGAAAGCTCCCTGCAACAGAAAGCGGAAGACCAAGGGCAATCATAATAAAAAAGACTTTTTCCATCGAAACCGTTCATCCTCTCGCCATTTTTCTCTTTAGTAAAGAACATACCCTTCTTTTATCTATTTTAAAAATCTTTTTTCTATGCATTGAAAATATTTCAAATCTCATAAATTCGGGTAATGTTAAGTATACCCGTTGACTATCTGCCAAAAAGAGTGTAAAATATTCAACAATAACTTTAACTTGTTAGCACATTAGCGAACTAAAGTACGGAGTGTGAAAATCATGACAAAACCATTTATGTTTGAAAAACCGATTGGGATGAGAGATACGCTTCCTTCCTTATATGAAGCAAAAAAACACGTGCGGGAACGCATACAAGAGGAGATTTATCATTGGGGCTATCAATTTTTAGAAACACCAACGCTTGAATTTTATGACACTGTTGGTTCTGCTTCTGCAACGCTTGACCAGCAATTATTTAAATTATTAGACCAACAAGGAAATACGTTAGTCCTTCGTCCAGATATGACGTCTCCAATTGCTCGGGTCGCAGCATCCCGTTTAAAAGATGTGACATATCCATTACGGCTTGCGTATGATTCACACTTATTCCGTGCCCAACAGCGTGAAGGTGGACGCCCGGCAGAGTTTGAACAAGTTGGGGTCGAATGTATCGGGGATGCTTCTGCAAGTGCCGATGCAGAAGTGATTGCGTTAATGGTAAGTGTGTTGCAAAAAGCTGGTTTACAAACATTTCGTGTAGCAGTTGGCCATGTTGGCTTTGTTACCGCTTATTTGCAAGAAATTTTAGGAAGTAAAGAACGGGCAAGTGTCTTGCAACGTTATTTATATGAAAAAAATTACGTCGGCTTTCGAAACCACGTCAAACAACTTCCTTTATCATCGATTGATGAAAAACGTTTGTTAGCGATGCTTGATTTACGCGGTGGAAAAGAAGCGATTGAACAAGCACACCAGCTAGCGCAATCGAAGGAAACAAAAGCGATGGTAGAAGAAGTACAACGTGTGTGGGAAGTATTAGAAGATTACGACGTAACCGAATATATGACGATTGATTTTAATCTCGTGAGTCACATGAGCTACTATACCGGCATTGTGTTTGAAGGATTTGCTGACCATTTAGGATTCCCATTAGCTAGCGGTGGTCGTTACGATGAGTTGTTACATAAATTTGATCGCCCAGCAGCAGCAACCGGATTTGGTATCCGTTTAGATCGGTTAATGGAATCGTTAAAAGTGACTGCTAATACAAAAGCAATGGAATGTATTATTTTTAGCGACGAACGGAGAAAAGAAGCGATTCAATTAGCAAAAGAAAAGCGAGAAGCGGGTGTGTATACCGTCTTACAAAACTTTTCAGGAATTGAAGATGTCGATGCTTTAACAGAACGGTATGACCAAGTGACGTATTGTATCGGGAAAGCGGGGAGTGTGAATAGTCGATGAAGGAATGTTTAACAGTAGCGATGCCTAAAGGGCGTATTTTTGAAGAAGCAGTCGTGTTATTACGGGAAGCAGGATACGATTTACCACCAGAATTCGACGAATCTAGAAAACTCATCGTCGACATTGACAATGAAAACATGCGGTTCATTTTAGCAAAACCGACAGATGTACCAACGTATGTAGAATACGGGGTAGCTGATATTGGGATTGCTGGAAAAGATACGATGCTTGAAGAAGACCGCGACGTGTACGAAGTGTTAGATTTAAAAATTAGCCCGTGCCACATGGCCGTTGCTGGACTTCCAAATAAAGAAATGTCTAGTGTGGCACCGAAAATTGCCACGAAATATCCATCGATTGCTTCTAGCTATTTCCGTGCAAAAGGCGAGCAAGTGGAAATTATTAAATTAAACGGGTCGATTGAATTAGCGCCATTAATTGGACTAGCGGACCGAATCGTCGACATCGTATCCACTGGACGGACGTTAAAAGAAAATGGACTCGTAGAATATGAACATATTGTCGATGTAACCAGTCGTTTAATTGTGAACCCTGTTAGTTTCCGAATGAAAGCAAAAACGATTGATATGTTAGTAGAACGATTATCGAAAGTCGTAGAAGGGAATGAATAAGATGAAAATTGTTCCAATGACAGAAGATGTTTCGTTAGTTCGTGACCTTGATAGTGGTACGAAAGAACAATACGAAGCGGTTGTTTCGATTATGGAAGATGTGAAAGCAAATGGCGATGATGCATTAATTCGTTATACCGAAAAATTTGATGGCGTTGCATTATCTTCCTTAGCAGTGACAAATGAAGAAATTAAAGCAGCGTATGAAAAATTATCGTTACATGAATTAACGGTCATTAAAGAAGCAACAGCGAATATTCGTTCGTTCCACGAACAACAAGCCCGTAAATCATGGTTTACAACAAAAGAAGATGGAACGATTTTAGGCCAAAAAATTACCCCAATTGATGCTGTTGGTGTATACGTGCCAGGTGGAAAAGCAGCGTACCCATCTTCTGTTTTAATGAACGCCATTCCTGCACTTGTGGCTGGGGTAGAGCGGATTGTGATGGTATCACCGGTACAAAAAGACGGAACGCTTCCAAGCGGAGTATTAGTAGCAGCAAATGAAATTGGTATAAAAGAAATATATAAAGTTGGTGGTGCACAAGCAGTTACAGCACTTGCGTACGGAACAGAATCGATTGCACCAGTGGATAAAATCGTTGGACCAGGAAATATTTTCGTCGCACTAGCAAAACGAGAAGTGTTTGGAAAAGTCGATATTGATATGATAGCCGGTCCAAGTGAAATTGTCGTATTAGCAGACGAAACGGCAAATTCAACGTATGTAGCGGCTGACTTATTATCACAAGCAGAACATGACGAGCGGGCGTGCAGCATTTTCGTCACCCACTCGCAAGCACTTGCAGAACAAGTCGCAAAAGAAGTGGAAGTACAACTAAGCGAATTGCCACGCGAAGCAATTGCTCGTGCCTCCATTCAAACATATGGTGCAATTTACGTCACAAAAGATCTCGAAGAAAGCGTCGATGTCGTGAACCGATTAGCGCCAGAACATTTAGAATTAGCGGTTGATCGACCATTTGATGTATTACCGAAAATCAAACATGCTGGAGCTATTTTCCTTGGACACTACAGTTCAGAACCAGTAGGCGACTATTTTGCAGGACCGAACCACGTGCTTCCAACGAACGGAACAGCGCGTTTTTCGAGCCCATTAAATGTCGATGATTTCGTGAAAAAATCAAGTATCATTTCATATAGCAAACAAGCGATGATGCGCGATGCAGAAAAAATTGCGACATTCGCACGATTAGAAGGATTAGAAGGACATGCTAGAGCGGTCTTATATCGATTGGAGGAAAAAGAATGACGAGACAAAGTTCCATTAAGCGCGATACGAAAGAAACACAAATTGAACTTTCGTTAAATATTGACGGGGAAGGAAAAGCAGACATTCAAACACCCGTACCATTTATGAGTCACATGCTTGATTTGTTCACCAAGCATGGCCAATTTGACTTAACCGTTCACGCCAAAGGGGACGTGGAAATTGACGATCATCATACGACAGAAGATATCGGTATTTGTCTCGGTCACGTATTAAAAGAAGCAGTGGGCGATAAAAAAGGGATTAAACGATACGGCAATGCATTCGTTCCGATGGATGAAGCACTCGTTCAAGTTGTGGTCGATTTATCCAACCGTCCTGCTTTTGTGATGAAAGGGGAGATTCCTAATCCAAAAGTAGGGACGTTTGATACCGAGCTTGTGTATGAATTTTTATGGAAATTAGCAGTAGAAGCTAGAATGAATTTACATGTGATTATTCATTACGGTCAAAACACCCATCACATCATTGAAGCAACCTTTAAAGCACTTGCTCGTGCGTTAGATGAAGCGACAATCGTAGACCCGCGAGTAAAGGGTATTCCATCAACGAAAGGGATGTTATAAAATGATCGGCGTCATTGACTATGGAATGGGGAACTTATTTAGTGTATCAAAAGCCTTAGAACGTCTTGGTGTTGACTATATAGTCAGTGACAAGCAAGAAGAATTAACACAAGCAGATGGCTTGTTATTACCAGGTGTCGGTGCGTTTAACGATGCGGTGACGTTGCTTCATGAAACGACTCTTTTTTCATTCGTACAAGAAGCAGTCGCAAACGAAACGCCACTGTTAGGAATTTGTTTAGGCATGCAGCTGTTATTTGAAGAAAGTGAAGAAAACGGACAAGCGAAAGGATTTGGCTTTTTACCAGGACGCGCCATTCGCTTCCCGGGTGTCACGGCTGACCACGTGCGATACAAAGTACCACACATGGGATGGAACCGATTAACAATCGAGCAACCAGCATCTCCTTTATTAGAAGGAATAAACGATGGATACGTATATTTCGTACACTCGTATTATATTGATACGATTGATGCATCGATTTTAATTGCGACGAGTGAGTATGACGTTGCCGTTCCAGCGATAGTTGGAAAAGGGCGTGTGTTTGGCACACAATTTCATCCAGAAAAAAGCGGCGATGTCGGCATGCATATTTTAGCAAATTTTATTAAAAACGTAGTGGAAAAGGGGTAAGAGCATGGCGTTTACGATTTATCCGGCGATTGATATGCTTGATGGCAAATGCGTTCGTCTTTTGCAAGGGGATTACGACAAACAAACGATTTACGGGGACTCTCCGTTAGATATGGCGACAAACTTTGTGAATCAAGGAGCGGAATGGATTCATCTTGTTGATTTAGACGGGGCGAAAGCGGGAAGAAGAATCAATGATAAGCACGTATTAGACATTAAAAACAATTTAGACGTAAAAGTACAAATTGGCGGCGGGATTCGCAGCGAAGAAGATATTGCTTACTATTTAGAAAACGGCGTCGATCGCGTTATTTTAGGAAGTATCGCCATGAAAGACCCAGCGTTTACGAAAAAAATGCTAGAAAAGTACGGCAACCGCATCGTGATTGGCATTGATGCAAAAGACGGTTACGTGGCGACAGAAGGTTGGATTGAAACGAGTGACCAAAAAGCAGAAACACTCGGAAAATTAATGGCAGAATACGGCGCGGAAGTATTTATTTTTACTGACATCGCAACAGACGGCACATTAAGCGGTCCAAACTTTGCCGCAGTAGCAGCGTTTGCAGAAGCGACAGGCAAAGAAGTGATTTCTTCTGGTGGCGTTAGTTCGTTAAAAGATATTCGCATTTTAAAAACATATGCCGAACGCGGAATTGGCGGCGTTATTATCGGAAAAGCGTTATACACAAACCAATTTACTGTAAAAGAAGCGTTAGAAGAGGTGAAATCATGGTGACAAAACGAATTATTCCTTGCTTAGATGTCAAAGAAGGACGCGTTGTAAAAGGGGTCCAATTTGTGGAATTAAAAGATGCGGGAGATCCAGTAGAATTAGCAGCTTTTTATGACGAACAAGGAGCAGATGAACTCGTTTTTCTAGATATTTCTGCTAGCCATGAAGGCCGTAAAACGATGGTCGACGTCGTTCGTGACGTTGCTTCGAAACTAGCGATTCCTTTTACTGTAGGTGGCGGGATTAATACGCTAGAAGATATGAAAACTATTTTACGCGCCGGTGCTGACAAAGTATCGTTAAATACCGCAGCGGTGAAAAATCCGGACGTCATTAACGAAGGTGCGAAATACTTCGGCTCCCAATGTATCGTCGTGGCGATTGATGCAAAATACGACGAAGAACTCGGTGCTTACCGCGTGTACACACACGGTGGAAGAAATGCAACCGAATGGGAAGTAGTCGAATGGGCAAAAGAAGTTGTCAAACGTGGTTGTGGAGAAATTCTATTAACAAGTATGGACAAAGACGGAGAAAAGTCAGGCTTTGATATAGACGTGACAAAAGCAGTAAGCGAAGCCGTTAGCGTGCCAGTCATCGCTTCAGGTGGTGCTGGCAATGCAGAACATTTTTATGACGTGTTAACAGAAGGAAAAGCAGACGCAGCTCTAGCAGCATCGATTTTCCATTACAAAGAAACATCCGTAAAAGAAGTTAAAAAATACTTAAAAAATAGAGGTGTCAATGTCCGATGAATATCGACGAATTTAAATTTGACGAAAAAGGACTTATTCCTGCCATCGTGCAAGATGCGCAAAGCAAAGAAGTATTAACATTAGCATACATGAACAAAGAATCATTACAAAAAACAATCGAAACGAAAGAAACATGGTTTTACAGCCGTTCTCGCCAAGAACTTTGGCATAAAGGTGAAACAAGTGGCAACACACAAAAGGTGTTAGACATTCGCTTTGACTGCGACCAAGACGCATTAGTCGTATTAGTAGAACCAAACGGCCCAGCTTGCCACCGCGGTTCATACAGTTGCTTTAGCGACTCATTATTCGGTGAAAACGTTCCAGCACGTACCGATCGTTTCGCGATTATTAATGAATTAGAAAAAGTTATTGCAGAACGTGAAGCAGAACGTCCAGAAGGCGCTTATACAACTTACTTATTTGATAAAGGCGTCGATAAAATCTTGAAAAAAGTCGGAGAAGAAGCCAGCGAAGTAATCATCGCAGCAAAAAACCGCAGCCACGAAGAATTAAAATGGGAAGTAGCAGACCTTGTCTACCACACACTCGTTTTATTACGCGAACAAAAACTACCAATCGACGTCGTTCTAGACACACTAGTAGAACGTCACAGCAAAAAAGAAGACCAAGAATAATAGAAAAGCTGAGTGCAAACATTTCATCGTTTGTACTCAGCTATTTTTATAACATGAATAAGGTTCAGCTAATGTTAATCAATATTGTCACATTTATATTGAAATGGCGGGTTTGTTTGAATGTAGTATCCGTTTCGGACGTGTGCAACCCAGTTTTGGAAGACTTCTTTCCATTGGATAGAATGGAAGAAGTCGTCGATTGGTTTCGTAGAATCCCATTCTAAAAAAGATAGAAATGGTGTATTTCCAGGAGCAAACACGCCAGATGGTTCTACCTTTTTTTCGCGAATGAATAGCATTGGTAGCCCATATTGATAAGCCATAGCAGGTTCGATTTGTAAGAAAGGGCCTGTTTGCCACACTGGCTGCTGTGGCGGGTTGTCACCAGAACTAAATTCAAGTATGCGTACGCGTTGTGTAGCTAGAGCAGCAGCAATCAATCCATAGCTGGAGTATATTAATCGCCGAGCGTTTGTTATCACAGTTTCGGGATATTGTTCTGTATCTGGTAATGTGCGTGGAAATAATAACGCATTTTCAATTTCGATGATTAATCGGTTTATAAAGTTTTTTTGCGTTTGATTCAAAAAATTGATATTCGGATGGCTGAAGAATACGGGAATACGAAATGCTCGTTCATTCGTTGTTTGTAAAAGTTCCATCGAATCGAGTGCTGTATAATCAATCATCCATGATTTATTTTCATCCATTTAACATTTCTCCTTTTTATTTTATGATATGTGTGAAAAAAGAAGAAAGAGTGGACGGGCTGAGCGCATTTTTTGACGCCATAGTTTGTCTTTTTTATACTAATAGTACACAATTTAATTGTACACAATTAAAATAAAGGGGCGAAGGATATGACAACTGTTTATGATTTTTCTGCAAAAACGATTACAGGAGAAGATAAGTCGTTAAAAGAGTATGAAGGAAAAGTGTTGGTTATTGTCAATACGGCTAGTAAATGTGGATTTACTCCGCAATATAAAGAATTAGAAGCACTGTATGAAAAATATAATGATCAAGGATTTGAAATTTTAGGATTTCCATGCAATCAATTTATGAAACAAGAACCAGGAACAGAAGCGGATATTCAAGAGTTTTGTCACATGCACTATGGTGTAACATTCCCGATGTTTAGTAAAATTGATGTAAAAGGGAAAAATGCACATCCATTGTTTCAATATTTAACGAAAAACACATCTGGTGTATTATCGAGTGAAGTAAAATGGAACTTTACGAAATTTTTAATTAACAAAAAAGGGGAAGTAGTAAACCGTTTTGCTCCGGCAACATCACCAGAAAAAATGGTAAAAGAGATTGAACAATGTTTAGCTGAATAGGGGTTTTGGACATGAAGCAAGAAGAAAAGCTCCGTTTAGACCAACAATTATGTTTTACGATTTACGCGTTGTCTCGTGAAATTACCAAATTATATCGACCACATTTAGAACAAATGAACATCACCTACCCACAATATTTGGTCCTGTTAGTGCTGTGGGAAGAGACCGCGATTTCGATGAAAGTATTAGGAGAACGGCTCCATCTAGATTCCGGAACGTTAACACCGATGTTAAAACGAATGGAAGCAGCTGGTCTAGTAAAACGAGAGCGAGCACAAGAAGATGAACGGGTGGTAATGGTCGTCTTAACGGAAAAAGGCGTACAATTACAACAAAAAGCGATCTGTATTCCGGACTTATTGCTAGGACAAGTAGGGATGGATAACGAACAATTTCAAACGTTGTTACCGGTATTACAACAGCTACTACATACCGTTCATGCACAAAATGAAAAAGAGAAGTAAAGGATAGAGCATTGCATTTAACGAATATGCAATGCTTTTTTTATTTAAAAATGATGCATAAAATGGATGAAAACAGAATAAAATGATAAGGAATAAAAAATATTGGAAAGGGAGGGAATGAGTATGTCTAAAAAGTGGTTACGCGTTATTCCTTTGTTGATGGCATTAATGTTCGTATTAGTCGGTTGTAATACAACACCAACAAATGATCAAAATGATACGAAGCAAACAGATGAAAATAACAATGTGAATGATACAAACGGAAATGACAACGATGATATGACGCCAAATGACGATAATGATACGAATGATGATATGATTCCTAATAATAAGGAAAACAAGGAAGATATCATCGAAGAGCAGAAAGATGTGCAAGATCCAGATAATAAAGATGAATAAACAACTAGATACATAAAGAAATCATGGGTAACATGAGGGGCCGTATGAAATGAGGGAGCTGTCTGAATAGATGGCTCCTTTGTTTATTTAGATACATAATTCCCTCATTTTATTATCATGATAAAGCTATTACGCCATAAAGCGATACAAATTTTTTTTTTTCAAAAGTGCAGGTGCTAGTATGCAATTATCACTTAGATTGTATTATTCCTTTGTTCGGCCGAAATGGTTTACAAATATGTATATTCAAAGAAAGAGTAAGCAACACCTTGATTTTACCGATAAAAAGGTGCTTGATCTTGGGGCGGGAACGGGAGTGCATTGCTCGTTATGTTCCTCTGATTACTATATTGGTATTGATCCTGATGAACAGAGAATTAATGTTGCTAAAAAGGTATACACTCCGTACCAATTTGAAACGTTTGCAGGAAACAAACTTCCAGCAGACGATAATAGCTTTGATTTTATTTTAATCCTCGCTGTCCTTCATCACATTCCGTCTGAAAGGGTACGGGACTATGTACGAGAGTTTAAAAGAAAAAGGAAAAATTGTTGCTATGGAACCGTGTTTTTTTTGAAACATCACCTATTTGTAATTGGTTTATGAAAGTGAATGATAAGGGAGATTATATCCAAAAAGAAGAAGTATACTTAGATTATTTTACAGCGGAAAAATTTTCAATGTAATATACTGAAGAGGTGTAAAAAATGTTTTTGTATACGGAATTGTTTTTTACCACCCATCTTTAAAAAGCGCCGATATTCCCGTTTAGAATATCGGCATTTTTCATATTAACGAAATATGAAGTAACGTTGCAATGGCTTCGCAGTCTGGTTGTGTTTCGGGTATGATTTTAAAGTTTGCTAGCATGCCTTTAAAAATAAATGGACGTATTTGCTCTCTCGTTAATTCAGATAAAAGATAGTCAATCGTTTCGTGTAATGTTTCTTTTGATTCGTTCGATAAGTTTGTTTGCGTAATCATTTGCTCGATGTGTAGCAAATGATTGCGAATATGTTCATAGATCGTTTGGTCATTTTTTTCTTCAAAGAAGGAGCCAAATTTTTTTACAGCAATCAATGGTTGTTCGTTTTTTTCGATTAAACCTGAAACTAAATCGTCGTAGCGCCGTACAATATAGTGTGGAAGTTCTACCAAATCGACCGAAACGTCATCGATTAATAATAGTTTTTCATAAAAAGAGCGAATGCCTTCAAATAAAATCGTTAAATCAATCAAATATTTTTTGGCTTGCTCACCATAAATCGAAAGAATTATGTGTACATACCAGTTCTCCATAGTGGTTCGAATTTTTTGGATATAGTCATCGATTTCTTGATTAATCGGGATGCTTTGTTCTTTTATAAGCATCATATACACGGGCTTATGATGGATTATATGTTCAAACTGTACATATAATTGTTTCGTAAATTGTTCACGAGGGGATATGTCTAGTTGTTCCATCTGTTTCATTGATTGATAAACCATTTCATAAAAATATTTGACAATCGATAAAATGAGTTCATCTTTGGAACGAAAATGTAAGTAAAAAGCCCCTTTGGAGATTCCGCTTTTATCCGCAATTTGTTGAATACTCGTTGCGTGTACTCCTTTTTCACCAAATAATTTTGTCGCAACATCCATGATTTGTTTTTGTTTTTCATTCATTCTTAGACACCTGCTTTATGAACAATCATTTTATACATCTATTATGCTTGATGATGACTGTTTGGTCAAATATTGTTAAGAAATTGTTAAATGATTGCAATTAACTATTAATTTTATTATAGTTTGGTATATGACCAACTAGTCATTATACGGAGGAGAGTGAACACATTTGAAGAAGATTATTAGATTTTCATTACACAATAAGCTAGCCATTTGGTTGTTGACGTTTTTAGTAGTGGCAGCGGGTATTTATTCTGGAACGCAAATGAAGATGGAAATTTTACCTGAACTAAAAGCACCATTCATTACGGTAACAACTTCTTATCCTGGTGCTAGTGCGGAAGAAGTGGCTGAAAAGGTATCTGATCCGATTGAAAAATCACTTGAAAGTTTACCTGGCGTAAAAACAGTCCAGTCTGATTCTTACCAAAACTTTTCTGCGATAACGATTGAGTACCAGTATGAACAAGACATGATTGATGCCAAAAACGAAGCGAAAGAAGCGATTGATCGACTCACCTTACCAGAAGCCGTTGATAAACCGGTTGTGAATCGTATTGATTTAAATGCTTTCCCAGTCATCGTTTTTGACATTGCGTATGATGGAAAATCAATGGAAGAATTAACGACACTTGTCGAACAAGATTTAAAATCGAAATTTGAAAAAATCGATGGGGTATCTACTGTACAAATTTCAGGTCAACGCGTGAACGAAGTACATATTGCTTTTGACCAAAAGAAATTAACGGAATATGGTTTAGATGAAGAAAAAGTAAAACAAATCATCCAAGGAACAAACTTTAAAACACCACTTGGTCTGTATGAAATTGACCAAAAAGAAAAAATTGTAGCGATTGACGGAAAAGTAGCAACGGAGGATGAGTTAAAAGACATTCAAATTCCAGTAACAGATCCAGCACCTGGTGTGATGATTGTGCCAGGAGAAAGTGGCATTCCAACGATTACATTAAAAGATGTCGCAACAGTGCAATTAAAAGGTGTGGCGGAATCCATTTCACGTACGAACGGAAAAGAAGCAATTGCAGTTCAAGTGATGAAAGGGCAAGATGCGAATACAGTAACCGTTGTCAATGACGTGAAGAAAGCGATTAAAGAGGTTGAAAAGGATTATAAAGGGATTACGATCACCCAACTTTACGACCAAGGAAAACCAATTGAAGACTCTGTAAACACGATGATTGATAAAGCGTTAATCGGTGGATTATTTGCGATTATTATTATTTTGTTATTTTTACGAGATATTCGTTCTACGATTATCGCTGTTGTATCGATTCCGATGTCTCTTTTAACGGCTATTCTCGTTTTGAAACAAATGGGAATTACGTTAAACATTATGACACTTGGTGCTTTGACGGTTGCGATTGGGCGAGTCGTCGATGATAGTATTGTAGTTATTGAAAATATTTACCGGCGGATGTCGTTAAAAGAAGAGAAATTACGCGGGAAAGAATTAATTGAAGCAGCAACGAAAGAAATGTTTACCCCAATTATGTCTTCTACGATTGTAACCGTGGCGGTGTTTTTACCACTTGGGTTAGTAAAAGGGCAAATTGGGGAGTTGTTCTTACCATTCGGATTGGCACTAGTATTTGCACTATTAGCATCATTAGTAGTGGCCGTTACGATTGTTCCAATGATGGCGCATGTGTTATTTAAAGAAGGAACAAAAGTGAAGAAAAAAGAACAAGGAAAAATTGCGGCTGGATACAAAAAATTCTTAAATACAACGTTAAACCATAAATGGATTACATCGATTGTCGCTACTGTATTGTTAATTGCAAGCTTTGGTCTCGTACCATTTATCGGGCAAGCATTTTTACCAGATGATCCACAAAAAATGATGGCCATTACGTATACGCCTGAACCAGGGCAAACGTTGGAAGATATTGAAAAAGTAGCCCAAGATACAGAAAAATATTTTAAACAGAAAAAAGGGGTAGAAATTATTCAATATTCCATCGGTGGAAATAATCCATTAATGGTGCAAACGAAAAATACAATCAATTTCTTCATTGATTACAAGGATGACTATGAAAACTTTAATGATGAAACAGTGAAAGTAGAAAAAGATTTACAAAAGAATACGGAAAAAGGCAAATGGTTAATGCAAAATATGTCATCAGGTGGTTTTAATAACCAAATGCAATTATTTGTGTATGGTACATCGATTGAAAATGTACAAAAATCATCTAGTCAAGTAGAAAAATTATTAAAAGATAGTAAGGACTTTAAAAATATTGATTCTAGCTTAAGTAATACGTATGACAAGTATACGTTTGTTGTAGATCGTAATACGATGAACTCCCAAGGCTTAACGACTGCACAAATTGCGCAAGCGTTCTCTCAAGTAGGGGTAAAACAAACGTTAACAACGATTGAACAAGATAGAGAAGAGATTAACGTGTATGTGACCAATACAGAAAAAGAATACAATACGATTGAAAGTTTAACAGATGAAACGATTATTACACCGCTTGGACAACAGAAAAAACTAGGCGATTTCGTTTCTATCGACGAAGGATCTGCGGTAGATACAGTGAAACGAAAAGATGGAAAATTATATGCAACAATTACGGCAGAATTTACAACAAATGATGTCGGTGGGGCATCGCAAACATTAGCAAAAAAAATTGATAAGTTATCGTTGCCACAAGGTTCATCTGTGGATTACGGCGGTGTAACAGAAGATATGCAAAAATCATTCTTCCAACTTGGCCTTGCAATGCTTGCAGCTGTCTTAATCGTTTACTTTATCTTAGTTGTGACATTTGGTGGCGGATTAGCACCATTTGCTATTTTATTCTCGTTACCATTTAGTGTCATTGGTGGATTCCTTGCTCTGTATCTTTCAGGTGAGACCATTAACGTTTCTTCCTTAATTGGAGCATTAATGTTAATCGGTATTGTCGTAACGAATGCGATTGTGTTAATTGACCGCGTTATTCATAAAGAACGAGAAGGTTTACCGACACGCGATGCGTTGTTAGAAGCAGCATCGACTCGTTTACGTCCGATTTTAATGACTGCTATCGCAACAATCGGTGCGCTAATTCCGTTAGCAATCGGTTCAGAAGGTGGAAGCGGAGCATTAATCTCGAAAAGTTTAGGGGTTACGGTAATCGGTGGATTAACAAGTTCTACATTGTTAACATTAATCATCGTACCATTAGTGTATGAAGTATTAATGAAAGCGAAAAAGAAAATGACACGCAAAAAAGCGTAAAGAAACGGAGCTAGCATGATTGCTAGCTCCGTTTTATTATATGGACCATTTTATTTTTATTGATATCAAGATTCGTATAGTTTTTGGTTTCTTGCTGTATATGTTTTTGCAATCCAGCAGTATCATTGTAGTTATCTACTCGTTCCACTCGTATGATCGAATAACTCAATTCAATCCCTCCATTCAAGGTTCAAACGAAGCTTTATATTTATATAAGTGAGTTAATTTCATAATTCCAATTCCTTTGGTATCAAGGGTTTTCAAACAATAAAAAACGGGCACCTCCCCAATTTGGTATAATTTAAGCGACGAAACAAAAATTGAACCAAGAGGTGAATGCCCTATGACTATTGTAAAACAAATGAGTCTATTTGACATCCAACAATTACTTGATATGCAAAGTTCTCGTCGTTTTGATACGATTTTCGCCCCAATTGATGTGCAACCGATCTTTCAATTATTTTCAAAAAAGACGATGCGTGTTGTGATTCCTTATAATATCCGTAATGAAGGGGAAATTATTGGATTCGATGAGCATTTCCGTCCAACTTGTGTACGTGAGCATAGCTATCGTTACGACAGTTTTGATGAAAAATACAGTACATTAAAATTCACACAACCGAAAGAATGTGCAACATGCCCATTACGAAACGATTCACTGTGTCAAAAGGTGTTTAAAATTAGATGTGAAACCGATATTCGGAAATATACGTACCCAGCACGTGGTTCTGAATTATGGAAGAATCTGTACAAAGAACGAACGGCTGTAGAACGTGTGAATGCCTATTTAAAAGAGTATTTTCAATTGAACAACGTCCGTCATCGCACAGGTCGAAAAGCAAAACTGCACTTCCACCTCGTGACGTTTATTTATAATGCCTGTAAATTAGCGGTAGATTGAATAAATGGATTATTACAAGAACAACAGTTAGCAGCTTAATTTTAAAAAACGCAAGTTTTGACAGGGGAGCAGTCTAAGCTCTTGAAAAAGATGAATTATGAAATTGATTCAAGTAGATATTACTAAATATAGTTTATTTCTCATGATAAACTCCTTTCATATATGTTAATAATAAAGTCAATTTGTAAAGTTAACTTTACTGTATACTTAGGTTAGATATTTATTTTTAATAAATAAACGGGGTACACAATAATGGAAAATAAATTGATGGAACTTAGAAAAGAGCACAACCTTTCTCAAGAGAAACTAGCTGAAATTTTAAAAGTATCTCGACAAACTGTTATTTCAATTGAAAAAAAACGTTATACACCATCTTTAAAACTTGCATTTAAAATTGCTAATGAATTCGATAAATCAATTGAGGAAATATTTTTTTACAATCAGGAGGATGAATAACCATGATTCGAAATTTATTTTCAATTTCAGGTATAGTACTTTTTTTGATTTTTACTTTGATGATAATAACAAATTTAATAGATAATGGGTATTTTAATTACAATAGTCTATTATTTTTGTCTATGGCAATACTCTCATTTTCTCAGTATTATGTTTTTCCACATTTAAAAGATAATGATGAACGATCAAAAAAAATAAAAGTTAAATCAATATTTTATTCAAGTTTAATCTTTCTAATTCTACTAGGAATTTTTATATTAATTATTTCAACTAATCTTATATCAATTGAAATAATTAATTTACTTAAAATTTTCATCACATTTTTTATCATTATTTATTCTATAATCCTGATTTTCATTAGCAAAAAAATATAACATTGACTGATGAGGTTTACTCATCAGTCAATGTTATTAGTCCTATTACAGTAATCCAAATGCTTTTGCCACACATTTAGAAACAATGCTTCCGCCCCACGCAGTTTCAACTAGAATACATGATGCACATCCAGCCGGTTCACCTGCTTTGCATGCGACAGAACAAAAGATTCCAATATCCCATGCTACTCCCCGTGATATCCCTGAAGAACTCATGCAATTAGAAAACTTTTTAACGCTAAAACCTTTTGGAAGGAACGAATCATAAAAAAGATCAACGTTCCGAAGATAACAAGAAATAAAATAGGAATGTCCCAAACACCTAATAAACTTTCGTTTCCGTTTGCTACTTTTACATCATTCCAACTGCCAAACGAAAAAAACAATAACATTTCATTTTTGATTACATTTGTTAGCAACATAGAATTTTTGTACAACCGTTCTTTATTCTCTTCTGTAAGACCAATGTAACTATGAAGATGCGGTTTTTTCTCTAGTATATGTAGTGGAAACCATAAAACAATTCAGGTAGATAATGGTAAAAATATAAACTATTTTTTCTGCCAATCATCCGCTTCACCCGCGATATTATAATGGCTAGGGACCAATTCAGGTAAAGACGACCAAACCGTTAGGAGATACATCATCGTTCCGATAAAAAATAAGAGAGAGGCGGTATCCAATATTTTCGCCATCATCGGTGTTTTTATATGTAGTTTATCTTGTTCCAAGTAAATACCCCTTTCAGTAAAGAATGCACGAAAAAAGCCAAAGAAAAGATGTTTCTCTGGCCTAGTTTTTACACCATTCGTTCTATTCGATGTAACACGTACGAAAAATGAATATTTTCGGTTATTTTTAAGAACAACATAAACAATAGTGTTAGTACAATCATACTAACCCATGATAATGATAAGCCAGGAATTAAGTTACTGATAAGTAGTAAAAAGAAAAAGAGGAAAATAGTTTCGACGATGGAAACGATATATTTTTGCCCGCCATTTTTTGTTTGGAGAACAAGTTGCATAAACATCGCGACAACAATTTCAAAAATAAGCGCAAAGACAAAGAAAAATAATAGACTAAGAGAGACATAGAGTAATGTTTTCGTTGAATCAACGGTTATGTGGAGTGCGTTAATATTGCTTAATAAATAGAGGATCACATAGTTAAGGAGAAACATACTACTTAAACTGAACATAAACACCCCAATCATCTGAATGTACATTTTTGCCCCATTTTTACGATTCATCCCATCACCTTCCTTTGAAGTTAGTAGTTTCAAAAACGAGAGACCGAAAAGATATGTGCTTATATTTTACCAAAAAATACAACAAATTGCACGGATTATGTTAGAAAATATAACATAGGGTAGAGGATTCGCTTATGGTGGTTTCTATGAGCAAGCGCCCTCCACTTTTTATATTTTTTTCTTTTTTCTATTTCTATCGTTTAGTCTGTGTGATAAAGTGATAATAAGGAAGATGAACGGACGAATTGGTTATTTTTGTGTGTTTGTTTTATTAGTTGTTATTGATAAGTAACTCCATTCTTAGTCTAGTTATTGGGGTTATTTTCTTATGGAGTAAAGATCAATTAGAGTATGATAGAGCATCGATTATTTAGATAAATGGAGGAGTCATGGGGTCAAAAAAAACATCGAAACAACAAGGAAAACTTTTGCATTTTGTAAAAGATGGAGAGTATTTTTTTCAAAAAGGTTTAAAGTATTATGATCAAAATCAAGTTAGTAAGGCGAAACAATGTTTTGAAAGGGCGTGGAAATACGATCCGCTAGAGCCTATTTATGCGTGTCAGCTTGCTTCCGTTCTTTCAGAATTAGGGGAATACGAGAGATCCAATAAATTATTTAAAGAAGTGTTAGAAAAGCATGATTCAACCCTGTATGAATGTTATTTTTTTATGGCACATAATTATGCACATATGGGGTTATTTTCAGAAGCTAAAAGATATGCTGAACAATATTTAAAAGAAGAGACAGCTGGTGATCTAGCAGAAGAAGCACAAGAATTATTAGAAGTACTAAGTGATGATTTCGGACAATTGTTACAAGATATGTTATATGAAGATGATTTAATTCAGGAATACGAACGAATTTTTCAACTGTTAGAGAGCGGAAACATTTATTTAGCAAAAGCTAGTTTAAAAAAGATGATTCAAAAATATCCTGATTTTCATCAAGCATACAATCATTTAGCGCTTATTTATTTATATTTAGGAAATGAAAAAAGGTGTTTCGAAGTCATTCAGGGAGCATTAGAAAAAAGTCCAGGAAGTATTCATTTACTTTGTTCTCTTTCGATTTATTATCGTTTTGTTGGGGATAAAAAACGGCTAGCGGAATATCGTCAGTTGTTACAAAATATTTATCCGATAGATGAAAGCGGTCAGTTAAAGGTAGGGATTACCCTTATTTTATTAGGGGAATATGAGCGGGGGTATGAATGGTTACGAAAATTATCCAATAAAGGCTACCATCACTATCCGTCGTTTCAATTTTGGTATGATGTTGCATTTCAAGGGAAATCGGGTAAAGAAGTAGTGATTGATCCGATGAATATTCCGATTGATCGGATGTCGTATGTTTTTTCGATTTTAATGGACATGCCGTTGCAACAGGAACAACTGTACAAGCTTATTTTAAATAAAGATAATGTTCCGTACGTGTTTTACAAAATTGCTGTATATCATTTATTAGGTGAAATGGATGAAGTAAAACAACTAGCTGGTCTTTTGTTAATCGAGCAAGAAGGAACGGAAGAAACATATGAAGCATTGAAACAATTTTGTGTAAAAGAAACAGCCACCCCGTTAATGACACATGTAGCGGCGATTATGATGTTTCATTTGCAACCATACAAAGATGTGGTCATCCAAATAGGTGAAGAAGTTTCGGTATTGCATAATGTGTTTGAATGTCGGCATGATGCTTCAATGATTTACGATTTTCTTCATTATTTAAACTATAAATGGGGTACATTATCAAAAGAAGCGTATAGGCAATTATTAAAAGAAGGGCTTGTGTTCGTTAAAAAGTGTGAACAGCAAAATCTTTCCCATTCGTTTGTAGGAATGACGGCAGCTTTTGATTATGTTTGGCAAAAAGATAAAATGACTTATCCGATTACCCAGAAGGAAATTGCCACGAAATATATGATTTCCGTATCTACAGTGCAAAAATATGTGCACATTGTACGGGACGTGTTAAAGTAATGGCAAAATAAGTAGGGGGGATATATACCCCCATGAGCATATAATTTTACTTTTATCCTTGATTTGAATACGATAAAGATAATAGTTTGACAATGTGAAGGAGTGGATACTAGTGTCAGAAGAAAAAATTTATGACGTAATTATCGCAGGAGCAGGTCCTGCTGGAATGACAGCAGCGGTGTATGCATCACGTGCAAACTTAGATACATTAATGATTGAACGTGGTGTACCTGGTGGTCAAATGGCAAATACAGAAGAAGTAGAAAACTATCCTGGATTTGAATCTATTTTAGGTCCAGAACTTTCAAATAAAATGTTTGAACATGCGAAAAAATTCGGTGCAGAATATGCATATGGAGACATTACGGATTTAAAAGACGGCAAAGAATATAAAACAGTCGTATGTGGCGATACAGAATACAAAGGCCGTACAGTTATTATCGCAACGGGTGCCCAATATCGTAAATTAGGTGCTCCTGGTGAAAAAGAATTAGCAGGTCGTGGCGTGTCTTATTGTGCTGTATGTGATGGTGCCTTCTTTAAAGGAAAAGAACTAGCAGTTATCGGTGGTGGTGATTCTGCAGTAGAAGAAGGAATTTATTTAACACGCTTTGCATCAAAAGTAACGATTATTCACCGTCGTGATCAATTACGTGCGCAAAAAATTATTCAAGATCGTGCATTTGCAAATGAAAAAATTGACTTTATGTGGAACCAAACAGTAAAAAGTATTAATGAAAAAGACGGAAAAGTTGGTTCTTTAACATTAACAAACACACAAACAGGTGAAGAAACAGAATTTAATGCAGACGGTGTATTTATTTACATTGGCATGAATCCACTTTCTGATTTTGCGAAAAATCTTGGAATAGTAAATGAAAATGGATATATCGAAACAAACGAACAAATGGAAACGAAAGTACCTGGAATTTATGCAGCTGGTGACATTCGTGAAAAAGAACTTCGTCAAATCGTAACAGCTACTGGTGATGGAAGTATTGCAGCACAAGCAGCACAAAGTTACATTGAAAACTTAAAAGAAGAGCTTGGCGTAAAATAAAAGAACGACAAGTAGCGCAGGGTTTTAAACCTGTGGATAAGGGGTATTTTTGTAAAGATTGCTTCATAAAAAAGACATCTTTTCTTAATGTTTTTGTAACATAAATCTAACAAAAAAGTCGTATGATAAAGAAGAGTAAGCGACCCCCTATTTGTGATATAGATTATAGAAGGCCGGAATGAAACATATGATGATGTTTTGTTCTGGTTCTTTTTTTGTGTAGAGCGCTAGAAATGGCGGTTTTGATTGAGTAGACAAGGTAATCATAGTATACTGAAACTTAAATACAGATTATAGGTGAAATCGTGGTTGTGTAGAGTAGAAGAGGTGAGCATATGCAACGCGTAACAAATTGTGTGTTATTAAAAGATGATCAACTATTATTACTACAAAAACCGAGACGCGATTGGTGGGTTGCTCCAGGTGGAAAAATGGAGAGCGGTGAAACTGTAAAAGAAAGCGTCATTCGGGAGTATCGAGAAGAAACTGGCATATATTTAAGTAACCCAACGTTAAAAGGGATTTTTACTATTCAAATAAAAGAAGGAACCGAGATTATGTCAGAGTGGATGATGTTTACCTTTTTTGCAACGGAATTTGAAGGAGAAAACGTGTCAGTATGCGAGGAAGGCACGTTAGCTTGGCATCATAAAGATGCTATCGCTGCATTGGAAATGGCACCAGGTGACTATCATATTATTGATTATATGGTGAAAGGAAAAGGGACCATTTACGGTTTGTTTACGTACACCCCAGATTTTGAATTATTGTCATATCGGATTCAACCGTCCTAAGGAGGAAAGGAAAATACATGGAGGCAAATGCACAGAAAGAATATCAATTAGTTATTATTACAGGGATGAGTGGCGCCGGAAAAACCGTTGCTATTCAAAGTTTTGAAGATTTAGGATTTTTTTGTGTAGATAATTTGCCACCGACACTTTTACCTAAATTTATCGAGCTTGTTGGAGAATCTGACGGAAAAATGAATAAAGTGGCGTTAGGAATGGATTTACGTGGTCGAGAGTTTTTTGATGCACTAATAGAAATGATTGATAATCCTGAAGTAACCGACCAATTTAAAATTGAAATTTTATTTTTAGATGCAAAAAATCCAGCGCTCGTTCGTCGTTACAAAGAAACGAGACGCTCTCATCCTCTTGCTAAAACGGGATCTCCGTTAAAAGGTATTCAAAAAGAACGGGAAATGTTAGAAGATTTAAAAGGAAGATCCCAACGAATTATTGATACAACCGACTTAACCCCACGTCAATTACGTGAACGAATTATTCACGTATATTCAAAAGAAAATCAACCAACATTTACGGTTCAAGTGATGAGCTTCGGATTTAAATATGGGTTACCAATCGATGCAGATTTAGTATTTGATGTGCGGTTTTTACCTAATCCACATTATGTCAATCACCTTCGTCCGAAAACAGGGCTGCAAGAAGAAGTATCTTCATATGTGTTAAAATGGTCAGAAACGCAACAGTTTATTGAAAAATTATTAGATTTGCTTAATTTTATGCTTCCACAATATAAACGGGAAGGGAAAAGTCAACTTGTTATCGCTATTGGGTGCACAGGGGGAAAACACCGTTCTGTGACTATCGCAGAATATTTAACGCATTATTATGCTAGCGAATATTCTACGCACGTTGCCCATAGAGATATTGAAAAAGGAAGGAAGACGACATAGATATGGATCAGATGATACCGAAAGTCGTTGTCATCGGGGGTGGAACAGGGTTATCTGTTTTACTTCGAGCGCTAAAAAAGTTTCGTGTTGATATTACAGCAGTAGTGACAGTGGCGGACGACGGCGGTAGTTCAGGGATTTTAAGGGATGAATTAGACATTCCTCCACCAGGTGACGTTCGAAATGTGCTCGTTGCTTTGTCGGAAGGAGAGCCTTTAATTGAAAAAGTGTTTCAGCACCGATTTTTACATGGAAATGGCATTTCTGGTCATTCGTTAGGAAATTTATTGCTTGCTGCGATGACGTCGATTACAGGTGATTTTGTTTCAGGGATTAAAGAAATTAGTCGCGTGTTAAATATACGTGGGCGAGTATTACCATCTGCGAACCAAGGTGTCATTTTAAGTGCTAAAATGAAAGATGGTACCATTGTACAAGGGGAATCTAAAATTCCATTAGCCAAAAAAGAAATTGATTATGTTTTTTTAAATACACCAGATGTAAAAGCATTGCCTGAAAGCGTAGAAGCCATTTTAGAAGCAGATTTAATTATCATGGGACCAGGTAGTTTATATACGAGTATTATCCCCAATTTACTCGTACCAGAGATTCAAGAAGCGGTTTGTCACGCACCAGGGAAAAAAGTGTATATTTGCAATGTCATGACGCAGTACGGGGAAACGACGAACTTTACGGCTAGTGACCATGTGAAAGCATTATTAAAACACATTGATTGCAATCAATTATTAGATATGATTGTCGTCAATGATGCAGACATTCCAATGAATGTATTACGTCGTTATACAGAAAAAGGAGCGGTTCCTGTAGTATGTGATCTCGAGCACTTGCAACAGTATGCTCCTGTTGTGATTCATGATCATTTTGTAAAATTTGACGAGCCGTTTATTCGTCACGATGCGAAAAAAATTTCCCGCTTACTCGTAAATACAATAAGAGAAAAAGAATAGAAGGGTGGGGGGGCATATGTCATTTGCTTCAGATACGAAAAAAGAACTTACAATGCTTGAAGTTGATGATTGTTGCGCAAAATCAGAGCTTGCCGCATTAATTCGGATGAATGGTGTCATTTCTTTATCCAGTGAAAAAGCATCTTTAAATGTCTCGACTGAAAATGCCGCGATTGCACGAAGAATCTATTCCTTAATTAAGCGATTATATCCACAAGTGCATGTGGATGTTATCGTTCGGAAAAAAATGCGCTTGAAAAAAAATAATGTTTATATCGTTCGGGTCACAAAAGATGCTAAAATGATGATAACGAGTTTGCAAATCATGACGAGTGATTATCGTTTTAACCGGGCAATTCCTAGTGAATTTACGGCAAAAACTTGTTGTAAGCGTTCTTATTTACGTGGCGCATTTCTTGCAGGTGGATCTGTTAACAATCCACAAACATCATCGTATCATCTAGAAATTTTTTCGCTGTATGAAGAACATAATCAAGCGTTATGCGATCTAATGAATACGTTTGATTTAAATGTGAAAACACTAGAAAGAAAAAAAGGATTTATCACTTATTTAAAAGAGGGCGAAAAAATCACTGAATTTTTAAATATCATCGGTGCACATCAAGCATTATTACGGTTTGAAGACGTCCGTATCGTAAAAGATATGCGTAATTCAGTGAACCGACTAGTGAATTGCGAAACGGCTAATTTAAACAAAACAATCGGTGCTTCTATTCGTCAGGTAGAAAATATTCGTTATATTGAAAAAACAATTGGTTTAGATGCATTACCTGATAAATTACGAGAAATCGCCGAATTACGTATGAAACATAAAGATGTAACATTAAAAGAATTAGGTGAAATGGTTGAGGGAGAAACCATTAGTAAATCCGGTATTAATCATCGTTTAAGAAAAATTGATGAGATTGCAAACAAAGTTCGTAGTGGTGAGTATGTGAATTCCAAATAAATGAGGAGGAGATACCGTGTTACAAAAAACGGTTACCGTAAAATTGAAAACAGGTCTTCAAGCCCGAATTGCTGCACAATTTGTGCAAGAAGCAAATCGTTTTAGTTCGGATATTTATTTAGAGAAAGATAACAAAAAAGTAAATGCAAAAAGTATTATGGGGATCATGAGTTTAGCTGTTGGTCCAGGAGTGGACGTTATACTAGAGGTAGATGGACCAGACGAAGAGACAGCACTTAACTCGTTAGTTGCTTTCGTTGAAAAAGAATAAAAAAAGTTATCGAGAATGTTCTCGATAACTTTTTTTATTACGACCATTATTTTTTTGTTGGTTCAAACACATCATCGATTAAACCGTATTCTTTTGCTTTGTAAGCAGACATAAAGTTATCACGATCTGTGTCACGTTCGATGACTTCTAATGGTTGACCTGTGCGTTCTGCTAAAATGTTGTTTAATTTTTCTTTCATTTCAATAATACGTTTTGCATGAATCGCAATATCACTTGCTTGACCTTGTGTTCCACCAAGTGGCTGATGGATCATGATTTCGCTGTTTGGAAGGGCAAAGCGTTTTCCTTTTTCCCCAGCAGCAAGTAAAAATGCACCCATAGATGCTGCCATACCGATACAAATAGTAGAAACTTTTGGTTTAATAAATTGCATGGTATCGTAAATAGCCATACCTGATGTGATCGAACCACCAGGGCTATTAATGTATAGCGAAATATCTTTATCAGGGTCTTCTGCTGCTAAGAAAAGAAGCTGAGCTACGATAGAGTTTGCTACATTATCATCAATAGCGCTACCAAGTAAAATAATACGATCTTTTAAAAGACGTGAATAAATATCATACGCACGTTCCCCACGATTAGTTTGTTCAATAACTGTAGGAATTAAATTCATACTTTTTCTCCTCCTTGATTAAAGGTGAATCGTTTAATTTTATGATACAAAAAAGGTCAAGATAGGTCAAATAAAAAACCTTATTTTCATATTAACTATATTCGCCCTTATTTTTGTTTCCCCTTTTTGGAATAATATACTACATTTTTGTATTTTTATTACCATATTTTATTTTGAAATGCAGTAATTCATTATTTTTATAATTAGTTACATATCGTATAGATTACCTTATTTTTATACATTTAATTACTTTTTCATATTACTTTATAACTGAAATTGGTAATTTAAATGACAAGTAAGTGGATGTATTTATAAAATAATAGTATAGTTGGATGATTATTGAAGGGAAAGGGGATCGAAAGATGATGAGAAAATTTTTTCTTCCATTTTCACAAAAAAGAAATAAAAAAGTGTTTTTAGCTTTTTTAAAAGAAGGAAAAAAAGCATCGTGGCCAGTAACGATTTATACAATATACAAACATTATTTTGAATATGAGATGAATCAAGTACCAGAATATCAATTTGCTGAGTGGCTCTCAAATTGGAAAGATAGTGAAGAACACATAAAATTTATTTTAAAACAATTTTCGGAAGAACAACTAATAGAATTCTTTGAGAATTATGAGGATTGGGTGGATTTACATTTTGAAACATATAATATGAGAAAAAAGGGAACAAGATTTTCCAACCTTATTGATAATCAAGAACTAGATGAAAGAGCAAAGAAAATATTGTTTTGCATAGTATCTGAATTAAACGATGTGTTACGAAAAGTAAAAATAAAATAAGGCATAAAAAAAGACGAGCTGTATCTACTCGTCTTTTCTTATTAGCGCGCTCGGAGGGATTCGAACCCCCGACACATGGTACCGGAAACCATTGCTCTATCCAGCTGAGCTACGAGCGCATATGACAAAGAATATTATAATATAATGATGAAACTTTTGCAATAACAAAAAATAACCGTTGCGCTCTGTCTCCCAAACGATAAAATAAAAGTAATACATCTTTTGTCACGGGTAGACAAGAAAAAAGGGGCTGCTTACATGCTAGTAGTAAACGTTTATATGAGAGAAAAATGTGGACTTTGCGAAGACGCGATACAGGTGCTTGATTTTTTAAGCCGAAAGTTACCGCTAGATGTTCAATTAATTAATATTGAAAAAGATGACGATTTACATGAAAAATATCAATTAGTTATTCCAGTCATTGAAGCATGTGGCAAAGAAATTGCATATGGGATTGTATCAACCGTTGATTTAGAACAACGCTTACGAGAATGTCTTAATCAACAAATGTAAGACTTACTTTTTAGAGTAAGTCTTTTTTATTTAGGATGGAAAGTTTTTCTGCATTATGAATAGAGTGATTTTCTGCTTAGTGAGGAATACTTCATAATGGGATTTTTCTTATAGTAGAGAGTGCTTCACTTCTTATGAATCCAGTTGCGGGCGCTATAGGCTCGAGTCATAAGTCATCTTGCTCCATGAGGAAAGATCGCCTCATTCCGCAAGCTGTCTTATGCTAGTCGCTTATACCCAATCGCCCTCCACTTTTTTGTTATGAAAGGTAGGTTTTGTATGGGTAAGGTGAGAGTTGCTATTAATGGTTTAGGTCGTATTGGTCGTCTTGTTTTGCGAGAAGCGATGGATCAGTCATTTTTGGAAGTTGTGGCGGTGAATGATGTGTCGGATGGAGCGGTGTTGGCACATTTATTACAATACGACACGATTCATCGCACGTATGAAAAAGAAGTGGCATATAAAGAAGGAGAGTTAAAAATAGCACAGCATGTCATTCCTTTTTATCATGAAAAAGAACCAAAAAAATTGCCTTGGAAAGCGTTGGAGGTTGATGTGGTCATTGAATCAACTGGCAAATTTACTGACCGCGAATCTGCTTTTCAACATATTAAAGCCGGAGCGAAAAAAGTGATTATTTCCGCTCCGGCAAAAGACGAAGATGTGACGATTGTGATGGGAGTAAACGAGGAGACGTATGACCCAACTAAACATATGATTCTTTCTAACGCTTCTTGTACGACGAATTGTTTAGCACCTTTTTTAAAAAAAGTACATGAAACGTTTTCCATTTGTCGCGGCTTAATGACGACGGTTCACTCGTATACGAATGATCAACGAGTGCTTGACTTTCCGCATAAAGATCTGAGACGTGCAAGAGCTGCTGCGGAAAATATCATTCCAACCACAACAGGTGCTGCAAAAGCGGTCGGAAAAGTGTTACCGGAGTTAAAAGGAAAATTAACTGGTCTTGCGATTCGTGTTCCGACTGCTAATGTATCTCTTTCGGATATCGTGGTAGAAGTCGAAAAAGAAACGACGGTAGAAGAAATAAATCATCTGTTCCAAACTGCGTCTGAAGGAGAATTGAAAGGGATTTTAGGATATAGTGAACGACCACTCGTGTCTTCTGATTATATCGGGACAAAAGAATCTGCCACCATTGATGCGTTAAGCACGATGGTGATGGACGGAAATATGATAAAAATTGTCGCTTGGTACGATAATGAAATAGGCTATTCCAATCGTTTGTTAGATTTAGTCGACTATCTAGGGCAAAAAGGTATATAATAGAATCGGGAAAAAGGGGGGAAACTCATAATTCTTCCCTTTTTTCTGCATTTTCCCTTGATACAATTGCTAACTATTTATAAAATATATGAAGAATTTTGTCTTTTTATTTTACGAAGCAGAGAGGTCAGAAAAGATAACCAATAAACGGTTCGAATTCTCCTTTCAAACAATAAAGAAATCGAGTTTAGGAGGACTTGTTTCATGAACAAGAAGTGTGTATGCGATATTGATGTAAAAGGAAAGCGCGTGTTATGTCGCGTAGATTTTAACGTTCCTTTAGAAAATGGGGTCATTACAGATGATACTCGTATTGAAGCGTCATTACCAACGATTCAATACTTAATAAAAAAAGGTGCGAAAGTTATTTTAGCGACGCACTTAGGACGTCCAAAAGGTCAAGTTGTGGAAGAACTACGTCTAGATCCAGTGGCAAAACGTTTAGGTGAACTGCTTCAACAGGATGTAATCAAAACAGACGAGGCAGTTGGAGAAGAAGTAGAGAAAGCGATTGCAAACATGCAAGATGGCGATGTGCTATTACTTGAAAACGTACGCTTTTATCCTGGCGAAGAAAAAAATGATCCAGCATTTGCACAAGCATTATCTCAATTAGCAGATATTTATGTAAATGACGCATTTGGAACAGCACACCGAGCACATGCAACAACAGCAGGAGTGGCATCATACATACCAGCCGTTGCAGGATGCTTGATGGAAAAAGAACTAGAAATATTAGATGGTGCTTTACTGAATCCAAAACGCCCGTTTACTGCTATTATCGGTGGGGCAAAAGTAAAAGATAAGATTGATGTTATCGAAAATTTATTAACAAAAGTAGACAATCTAATCGTCGGTGGGGGCATGGCGAATACGTTTGTTTATGCATTAGGTCATTCTGTTGGTAAATCACTTTGCGAAGAAGATAAATTAGAAGTAGCCAAACAATTAATCGCAAAAGCGAAACAAAACAATGTAAACTTTTTACTTCCCGTTGATTTGGTATGTGCAGATGAGTTTAAAAATGATGCGAAAACAGTAGTTTGTGATATTAACGAAATTCCAAACGACTATATGGCGTTAGATATTGGGCCAAAAACAATTGAAGCATATAAAAATGTCGTCAACCAATCTAAATTAGTCATTTGGAACGGACCGATGGGTGTATTTGAAATGGATGCTTTTGCAAACGGAACAAAACAAGTAGCGGAAGCGTTAGCAAGTTCTAAAGAAACATATACTGTTATCGGTGGTGGTGATTCTGCAGCAGCTGCGCAGAAATTTAACGTAGCAAATCAAATGGATCACATTTCTACTGGTGGCGGTGCTTCGTTAGAGTTTATGGAAGGGAAAGAACTTCCAGGTGTTGTCGTATTAAACGATCGATAATTTGATCATGGAAGGAGAAAAAAATTGAGAAAACCAATTCTTGCAGCAAACTGGAAAATGCATAAAACATTACAAGAAGCTGTTCAATTTGTCAATGACATGAAAACACAACTTCCAAGTCGTGACATTGTGGATACAGTCATTTGTGCACCGGCTTTGTTTATTCCTGCAATGCTTGATGCAGCGCAATCATCGGCACTTGAAATTGGTGCGCAAACGATGCACTTCGAACAAAGCGGAGCATTTACCGGGGAAATTAGTCCTGTTATGTTAGAAGATTTAGGTGTAAAATATTGTATTATCGGTCATTCCGAACGAAGAGAACTTTTTCACGAAACGGATTATACTGTAAATAAAAAGATGCAAGCCGCGTTTAAACATCACATTACACCAATTGTTTGTGTCGGTGAAACACTAAGCGAACGAGAAGTGAATGCGACAAAAGTAAAAGTCCAAAAACAAGTAGAATTAGCATTTGCCAATGTGGAAAAAGAACAAGCAAAACAAGCGGTTATTGCCTATGAACCAATTTGGGCAATCGGAACAGGGAAAACCCCTTCTAGCGCTGATGCAAATGAAGTTTGTGGACAAATTCGAGAAGAAATTGAAAAATTGTATGACAAAGAAACGAGCGGAGCCATTCGAATTCAATATGGTGGTAGTGTCAACCCATCTAATATTGAATCGCTAATGAACGAAGAACATATCGATGGAGCATTAATTGGTGGCGCAAGTTTAGATGTGCAGTCTTTTGTGACAATGTTAGGAGCGATTAAAAAATGACAAAAAAAGGACCAGTTGCGTTAATTATTCTAGATGGATTTGGTTTGCGAAACGAAACAAAAGGAAATGCTGTAGCGCATGCACACAAGCCAAATTTCGATCAATATTGGAATGAGTTTCCTCATACCACATTAACTGCTTGCGGAGAAGCAGTAGGATTACCAGAAGGACAAATGGGAAATTCAGAAGTTGGTCATTTGAATATTGGAGCAGGTCGTATTGTATATCAAAGTTTAACCAGAATTAATCTTTCTATTCGCGAACGTGATTTCTTTGAAAATGAAGAATTTAAAAAAGCGATGGATTATGCGAAAAAACATCAATCTGCTTTGCATTTATTAGGATTATTATCAGACGGCGGTATTCATAGTCATAATAGTCATTTATACGCTTTACTAGAAATGGCAAAAGAACAACAAGTAGAACGCGTCTATGTTCATGCGTTTTTAGATGGACGTGACGTAGGTCCGACAACAGCGAAACAATATCTTCAAGAACTAGAAGATAAAATGGCAGAAATCGGCGTTGGGGAATTAGCTACGGTATCTGGACGTTATTACGCGATGGACCGCGATCGTCGTTGGGACCGTGTAGAAAAATGTTACCGTGCAATGACATACGGAGAAGGCCCAGCATATCAAGATCCACTTACATTAGTAGACGATTCTTATAGCAAAGAAGTATACGACGAATTTGTCATTCCAAGTGTTATCGTAAAAGAAGACGGCACACCTGTTGGAAAAGTAGAAGATAACGATGCGATGATTTTCTTTAACTTCCGTCCAGACCGTGCAATCCAATTATCACGTGTTTTTACGAATGAAACGTTTGAAGAAATCAACCGCGGGGAAGGGTTTCCAAAGGCCACTTATTTCGTTTGTATGATGCCATATAGTGAAACTGTGGATGGGACTATTGCATTTCCTAAAATAAACTTAGATAATACTTTTGGGGACGTCGTTTCTCGTCACGGATTAAAACAGCTTAGAATTGCCGAAACGGAAAAGTACCCACATGTGACATTTTTCTTTAGCGGTGGACGCGAAGAAACATTTCCAGGAGAAGACCGGATCTTAATCGATTCTCCGAAAGTAGCAACGTATGACTTAAAACCTGAAATGAGCGCATACGAAGTAACAGAAGCATTAGTAAAAGAAATCGAAGCAGAAAAATACGATACGATTATTTTAAACTTTGCTAATCCAGATATGGTTGGGCATTCCGGAATGCTTGAACCAACGAAAAAGGCAATTGAAGCGGTAGATGAGTGTCTCGGCAAAGTCGTCCGTGCCCTATTAGAAAAGGGAGGGACTGCGTTAATTACAGCAGACCATGGCAACGCGGATGAAGTAGTGACGTTAGAAGGAAATCCGATGACAGCTCATACGGTAAACCCAGTTCCGCTTATCGTAACAAAAAAAGGATTAGAACTTCGTGAAGGCGGTATTTTAGGGGATTTAATTCCTACGATGCTAGAACTATTAGAAGTCGAACAACCGAAAGAAATGACCGGTCAAACGCTTATTAACAAGTAATTTTCTTCATCAACGCAAAAAAAAGACCAACAAATGATGAAAAAAAGGAGAGAACAAACATGACAGCGATTATTGATGTTTATGCTCGCGAAGTGCTTGATTCACGTGGTAATCCAACAGTGGAAGTGGAAGTTTACACAGAATCAGGTTTCGGTCGTGCTTTAGTGCCAAGCGGTGCCTCTACTGGTGAATACGAAGCAGTAGAATTACGTGACGGCGACAAAGATCGTTATTTAGGCAAAGGTGTAACAAAAGCAGTAGATCACGTAAATGAAGTGATTGCACCTGAATTAGTAGGATTAGATGCAACAGATCAAGTAGGTATTGATTACTTATTATTAGAACTTGATGGAACAGACAACAAAGGTAAATTAGGAGCAAACGCTATCTTAGGCGTTTCAATGGCTGTGGCGCGCGCGGCTGCTGATTCTTTAGGCTTACCTTTATACACTTACCTAGGTGGATTTAATGCAAAAACATTACCGGTACCAATGATGAATATCTTAAACGGCGGTGCACACGCTGATAATAATGTGGATATCCAAGAATTTATGGTAATGCCAGTTGGCGCAGCTGATTTTAAAGAAGCATTACGTATGGGTGCAGAAATTTTCCATAGCTTACGTAAAGTACTTCAAGCAAAAGGCCTTAACACTGCAGTAGGGGACGAAGGTGGATTCGCACCCAACTTAAGTTCGAACGAAGAAGCACTTCAAACAATTATCGAAGCAATCGAAGCAGCAGGTTACAAACCAGGAGAAGAAGTGAAGTTGGCGTTAGACGTAGCGTCTTCTGAACTTTACAAAGATGGTAAATACGTACTTGCTGGTGAAGGTGTAGAAAAAACATCGGAAGAAATGATTGCGTTTTATGAAGAATTAACAAGCAAATACCCAATTGTTTCAATCGAAGACGGTTTAGACGAAAACGATTGGGAAGGTTGGGAAAAATTAACCGCTGCACTTGGCGACAAAGTACAACTCGTTGGCGACGACTTATTCGTCACAAATACGAAAAAATTATCAGAAGGAATTGCACGGAATGTAGGAAACGCAATTCTTGTAAAAGTGAACCAAATCGGTACATTAACAGAAACATTCGAAGCGATTGAAATGGCAAAACGCGCTGGTTACACAGCTGTTATCTCTCACCGCTCTGGTGAAACCGAAGACAGCACAATTGCTGACATCGCGGTAGCAACAAACGCTGGTCAAATCAAAACAGGTGCACCATCTCGTACAGACCGCGTAGCAAAATATAACCAATTACTTCGAATTGAAGACGAGTTAACAGTTAGCAACTACCCAGGTGTAGAAGCTTTCTATAACTTAAAAAAATAATACAACAAAAACTTCTTTAGACAGTTTACCTGTTTAAAGAAGTTTTTTTATTTTCCCCAGACCGAGCTCATCACCGTTTTTTGTTTTTGCATGGTAAGATGTTGTGGAGAGGGGGTTGTTTGGTGAGTAGACGTGAGTGGGGAGATGTGTTTCCTTTTTGGCGTGAAATAACGGAAGAGGAATGGGACAGGGTAAATCCATCTGTTCAAAAAGTAACAGCTGGAACAATTGTTTTTTTGGAAGGGGATGCGATTCCGTTTGTTCCGCTTGTGCTTTTAGGTAGTATTCGTGTGTATAAAATGAATGAGCAGGGAGGGAATCAACGTTATATCGAGTCCGAAAAGGGAAGTCTTGTGTGTTGATGGTAACGAGTGTTTTAGGAGAGCAACCATATCCGGCATTTGCCGTTGCCGAAGAAGATACCCACATGTTCGTTGCCCCCATCCAATCCTTTATAAAATGGAAGCTTTTATACCCAAGTTTTCAACAATTTGCGTATCAATTAATTTCGAAACGATTGCTGACGGTGATGACAGTAATTGAAGAAATTGTCTTTCAACGAGTGGACGAGCGAATAGCGGATTATTTGTATGCACATACCTCTCCGCAAACAACGATCATTTCGATTACCCAAGAAGAACTAGCAGTAGAACTTGGGACCGCTCGTGAAGTAGTTAGTCCCGATGTGATTGAAGTGATGAATCGAGAACAATTAAGACAGCGTTCGTAATGTGACTTAATCACAGACAACACGGTTTCTTTTTTTGTATGATACATATAAAAAGAGGTGAAGACATATGGAGAAAAATGTTGGTGGAGCAGATCGTATCATCCGTCTAATTGTAGGAATTGTCCTTATTTCATTTTTATTTGTACTAGACGGTGGTATTAAGTGGATTAGCCTATTAGGATTCGTGATGCTTTTTACAGCACTTGTCGGCTTTTGTCCGCTTTATAAACCGTTAGGAATTAATACGTGTAAACGAAAATAAGACATTCTCAAAGAGAGCGTCTTATTTTTGTTGCACAGGTTCTTTAAACCAACGTTTTTTAGAAATCCGTGAATAATAAGCAATGGTTTGTTGTTGGACGATAAACGCTATCGTTACGATTAAAGCAGCTTCCGCACCGAACGAAGTAGCAGCAAGCCCGATCGCAATCGATAAATTTCGTAAAACCGTTCCATTTACTAACGCAATGCCATCTCCCCGGTTTAACCATTTCACAGCAGTGAACGTACTGACAACATAGTTGATTCCGTAAAAAAGTAGCAACACGATAATCGCAAGTACAATCAGTTGTAAGTTTTCCACAATCATCATTGCTTTCATACTAATGCTTACAAACACAACGTATAACATCGCCCAAATACTAAGAGGTCCGAAGTTTGGTTTGATTTGTTTTTTAAATTGTTCCATCGTATATTTTTTAAGCAATAGCTTGAACGTAATTTGTCCTAAAATCAATGGGACGAATACGACAAGTAAAATCGTTTTCATCGTTTCCCAAATATTAATATCCACATATTTCCCAACCATCGCAAGTAAATACCAAGGTGTTAACAAAGAACCTAAAATTAACCCAAAAATCGTTAATTGTACCGCTAACGCCAAATTTCCTTTTTGAAGCATCGTCCAGGAAATAGTCATGCCACTTGTCGGTAATAAGGCAGATAATGCAAGCCCAGCAAACATAAGTGGATAATCTTTTAATAATAATTGTCCAAGTCCATACGCTATGAGCGGAATAATGGCAAAGTTAATAAGAATGGAATAGACAAGTACTTTAGAGTCTTTAAAAGAAGTTAGTTCTTTTACATTTAACCCAACCATCGTGGCGTAAATCATAATAATGGTCGCAAATAAAATGGTAGATTTCAAAAAGCTTGTATCCCAAATGGATCCAACGATAAATCCGAGAATTAACGTAAATGGTACACTAAGCAATAGAAATTTTGCCGGAAGTCGATATAGTTTTTTCAAGCGTCACTCACCCTTTTTAAAAATTATATACCTTTATGGGTATATATCGTATTTAAAACTATTAGTATCGATGCTGTCAATATTATTATTCTGAATATTTATTAGGTCCTGTAAAAGTAATTCTGGTGTTCGTGCGATGTTAGATGTTGGGATTTCAAAAGAAGCAGGTCCAAGTCTTTGGATTATGATTCCGATTATCACATTACTAGGAATTACGTTCGTACGGATGTATTCAGGAATTAGTCATATCTTCCTATATATACAACTATCCCCATTTTTAATGTACTTTGTGTTAGGTAGTTTTGTATCGTTACAAATTATTTTTGGCCTTGTTGGGTTCAACATATTAAGAAATATTACCACAGTTAGATGAATCGATGAAAAGTGCTGGTAGTTATGCATTAATTTGTCCTGGCGTAGCGTTTTTCGTTTTAGGTATGTTCTTTGTTGGTTGGGGATTAATCAAAACAAATATCGTACCACAATTTAGCGTGTATCATTTCATTATTCTTATTCCGTTTGTTGCCATGCAACTAAAAGTAATCCAAGTCTTGTTTCGATTAAACACAAAACTATTAAAAGCTTAATACATGGTACATTTCAAACAAATATGGTAAGATGATTGTAACGAAACTGGAAAACTGTAGCTAGGGTTCCGCTTCTAACGAGGGTCTGTGACCGAGGGCTACATCTCTTGAACGATTCAAGAGGCACCTATTGACACAAAAGGTCCGAGGGGAAAGGTTTGGTGTATTTCATATGCACCCAAACTTTTCTTCTCAGGCCTTATTTTTTTGTAAAAAGGAGAGGTAGAAGATGAACGAATCATTAACGATTCATCCGGGTGTTGCAATGATTATATTTGATGAGGAGAAACACATTTTACTACAAAAACGACGTGATGTCGCACTCTGGGGTATTCCTTCAGGACATGTAGAACCAGGAGAAACGGTACAGGAAGCAGCGGTTCGTGAAGTGTTAGAAGAAACGAACTTACACGTTGAAATTGAGCGACTAATTGGTGTGTATTCGGAACCAGCCTCACAAATTTTTCATTATCCAAATGGAAAAATGGTTCACTTTATTACGTTATGTTTTTTAGTAAAGATTGTCGGAGGAGAGCTTACGTGTAATATGGAAGAGTCGCTGGAATTGAAATTTTTTGATGTACATGAGTTGCCTAAGGCGTTATTACCAATGCATCCAGCATGGTTAAAAGACGCATTAGCAAATGAACAAACTCCATTTATTCGCTAACATGTATCATTTTTTAGTAATGGGGAAAATATTTTCATCATAGATGTGTATCTTTTCTTAAAAAATTGCTTATCTATCCTATCGTGTTAGAAAGATGAAAATAAAAGTTGTCAGCGATAATTTACTTATGTTACATTAATAGTAATGATTACGTTGCGTGGAGGTGTGGATGTGGCCACAGCAGGAACGGTTTTTTTAATTGTGATTTCGATTTTACTTATTGTGATTATTTTATTACAACAAGGTCGTAGTGCGGGGCTTTCAGGAGCAATTACAGGCGGCGCGGAGCAATTATTTGGAAAGCAAAAAGCACGTGGTATTGAAGCTGTTATGCAGCGGATTACAGCGGTTTTAGCTACTCTATTTTTTATCGTAGCTTTTTTAGTTGCATACTTTCTGTAAAAAGCGGCAAGGTTTCTTGCTGCTTTTTTTTACCTATATGAACGGTTTGAAAGGGAGTGTGTATGATGAAAACAATGCGTCCACAGCCATTTACATTTGAAGCGGGGGAACGGGCGGTTTTACTTCTACACGGTTTTACAGGGCATAGTGCAGATGTGCGAATGCTCGGTCGTTTTTTACAAAAAAACGGCTATACGTCTCACGCACCCATTTATCCTGGACACGGTCAAACACCAGACGATGTGCTACAAACGAATCCATACATGTGGTGGAAAAGTGTGTTATCGGCGTACGAACACGTAAAACAGCTTGGCTATGCTAAAATAGCAGTAGCAGGACTATCACTTGGAGGGGTATTTTCGCTTAAACTCGGTTACACTGTACCTATAGCGGGTATTATTACAATGTGTGCACCAATGATCGAAAAAACACCTGAGGAACGAATGAAGCCTTTTTTATCGTACGTCCGTCAATATGAAAAAACGCAAAAAAGGACAGAAGAAGAAATTGCTCGAAAAATAGAAGAAATAAAACGAACGAAACGTTCTTTTTTTGCTGCACATGATGAATTGTTTCAAGAAGTGAGGAAACAATTAGATTTCGTGTATGCACCGATTTTTGTCGCGCAAGCATCCGTTGATCCGGTGATTGATGAAAAAAGTGCAGCCATTATTTATCGCGAAGTGTCTTCTTATCAAAAGAACATTCATTATTACGAAAACGGTACACACGCTTTAACATTAAGCCCAGCAAAAAATCAGTTACATGTAGATATACTACATTTTTTAAATGAACTAGAATGGAATTAGGAGGAATGTTCATGCCAGAACAATTGGCAGAAAGACTGCTTGAATTTATGCAAGAAGAAGCATACAAGCCATTAACGGTAGACGAGCTAGTAGAAGCATTTGACATGGAAGATGCGGAACAGTTTAAGTTATTAATTAAAACATTAAATCATTTAGAACACGAAGGTTACGTCGTGCGGACGCGGACGAATCGGTACGGTATTCCGGAAAAAATGAATTTAATTCGTGGGAAAATTAGCGGCCACGCTCGTGGATTTGCCTTTTTATTACCAGATGAACAAGGGATAAATGATGTATTTATTCCAGGAAATGAATTACATTCCGCGATGCACGGAGACACCGTTATTGTACGGCTTAGCCCGACATCAAAAGGGAATAGACCTGAAGGAACGGTTATTCGGATTATTGAACGTGGTGTAAAGGAAGTCGTCGGAACGTTTATGGATAGTAAACATTTTGGATTTGTGGTAGCGGATGATAAACGAATTCCAAACGATATTTTTATTCCAAAAGGAAACACGTTAGGTGCAGTCGATGGTCATAAAGTCGTTGTAAAAATTACTAAGTATCCAGAAGGACGAATGAGTGCGGAAGGGGAAGTTGTGGAAATTTTGGGACACAAAAATGACCCTGGTATCGATATTTTATCCGTTATTTATAAATACGGGTTGCCGCAAGCGTTCCCGGAAGATGTGTTAGAACATGCGAATAGTATTCCAGAAGAAGTAGCAGAGGCCGACATGCTCGGTCGTCGCGATTTACGTCACGAAACGATTGTTACAATTGACGGAGCAGATGCGAAAGATTTAGATGACGCAGTTTGTGTGCGCCGTTTAGAAAACGGGAACTACCATTTAGGTGTGCATATTGCCGATGTTAGCCATTATGTGACGGAAAACTCACCGATTGATGTAGAAGCATATGAACGCGGGACAAGTGTTTATTTAGTAGACCGAGTTATTCCGATGATTCCGCATCGATTATCTAACGGCATTTGTAGTTTGAATCCGAAAGTGCCGCGCCTTGCCATCTCGTGTGAAATGGAGATTAACGCAAAAGGGGAAGTCGTTCGTCATGAAATTTTTCCAAGTGTGATTCAGACGACAGAACGAATGACGTATCACGATGTGCGACTTATTGTCGAAGATGAAGATGATGACGTACAAGAAAAATATCGTGAACTCGTTCCGATGTTTTTACGAATGAAAGAATTAGCACTTTTATTACGCTCTAAACGAATGAATCGTGGAGCAATTGACTTTGATTTTAAAGAAGCAAAAGTGTTAGTTGATGAAGAAGGAAATCCGCTGGATATCATGCTTCGTGACCGGACGATTGCTGAACAAATTATCGAAGAGTTTATGCTTGCAGCGAACGAAACGATTGCTGAACATTTCCACTGGTTAAAAGTGCCGTTTTTATATCGAATTCACGAAGATCCAAAAGTGGAAAAACTCGAACACTTCTTTGAATTTATTACGAACTTTGGTTATGTCGTTCGCGGAACAGCCAACACTGTTCATCCACGAGCGTTACAACAATTGCTCGATGAAGTAAAAGATACACCAGAAGAAACCGTCATTAGTACCGTCTTATTACGGTCGATGCAACAAGCAAAATATGATCCAAATTGTTTAGGACACTTCGGGTTATCGACTGATTTTTACACACACTTTACTTCACCGATTCGTCGTTATCCAGATTTAATCGTCCACCGCTTAATTCGTACGTATTTATTTGAAGGAAAAATGGACGAGCAATCACAACTGCATTTTTCAGAGCAATTAGACGACATTGCCCGTCAAACATCCGAACGTGAACGCCGAGCAGTAGATGCGGAGCGGGAAGTAGACGATATGAAAAAGGCAGAGTTTATGGAAGATAAAATTGGACAAGAGTTTGACGGCATTATTAGTAGCGTCACAAACTTCGGAATGTTCGTAGAATTGCCGAATACAGTAGAAGGACTCGTCCACGTCAGTTATTTAACGGATGATTATTATCATTTTGATGAACGCCATTTAGCAATGATTGGTTCACGAACAGGAAATGTGTTCCGCATCGGGGATGAAATCCAAGTTCGCGTCGTACAAGTAAATAAAGAAGAACATTCTGTTGACTTTGAAATAGTCGGGATGAAAGGAGCGAAAAAACGTCCACGTCAAGATCGACCAAAAGTCATTGAAGGCGGGAAACGGAGAGAACGCCCAAGAAATAAAAAGAAAAGACCATTTTATGATGGTGTTGCAAAAAAGAAAAAACGTAAAAAGTAACAAACTCCTCTCCACATATTGGAGAGGGGTCGTCTGGTAGGGGGGAGTTTTGGAAATGCCAAAAGGTACTGGAAAAGTCGTTGCGCAAAATAGAAAAGCAAATCATGATTATTTTATTGAAGAAACATTTGAAGCTGGTATGGTATTACAAGGCACAGAAATCAAATCGATTCGCGCTGGACGCGTGAACATTAAGGATTCTTTCGCACGCGTACAAAACGGCGAAGTATTTGTCCATAACATGCACATTAGCCCATACGAACAAGGGAATCGGTACAACCACGATCCACTGCGCACACGAAAATTATTGCTTCATAAAAAGCAAATTGATCAATTAATCGGATTTACGAAAGAACAAGGATACACCCTTGTCCCTTTAAAGATTTATTTGAAAAATGGGTATGCAAAACTATTGCTAGGTGTCGGACGTGGGAAAAAGAAATACGACAAACGAGAAGACTTAAAGAAAAAAGCAGCTAAACGCGAAATCGAACGCGCCTTCCGCGACCAACAAAAAATGTAATATTCCTTGCATTTTACAAGGAATATGCTATAATATCAATACACTAAGTAATATCTACTTTCTTGTAACGGGGACGTTACGGATTCGACAGGGGTAGGTCGAGCTTAGGTTGCGAGTCGAGTCGGCAATCTCGTAAATAATGCCAACGCCAAAATAACTGGCAAACAAGAACAAAACTTCGCTTTAGCAGCGTAAGCTAGCTAGCGGTCTCCCCGTCCATCGCCCGTGTGGTACGGTACGGGACTCACTTAAGCGGGATACGTCGTTTATCTGCCGTCTGAAGGTAGCGAAAGAGAACAACCAGACTAGCTTTAACTGGCGCCAGTTGATGGGCCGATGATAAAGCGAACCCTTTAAATACATCAACTACACTCGTAGACGCTTAAGTGCCGATACTTTTGGACGTGGGTTCGACTCCCACCGTCTCCACCAAATACATATTTTTGGTGGTATTTTTAATCAGAACAGTGTAGTTATTCAACACTTCTTATATTTGATTCAGTTTAAAAGCCGTTCTCAAAGGAGATACGGCTTTTTTTTAACATTTGAAGAGGTGGTGTTTTTTATGAAAAAAATTTATTTAAACTCATCTGAATTTAATCGAGTGCTGAAAAATTTGCATTTAGAAAACCTATCTTTATCACCAGCCCTTCAAAAAAAGGTCATTGAACTTTTGAATACACATAAAGCTCTCACACCAAACATTATTAAGGAAGCTTTGAAACATGAGCAAGTACAATGAGCCCCTAAAGGATGATTACCTCTTAAAAAGTAATTTACTAGGAATTACAGATTTTAAAAGCCTTGAAAAAGCTGAGTCTTTTGTTTTTTCTTATCGTGCCGGTCAAATGGAACAAAATGAATATAAAATTAATAACTTTCAACTAGAAGATTTCAATAATTTACACAAACATCCTTTTTAGGATATTTATGCATTTTCTGGTCAATTTCGTGGTGTTCAACTAATGAAAGGATCTACACGTTTTTGCCAATCTTTATTTATGGATGCTTATGCACAAGATCTTTACAAAAAATTAAATGCCGAAAATAAATGGGACTCTTTAAATCAGAACTCAATATGTTACATCCTTTCCGTGAAGGAAACGGTCGCACCATTCGGATTTTCCTAAATTACTATGCATTATCAAAAGGGTATGTATGGGAACTACATGGATTTTGAAGAGACAGAGAATACCTAACTAAATGCCATGATTCAATCTGTTACGAATATAGAACCATTAGAGCATTTATTTACGGAGACATTGCAGAAAGAAAGTATAAACTAAATCATTTAAAAACTGTCTCTCTTTTGAGAAAGTTTCTTTCGTTATGTGGGAGTGTATAATTTACAAAAACAAGAAGTGAGACTTTTACTCTTTTATGATGCACTTGTCCGTCTTGCTAAACGACATGAAGACGATTGTTTTGTACAATAATAAAAGTACCCCAGCCCTGCCAAAGCGAAGGTGTGGAAAGAATATGCTCATATTTATGATAGTTTCTCTACTACAATATGCTAGAAATTTCATGTCAACTTAATGTAAGAGTAGTAAATGGAAAGAAAAATGCCGGAGAAAAAGCCTTTATTTATATCGATATATACAATATAAATGAGCGGGATAACATGGATCTTAATACGTATTTTACGGATATTTATTACTATACTTCATTCGAAACATGAACAGATGATTTCCCATCAAAGCATTCGAATTTTGCAAATTATTCAGAAGGAAGAAACTGTGACTGTTCGGTATCTGTCAGAAGCATTAAATATTTCTCATAACACGGCTTCAGAGCATGTGAAGAAATTAGTTCATAATGGAGGGGTTATAAAACAACGTGCAGATGAAGATCAAAGAAAAGTATATATAAAGTTAACGGAAGATGGATTGCAGGTAGTGAAGAAAAATCCAGAATTAGATGAAGAAAAATTACAAGCAGCTTTGAACAAACTGAGTGAACAGGAAAAAAAGATAGTCTTACAAGCGTTTCGTTTGTTGAGTAGGGTGGCAAAATGATGGTTTGGGTCAAGTTTTTTTACTTCTGCTCTGATTATTGTTTTTGTAACGGAATTAGCTAAAAGATTCCCTTTATACGGGGGAATTATTGCTGCATTGCCGTTAATCAGTCTACTCAGTATATTTTGGTTAATGGTTCAAGGAGAAATGGTCAAGTAAATTCAAACCTTCACGATCAGGGTCATTTTAGGGTTACCAGCAACGATTATTATGTTATTAGCTGTGTGTGGAATATTAAAACAATATTTTCTTTTTTTGTTATTTTTAGATAATATGATATCATATAGTGAATATTCTCCTAGTGCATCTACTCTGTTGTCAATATCTTTTTTCAAACCTTTTATCCCAAGTAAGACACCAGTATGTTCTCCAAAATCTTGATAAACGGCTTCTTTTAAATTAGACTTAATGATTTCAGATACATAAAATATTGATATAGTTCCAGCTAACATTAAAGCAATTGAACCAACAATTATAACTAGCCATTTTTTCGAGGGAATACCAAATTTAATGCAATTTTAAGCATTTATTTCATTCCCCTCTTTTAATCTTTCATTTTGCATAAGAAGATTATACCATATTATCAGAAATATTATTATGAATACCGCTATTGGAATGAAAGTGGTTTATTCCAAGCATCATCCTAAGCTGAGTATTATTTTGAGTTTCAAAATAAAAACTAAACTTTGCCATAGAAAGGTACGAGTTAATGAAAATTATCGGGTTTATCTTTATCATCTTAGCAATATATTTCTTCATTGATTCTGAAGAATTTCCCCGAACAATTCCTATTGCATTTTTGGGAGCTGGTGTCACTTTCATAGTGCTTGGTTTTAATTAAGTGGGACGAAGAGCTAAAGAGAAAACACCAACAATCATTGATATATTTAGATTGTAGGTGTTTTAACTATTTTTTGTTTACTCATTTTCGCTTAGTGATACTAGTATCACTAAGCGAAAATAGTGTGAAAACTTAACAATTCTTATAATAGGATCCATGGGGGAGCAAGATTCTACAGGTTAGTATTAGAAGAAGTTTACATAGAATTATTATCCTTCATAAGTGATCCCGCTAGTGGCATTATCATCAAACAAGTTTTCTTTTTTAATGTATTTCTGCAAAGAATCGGATTGCTTGTGCCTGGTTTGTTTCATAATTTGATGCTCTGCTTTTCCTGCTTTGGCGGCGGTCGAACAAAACTCACTATGGAGACCATGAGCACCGTATCGTGTTGGATCCAACCCCACATGCTCACAATGTTTCTTAACAATTAATCCTACAGAGTGTACCGTTAAACGCCCCAACATGTTGCCGTGTCGGTCAATTCTTCGAAAAATGTATTCGTCTGTTATCCCCGATACAGATAATCAATACTCCATGAGACGAACAGGACATGTTTTCGGATTATTTCCAAAAGGCAACGCAACCTGTTGCTCTTCTCCCTTTTGATCCGTTTTATTCCGATATAAGTTTGCTATTAACCCATCATTGATAAATTAAACATGTTCGACATCCAATCCGACTAATTCACTCCGGCGGAGGGCTCTAGACCATCCGATGACCAGGAGGGGACGGTCGCGATGATTGATAAGACGTTCTTCTTCAATACGAGCCAACAATTGACGCAACTCATCCAGTCACGAGTCATCTTTTCTTTCTTCTTTGAGCCCAATAGATCGTTGTAAACCCTCCCGTACCCCTCGGACTAAGGCCGTTTTGATTGGACTCTTATATCCTGCGGTTTCATGTCGCTGAGAAATGGCAATCACTTTTCGTTTAATAGTCGATGTTTTATTCGACTGGCCAAGGTATGTAATAAAATAAGCAATCGTTTCTGAAACAGCTGGGAGCGAATCGAAATTATTTTAGTCACACCATTTTGTAAATTGTGTCCAATTGTATAGTGCAAAATAAAAGTACAGAGTTATGACATGAAAAAATACATAACAATGCACTAAGAATTTCAAAAAAAAGCCTTGCAAGCCCCCCTAAATTTTCTCTACTGTATTGGTTGACGAATCAAATAAGTGGAGGTAGAAAGGAATGCTAGCAAAGTCTGAATTCAATTGTATCAAATTAATGAGAAATGAAAAATCTTTATCTATTAATAAAATTTCTAAAACATTAGGGATCAATTGGCGTACTGCCAAAAAATACGCTGATGAGGATCCATTACCAGTCGAAAGTAAAATATAAAAAGGAGTTATTGATTTAAGAAAAATCAATTTGATTGTTGATGCAGTAGATAATCTAGGAAAGAAGCTATTGGGAGATATTAAAGAACAAGCAAAATTTAATTTAATGATGGAGGCAAGAAATTGTTCTGAAGAATAAGCAGAAGAAACTGATATGGTTAGATTTAGTTGATATAGTAAGTCTCCTAAATAATCGACAGAAGAAGCCAAAATTATTTTGAAAGCAATGGATGAAGCTGTTATTGACAATATGAAAATGCCTGAACATCCAAAAGGAAAAGGAATCTTTATTTATCTAAATATGATAAAAGAAGATTGAAAGAAAAGTCTTTCATTTATCAAAAAAATGAATCGGCACCTCATTATAAAGGGTTTATTAAAATATATTCACAAAAACTAATAAAAGGAGAAAGTAAAAATGAAAACGTATATCGAACAACTTAACAATGATGTTATTAATCAAGAATGGATGAGAGAAATGGTAGAATTGTGGAATATAAATGCTATTGAAACTGCAGATTGTGAGTTAGATGAAAGTGATAGAGAGGCTATACATGAGCAATTAAAAGAATACATTACATCAAAATATGGGATGGTTGTGGTGGCGATGAATGAACATCAGCAGATTATTGGTTATAGTATTGCTTCCGTAAAAAAAGATTTAGTTAGTGGAGAATTATCTGGTCAATTAGATGAAGTTTATGTAGCACCAGAGTATAGAGGAAAGAAACTTGCTAAAAAATTAGTAGATAACGTAATAAAATGGCTTGATCAACAAAATATCTCTTTGATTCATGTTCATGTTGATATAGATAACAAATTAGCTTTAAAGTTTTGGGAGAAAAATGGATTCGATATAGAGTTTTTTACCCTATCCAATAATGAATAGATGTATTTTAATGAATTGAACAATTTTTTTCATAGGTGGTGTCAAGAATTTTGTGTGCATCCCTTTTTCACTAGCATTGCATTAATCGTATAATTTAGAGCCTTTGGGGTCAATGTTTTCAAAATATAAAAAATAAAAGCACTACCCCAAGTACTGTTTAATGAAAATTCATAGCACAACACTTGTACAGACCGTGGAGCTACCTAATGCTTATTATACAACATGATATGCAGGAATTATAGGAGATAGAACGAACCTATCCATCATTTTGAAACTACTTTAAATTTGATCCTGTCTTTCGGTATGACTGTTTTTTAATTCGCTTCGATCAAATTTCTTATTCGAGAATGATTGCTACCATAAGTGGATTGGATGCAATGGACTCCTTTTATTTTCTATTAACTAATGACTTCTAAAAAAAGACAATATTTCCTTTTGTGTGACTGAATTTGAGGAAGAGAACGTGTGAAGGTCACTAAAAAGGAAAAAATCCCTTAAAATGCGTGGACGAAAATCTAAAGTTTATGGTGAACAATGGTTGAAAAAAACATCCAGAAGACGAGGTTATTCCAATTTATGTAAAATAAATCACCCATCAGTTGTAAGATTCCGTAGAAAAATTATACAATGTATAAGGTTCAATTGAAAAATAAGCTTTGCCTATAATGAATTACATCGATGATACCTTTTCTCTATTTTCTTTTATTCAGATTATTTTGGATAAAAATGAGCGTAATGTTTCAAAGTAAAGATGTAGTCATGTATAATAAAATAATACGCAAGGAGGTATTTTTTATGACAAAAAAATTAGTACAAATTGATTTTCCAGCAGATGGTCCATTCGGAGAAGAAATGTCTACTGCTTATAAAGAATTAGCAGAAAGTATTGAAAAAGAACCAGGTCTCATTTGGAAAATATGGACAGAAAATGCAGAAACGAAAGAAGCAGGTGGAGTTTATTATTTCGAAGATGAGGAATCAGCAAAAAAATATGTAAAAATGCATACAAAACGATTACAATCGTTTGGAATTAGTGGAATTCGATCCAAAATGTTTAATGTGAACGAAAAATTAACAGCTATTACGAAGGGCCCAATTCAATAAGTAAAAAAAAGAAGATGGCCTAGATGACATAGGTATTGTTCATAAAATTGATGATAGAGAGAACATACTTATTTTTAAGTGGATGAAAAATGTCAAAGAGTTTGGCCATCTTCTCCTCTTTATATAAAAGAGGACAATACATATACTATAACATGATAAATAGGAAAATGGTAGCAATAGTTAAGGAGTACAAAAGGGGTGAAATGATGACAAAAGTGCATTGGGATGAACGGTTTAATCAAGAAGAATATGTGTATGGAAAAGAGCCAAATGTGTTTATTCAAAAGGTAGGCGCTATTTTAGCGAGGGGAGATGTGTTAGCGATTGCAGAAGGGGAAGGACGCAACGCTGTCTATTTGGCGACATTAGGACACAACGTCACAACGTGGGATTATTCTCAAGAAGGCTTAAAAAAAACAAAACAATTGGCTGCTGAACAAAATGTTGATATTCAAACTGTTTGTGTGGATTTGAATGAAGCACCTTGGAAAGAAGACAAGTGGGATCATATCATTTGCGTGTTTGGTCATTTCGACAAATCATTGCGCCATCAAACATTGAAACAGATTGAGAAAGCAGTAAAAAAAGGTGGTACGTTTATTTGTGAAGTATATTCGACCGAACAATTAAACTATCAAACAGGTGGACCAAGAGATATTCGGATGTTATATGAACCAGAAGAATTTTTGACCGTTTTTAAAGATTGGAATATCAAACATTTCTTTTTAGGGGAAGTCGTACGAAAAGAAGGAATATTACATGAAGGAACTTCTCATGTAATTCAATTTTATGGAGTTAAAAAATAGTTCTTATCCGTTTTTTGATGAGAACTATTTTTTTATGATAAAACTTTCTATACGAAATAGATGCGTCAAATTCATCTTATTAGGTTATTGGTGGGCTATTTACTTTCGAGAATTGAGAAGCTATTGATAAACATCATTAGCTTTTTTTTGTTGTCTAAAAATTTTTTTAAAAAAAGTGTAGGGTTTTTCTTTTTTATTTCGTTTATGATAGTGAGGAACAAAGGAGGGGAGCTATGATTGATAAACGAACTGTTGCACAATTAAAAGAAAAAGATGAACATGCTATCGCTGTTTGGATGAAACAATCGTATCGTTATTATTACTCTATCGTTTATTCAATCATCAAGCATCCTTTAGATACAGAAGACGTGCTGCAAGAAGTGTTTGTTAAAATTTTACAGTCCATTGACACTTTTCATGGAGATGAGTTTAAAGCATGGTCAGCGAAAATAGCCGTTCATGAAGCAATTGATTACAAACGAAAGCTTGTGAGAGTGCAAGATTCATTAACGAGAGATGATGCGGTGATTACTTTTCTTGCATCAGAAGAAACGGTAGAGAAACAAGTGTTAACGGAAGAAAAAAGACAATTTATTTTAGCGACTTTACGAAAACTTCCGTCTGACTACCGGTTTTACGTCATTGATTTTTACTTAAAAGGGTTATCATACGAGGAAATTGCTAAAAAAAGAAACGTAGAAAAAAAGAATGTGGAAATGAAATTATACCGTGCACGGTCATGGTTACGAAAATATTGGAAGAAGGAGGAATGGTGATGCATATTTCGAAAGAAGACATTCGTCGTTATGTAAAAGGAGAGACTGTTCCAGATGAAATGAAGCAAATGGAAGAACACCTATTTTTATGTGATGCCTGTTTACAGGAGTACCTAGAAATAGTGGAACAAGATGTACACGTAGAAATTGATGATTGTCCAGATGCACTCGTTACCTCTGTTCTTCAAGATGTAAATGGCATTTCACAATCATTTGAAAAAGTATATCGAAAACGAGAGAAAAAACAGACGATGAAACATTATATCATCGCTGCTTCGATTACGCTTGTATTTTTAACGAGTGGCTTATTTGAAAGTGTCGTTTCTACTTTTTCAACGGTAGAACAAAAAATAAACAATAACGAACCAATTGCATTAGAAGTAGTAGACGAGATGAAAGAAGTTTTATTATCGCTAAAAGGAGGGAAATAAGATGAAAAAAAGTCCAGTTATTGCAATTTTACTCGCGTTCATTCCTGGATTCGGTCATTTGTATTTGGAAAAACGGAGTAAATTTTTTCTGTATATTTTGTTTGAATGTATGTTGATTATTGGAGCAGTAGGAACCGGTATACTTGGTATTGTTCCGTTAATGGTTGTGTGTGTATTATTATTTGGTGTTGTTTGGTTGATTAGTTTTATTGATACAATGGTGACATATAGTCATTTAGAAAGGGAAAGTATTCCATCAGAAACGGATAAAAGCATGCGAGAAGAACGATTTTATTCTATCATTTTGTCTTTTATTCCTGGACTTGGTCATTTTCAATTAGGATTAACCTATCGTGGATTGACACTATTAATCGCTGCTTTTGGATTTAGTGCGTTAAATATTTTTATCGCTATTTGGTTAAATAACGGTAGCTTTTTAGTGTTTTTAATGTTGCTTCCAATCTTTTGGATGTACGCGGTGTACGATATTAACCAACAACTTGCAAAAAAAGAACGTGGGGAGGAATTAATGGATGCTTCGATATTTTCTGATTTGGAACAGGCTTATTCGCAAGAAAAAAACAAATTTTTTTCGATTATTTTGTCTCTTATTCCTGGTTTAAGCCAAATGTATTTAGGTTTACAACAACGAGGCTTTCAATTGTTATTACTTTTTTTCGGGGCCATTTTTATTGTTGATTTTTTAAATGTATCAATTTTATTTTTATCGATTCCATTAATTTGGTTCTTTAGTTTTTTTGATTCGTTGCAAAAGTATAGTGAATACAAAGAAGGCATCCTTATAGATGAACCGGTGTTTAAACAATTTATTCATCAAAAAAAGTGGATAGGGATAGGATTTATTTTGATCGGTTTTTATGTCTTGTTCCAAAATAGCAATCTGTTTCTTCCAGACCACTATATGGAGAAATTTTATCAATATGAACATTACGTTCAGACAGCTATCGGATCAATCATTTTAGTGGGGATTGGTGTGTATTTATTAGCTGGAAAAAGAACGGGGGAAAAAGAATGAAAACATATCGTGTTGGAACGTGGACGTTTGGAATTGTATTAATCGCTATGGGGGTTGCAGGGATTTTTTCCATTTTCAAAGGAGAGGAGAGCTTTTTATTACTGGCTCTTTGGTGGCCACTTATTTTTATTTTGTTAGGTGGCGAGATTCTATTATTTTTGTATCGAAAGAAAAAAGAAGGCACTTCTTTTTCATACGATTTGTTTAGTTTATTTATCGTAGGTTGTTTTGCTTTTTTCGGACTTCTCTTATTTAGCCTTACACAAACAGGAATTATTCAAGAGGTGAAGGCTGTCGTTAGCGGACAACGAGATGTGGTACATTTAAAAGCTTATGAGGAATCGGTAGAAGGAATAGAACGTATCGTTCTATATACGAATGAACGAGTGAAAATCGAAACAACGGCAGAAAAAAATATATCGATTTTTGGGTCTGCCCAAACGATTAATAAATCATCATTTGTTCAGTCATTAGAAAAAAATGATTATGTAAAAATGAAAAAAGCAGGTACCACGCTTTTTGTTCATATCAATGAGCTACCTACACATCCTTTTTATCGTGAGCAAAACGAATCTACTATCATTGCTTTGCTTCCTGCAAATGTTCCAGTAACCGTGAACAGTGAAAATAATGATTTAGAAATAGCGTTCAATGAACCGACTAATCAATGGAGTATAGAGGCAGCAAATTTTTTAACCATACATGCTAGACATCAACAAGGAGTGATTGATGCATCCTTATATTCAGAAGAATTAAATGGAGATGCAACGTGGGAAACAATTGAAACAACCGAACAAGGTGCCCATGGAACCATTCGTCTTGGTGCTGGTGATTCTATCGTAAAAGTGAACAACGTCCATCAAATTTCCGTATTTGTAGAAAAATAAAAAAACACCGCTTATTTTTGAAGATAAGCGGTGTTTTTTTACTTTTTAATAGGCCAGCTCCGATGGGCTAGCGACTGTCGTAATAAGTCACCCGATTCAGAGGCGCCTCTTCCATCGCGCGTCTTCGCTGATCGAACCCATTCCGCTTTTTCTAGAATGCCCAGTTTCCTTTGCGGAAGATTGGTTCTATTTTGCCGTCGTGTGTGATTCCATCGATATCCATTTCCCTTGATCCAATCATGAAGTCTACATGGATAAGGCTGTCGTTTGCTCCGTGGGCATCAAGTTCTTCTCGGTTCATGTTTTGACCGTCTTCTAGACAAGTAGCATACGCACTTCCAATAGCTAAATGGTTTGATGCGTTTTCATCGAATAGCGTGTTGAAGAAAATAAGATTTGCATTTGAGATGGGAGAGTCGTGTGGAACGAGGGCGATTTCCCCTAGAAAATGCGAACCTTCATCTGTTTCGATTAAACGTTGTAATGTTTCAAGCCCTTTTTCTGCTTTTGCATCGACAATTTTTCCATTTTCAAATGTTAATGTAAAGTTTTCAATTAATGTTCCACCATAGTTTAACGGTTTTGTACTTGTAACGTAGCCATTCGCACCCGTTTTAAGTGGTGTTGTAAACACTTCTTCTGATGGTAAGTTTGCAATAAATGTGACACCACGTTTATCTGTACTGCCCGCACTTAACCATTGGTGCCTTTCGTGTAAGTCCACTTTCAAGTCTGTTCCAGGTGCACGATAATGAATTGTTTTATATTTTTTCTTATTTAAATAGGATGCTTTTTGATCTAAAGTGTCGGCATGGTTTTGCCAAGCTTTTACGATGTCATCTTGTTCTACGCGTAAAGTTTGATAAATAGCTTCCCATAAACAATCTACTTGTTCTTCTTCGCTAACATTTGGGAAAACGTGTTTTGCCCAAGCTTTTGTTGGAACAGAAACAACACACCAACTAACGGTATCCGTTTGGATGGCTTCACTAAATTTTTTCATCGCTTGTCCTTTTGTTTTTTGTGCAGCAGCAATGCGTGTTGGATCGATTCCTTTTAATAGTTCTGGATTTTCTGCATGAATCGATAAAAAGGCTGCTCCTTCTTCCACCATTTGTTCAAAGCCTTGCACTTTCCATGAAGGAAATTCTAAAAATGCTTCGTCCGGTGCTTCTTCAAATTTGATGCGTGCTAATTCTTCGTCTATATAGTTAACGTACACATGTTTTGCGCCTGCTTTATAAGCTCGAGTGGTAACTGCGCGAACAAATTCCGCTGCTTCAAGTGGTGCGTTAATATGTAATGTTTGGTCTTTTTGAATGTTAACTCCTAACCGAACGACTAGTTCAGCGTACTTTTTTAAGTTTGTCATGTTAATCCTCCATTATTTCATTAAATTCATGTATCTTTATTTTACCATTGTATGTCGAAACAACATAATTTAGAACTCACGGCTCTTTTGGGAATGTGATACAATAAAAATCAAATAATGATTGATAAAGGAGAATTTCGTTAGATGGAACATAAAACAGGTCTTTACATAATGTACATCGTATCATCCTTCCTTATTTTCGTTGCAGGAGCCATTTTTACTATTTTTGAACCGCCTGAATTTTTAAGTTGGATTGTCGCTATTTATGGGATTATCGCAGGGCTTTACGCTTTTGCTTTTAAAGAGAAAAAAGGATGGCTTTATTATTTAGGGTTAATTGGATTCGGTGGTAACATTCTTTTACTTATTGTTTATATAGGATTTTTATTTGTTTAAGTCCACTAATAGAGTGGACTTTTTTTATGCCTTATTCTTCTGTCGCTGTGCAATCGCCCTCCGCTTTTTGTGATAATCTAGCTGCGGGCGATAGGGGCTCGAGTCATAAGTCATCTTGCTCCATGAGGAAAGATCGCCTCATTCCGCAAGCTGCCTTATGCTTGTCGCCACTAGGCAATCGCCCTCCGCTTTTTTAATTTGTTAATAATTTTGTCAGAATTTTTCTATATTTTTTGTGAGAAGAGGGTATTAAATTAGTGTAAGCTTTTTTAAAAGTAAGGGGGCGGAAGTAATGGTCGATGTGAAACAAGTATTAAATGATTTTTTTGGAGTGGAAGCACCGATTGATGCAGATGGATTTTATAATATAGTTCTGTTGGAGAAAGTGGATGGATATGATGTTAACATTGCACATCCAAATGATTGGGAGGTACTTGATTTAAGTCATGCTTGTATTCTTACTTTTAATGAACAAGAACTAACAATTCATCTGACGAATAATGGAGCAACTAGAGCGTTATTTGCAGATATGAATGTTGACAAAATAGATATGGAAGAAGAAGAAGCATTAGAAGAAGGAGAAGTAGAAATGCAACAAGCTTTACATTTCTACTTGGATGGTTTTGAAGATTGTCATCTTGTCTTACGATTAAAACCAATTGTTAGTTTAGAGTTTGTTTCTGATAAGGTTGTTGTGGAGGAGGAGGAAGAAGCTGTTTAAGCCAAAATTGCAAGGATAGTTGCATAAACGGACCGATTAAAAAGACGGAAAGAAAGGTTCCGATAAAAATAGGACCGCCTGAAATCCAACCAAGGATGAGGGCGGTTCCTTCTATTATGGTACGGATTTTTGCAATTGACCAACCCGTTTTTTTGACTAAAACAAGGGTGAGCCAATCTCGTGGTCCTGGTCCAAGGTTGCTTGCTACATACATGCCAATGCCAAAACCCATACACATAATTCCTACTAACAAGACAATCAGTTGTAAGAGAAAGTGTTGCACAGTAGGAATAATGTTTAGTTGTAACAAGATATTGATAAAAAAGCCAATACATAAAATGTTTATAATCATCCCAATCTGTGGCCATTGTTTTGCAAGTATGCTTGTTAATATAATAATGGTCACCCCAACAAGTTGTACCCATACTCCAATGGATAGACCTGTTCGATTACTGAGACCGATATGTAAAACATCCCATGGATTAACTCCTAATTGTGCTTGAATCATTAACACAATACCAAAAGATAAAATAAACAACCCACTTATAAATAACAAAATGCGCTTCGGAAAGGAACCACTATGAGTAGGGAGTAAAGATGGTTTTTTCTTCATCTTTGCATGCCTCCAATCTATCATTAACACTATCAATAAAGTAGGAATTATGCAAACTATCTTTGGTGCACAAGACAAACGTGAAAAAACAGTCGAAGAAATATCCTCGACTGCTAAAAAGTTGTTTTATTTTTTAAACGGTTGTTTTTTCATATAGGTTAAGGATCGCCACATCCACTCTAATGGACCAAAACGAAAACGATTCAACCACCAGTTGCTGGCGATTACTTGTATGATAAAGAAAATAACACCAAATAATAATGCGAGAGAATAGCTAATTTTCCCGTAAACACCAAATGCAAAAGGTCCATATAAAAAAGTAAAGAGAATCGATTGAAAAATGTAATTTGTTAATGCCATTCGTCCTGGTGCTGCTAAGACGTGAAGGGCATTTCCGTGTTCAAATAAAAATAGTAAAAACACGCAATAGGCAATCGTTAACAAAGGAGCACTCGCATATTGTAAAAGGTTAAATGGTGTTTCTGGCGTAACCAATGGAATAATCCAAGAAAAGAATGCTCCTGTCAGCAGTGTGATGATACCAACTACTTTAAATCCTTTTTGTTTTTCTTTAAATTGCTGAATCCACTTTTTCTTCGCTACCCCAGCCCCGAAAAAGAAGGCTGCTGAAAATGGTAGCAACGTTAGAAGATGCATTAGATATCCAAGACCACCGGAGCCGAAGTAATAATGACGTTCCGCAACGTTCGCCTTCATCAACTCCACGAATGATCCTTGTTGGTGAACGGCAATGGTGGAATGGATGGCTGTGAATTCTTTTTCTGGGATGATAAGTGGTTCGTTTAAAAAATACATTCCTAGTTGAATAAGAACAGAAAAGGAAAAATACAGTCCAAATAACACATACGAAATAACGAGTAATGTTGTTCCTTTTAAGCGATGAAAAAGGAGTAAAAACAATCCAATGACCGCATAATCTGCTAAAATATCACCAAACCAAATAAAATAACCATGAATCAATCCGAAAATAAGTAAAAGGAATAATCGTCGTAAGTAAAATGGTACGAATGATTGATGTCGGAAGGAAGCACGTTCATACATGATAATCATGCCAAAACCAAACAACATAGAAAAAAGTGTAATGAATTTTCCATCAATAAACATCGATACGACCGTTTTTAAAATATGATCGAGCGTTGTCCAGGAGGCAGTAAATTCATTAGGTGAACCGAAGTATGATTGTAAATACACGGGATACATAAACCAAAGCATGTTTGCCAGTAAAATACCAAATAATGAAAAGCCACGGAAAATATCAATAATTTCAATTCGCTCTTGAGAACGAATAGGTTGTAAACGTTCCAATCCCATCTCCCCTTCTGTGTTTGTTTCTAATAAAATACCCTATTTTACTTTTCTATAAAAATTACCTTTCATTTTGTTTTCAAAAAGAAGGTAATGTAAGATACAGACTGTTTTTTGTGACAAAACGTTCACTTTTTATAAAAAAATAAAAATGTAATCGTTTACGTGATAGTTCAAGCATTGACAACAAAGGGGGAAATTGAATATAATTTTCTTAATTAATAAAGTTTTTTAAATATTTGAACAAAATGCTTTGAAAAGGAAGAGTAGATGAATAAAAAAACGTCAGAGATCTGTCCCATAGGCTGAAAGGATGGTCGTGAATTTTTCATTGAAAATCACCTTGGAGCTTTGTTTTTGAACGTATAGTAGAAAACGACGATTGGCCTTCGTTAACAGGTCGGAGTCTTGATAGAGACTTCCTGAGTCTATTTTCGTGAGGGAATAGAGAAGCTCAGTGGTAACGCGAAACCACTCTCGTCTGGGCACATATGTGTCTTGGCGGGAGTTTTTTTATGGAGAAATAGCACAAGGAGGATATAGACATGGAAGAAACAAAAACACGTGTTTCGGTAGAAGACGTTATTTTAGCACACCATACATTAAAAGGGGTAGCGACAAAAACACCTTTACAATTAAATAAAATTTTATCTAACCGATATGGCGGTAATGTTTATTTAAAAAGAGAAGATTTACAAGTAGTTCGTTCGTTTAAACTGCGCGGTGCTTATAATATGATTCGGAATTTACCGAAAGAAGATTTAGATAAAGGGGTGGTTTGTGCTAGTGCCGGAAACCATGCACAAGGGGTAGCCTTTTCTTGTCAAGCGTTAGGAGTACAAGGAAAAATCTTTATGCCAGCAACGACTCCGAGACAAAAAGTTTCCCAAGTTAAAATGTTTGGTGCAGATGCGATTGAAGTTATTTTAACAGGAGATACGTTTGATGATTCCTTTAATGAAGCAATGACGTACTGTACCGAACAGGGGATGACGTTTGTACATCCGTTTGACGATGTAAAAGTAATTGCTGGACAAGGAACGGTTGGACTGGAAATTATGGATGAAGTGAAAGAGCCGGTAGACTATGTGTTTATGGCAATCGGTGGCGGTGGTCTTGCGAGCGGTGTAGGAAGTTATATTAAAAGCATTAGCCCGAATACAAAAATCATCGGAGTAGAGCCAGAAGGAGCACCTTCAATGAAACGGGCATTAAAAGAAAAACATCCAGTCTTGTTATCTAAAATTGATAAATTTGTAGATGGTGCTGCTGTACAACAAGTAGGGCAAAGAACATATGAAATTTGTCAAGACGTAGTTGATGATATCGTAGTTGTACCAGAAGGAAAAGTCTGTACGACTATCTTGAATTTATATAATGAAAATGCTATTGTAGCCGAGCCTGCTGGTGCATTAGCAATTTCTGCTCTTGATTTTTATCAAGATAAACTAAAAGGCAAAACAGCTGTTTGTATTGTGAGTGGCGGGAATAATGATATTAGCCGCATGCAAGAAATTAAAGAGCGTTCTTTAATTTATGAAGGATTAAAACATTATTTCTTAGTGAGTTTCCCGCAACGTGCTGGAGCACTTCGTGAATTTTTAACCGAGGTACTTGGTCCAAACGATGACATCACTCGTTTTGAATATACAAAAAAACATAACAAAGATAATGGACCAGCGTTAGTAGGGGTAGAATTAAAATATAAAGAAGATTATGCACCATTAATCGAACGATTGAAGAAAAAATCACCGAATTACGTAGAAATTAATAACGATCCGACATTATTTTCTTTATTAATTTAAACATCGTAGAAAAGTCCGCCTAAAAGGTGGACTTTTCTTATGCAAAAAAAGTGTAGCATGTTACATTCGATGGTCGATAAGTCGAATTGCTTTTCCTTCTGAACGTGGAATTGCTTTTGGTTTTTGAACGACGACATTCATCGATACTAAACATGTGTTTTTTAATTCATGTTGAATTTTTTTGCGAAGTCCTTGGACGGTTGGATGGTTTAAATCGTTGGAGAGATTGCGATAGATGTCTTGGTTCATTTCAACATGTAACTCAAGATGATCTAGTACGCCTTTTTTTGAAAGATGGATTTGATAATGAGGCACGAGTTCGTCTATTTGGAGTAGGCAACGTTCAATCTCTGTAGGAAATACATTGACGCCACGAATAATTAACATATCGTCAATTCGTCCTTTTACACGGGACATGCGAGTAGAAGTTCGTCCACAAATACAGCGTTCTGTCGTAATGGACGCAATATCACCTGTACGATAACGAATAATCGGGAGTGCTTCCTTTGTTAAACTTGTAAAAACAAGTTCTCCGTCTTCCCCTTCTGCGACAGGTTCAAGTGTTTTCGGGTTGATTACTTCTATGAAAAAGTGATCATCGGCAACGTGCAAGCCATCTTGCGCTTCATGACATTCTATCGAAATACCTGGCCCCATCACTTCGCTTAATCCATAAATATCGAGTGCTTTAATTTGGAACGTTTCTTCTAATGTTTTTCGCATTTCTTCTGACCATGGTTCTGCCCCAAAGATTCCATATTCCAAACTTGTTTTCTTTGGATCGATTCCCGCTTCTCGCATATGTTCGGCAATATTTAAAATATACGATGGTGTCCCGCAAATACCTCGAGGTTTAAAATCTTCAATAACGGTAATTTGTCGGTCTGTATTGCCACCAGATATTGGGACGACGGCAACGCCTAATTGTTCTGCACCGAAGTGTAAACCTAGCCCGCCAGTAAATAGGCCGTACCCATAAGCATTATGAAAAATATCTCCTTTTCTTCCACCAGCGATTGTAATCGCACGCGCGACAATGGTAGACCAATTTTCAATATCTTTTTTTGTATAGCCTACGACCGTTGGCTTTCCACTTGTCCCACTTGATCCATGAATACGGACGACTTCTTCTCGTGGTACGGCAAAAAGATGAAAAGGATAATTATCTCGTAAATCCGATTTTTCTGTAAAAGGAAGCCTTTGAATATCATCTAAACTACGAATACCATTAGGTGTTACGTGATGTTCTTGAAACCGCTTACGATAAAATGGAACCTTTTCATATACTCTTTCCACTGTTTCTTGTAGACGTTTTAATTGAATAAACTGTTTCGCTTCTACACTCATCATCTCTATCTCTGGATTATACAAACGTTCCCCCTCCTTGAAAATGACGATATTTTTACGATTTATGAAACACCGTTATATAAAGAGTAAAGAAACCGCTAATAATTGTCAATAATTTTTCGAAAATTCAAATAATATAAAGTTAGCATAAATCATCTCTTTTTTACATATTAATAAAATGCTATTTTAATGTAGAAAATGCTATTTTAAATAAATATTTTTTGTTTAATAGAAAATAACCTTGATGTAGCAAGCTTTGCCAAAAACGAGAATGTTAATTTAACAAAATATTTAGAAAATTTATGAAATTGTATTGAAATTTATATGACGCCATTTTATAATAGCGTTAACAAAATGTTATATAAGGGTGGTGGTTCGGTATGTTAGGTCGTCAAGACGTAACAGAACGAGAGAAAATGGACCAGTTTAAAAGAAGAATCGAACAGGGAGAAAAAATTGAAGCAACCGATTGGATGCCCGAAGAATATCGAGTGGCATTAATAAAATTGATTTCTATGCATGGAATCAGTGAAATAATGGGTGCTTTACCTGAAAAAGAATGGGTACCAAAAGCTCCGTCGTTACGAAGAAAGTTAGCTATTATGGCCAAAGTCCAAGATGAAATGGGACACGGACAATTGTTGTTACGTGTAGCAGAAGATTTAATGGCCCCGTTAGGAAGAACGCGGGAGCATGTGATGCAAGATTTATTTAAGGGAGATTTAAAGTTTCATAATGTGTTTCATATGAAAACGCATTCATGGGGAGATGCAGGACTGATTGGTTGGTTAGTAGACGGTGCTGCTATTATTACCCAAACGAATATGTTAGATGCTTCTTACGGTCCGTATCAACGAGCATTGCAACGAATTTGTGCAGAAGAAGTTTTTCATGCTCAGCACGGAGAAGCCGTTATTATGGCACTAGCAGAAGGAACACCAGCACAAAAAGAATTAATACAAGATGCGTTAAATCGTTGGTGGGAAGCATTGTTAATGTTTTTTGGCCCTGAATCAAAAGAAACGACGGGTTCTTCCAAACAAGATATTACGATTCAATATCGTATCCGCAAAAATACAAACGAAGAGTTACGCCAAGCATTTTTAACGAAATACGTTCCGCGCATTTATTCCATTGGATTAACCATTCCAGATTCCACATTACATTACGATGAAACACTCGGACGATGGGTGTACAAACAACCAGATTGGAACCGTTTTAAAGAAATTATTTCGAATAACGGTCCAAAATCAAAAGAGCGTTTAACATTACGCCAAGATTCATATGAACGCAATCGGTGGGTGCGAGAAGCGTTAGCTAGTCGTCCGACTGTGGCAATTTAAAAGGAGGGAAAATGGTGGAAACGAGCGAAAAAGGTTTTTATCGGGTATTTGAAGTGTTCAGTCGAAAAACAGATGTCGCACCAATGTATTATCAATTTAGTTTGTTAGCACCGAATGAAGAAATGGCCTTAATAATGGCGCAAGAAAATTTTATGCGTAGAGAACAAGTAGTGGACATTTGGATTGTCCCGAGAGATTGTATTCGTCATTTAACAGAAGAAGAAAGAAAAATGGTATCGCGTCTTGATAATAAAGAATACCGAACTGCGAAAGGGTATGGATATTTGCGAAAAAAATGGCGTGCATACAATCAAAAAATGTTTGATGACCAAGAAATTTTATCCTGGGCAAAAGGGGTGAAAAAACTTGAGCAATGAGTTTTTACTAAAGGAGTTGTTGTTTCAATTAGCGGATGACGATTTTATGATTGCTTTTCGTGGTTCTGAATGGCTTGGCCTTACCCCACATATTGAAGAAGATGTTGCCTTTTCCTCTATTAATCAAAATACAATGGGTCATGCCTCGATGTACTACCAACATGTCAGTGAATTAGGGGGTGGAACACCAGATGCCCTCGCACACAGCCGCACAGAAAAAGACAGACGGAATGCTATTTTAGTGGAACTTGCCAATGGTCCAGGTCATTATCTTAAAAATCCTCAATATGATTGGGCATTTGCTGTTGTTCGTCATTATCTTTATGAGATGCATAAACAAGTTCGTCTAGAAAGTATAACAACTTCTTCCTACCAACCGTTACAAACATTATCCCAAAAAATATTATCGGAACAATTTTATCACGTGAAGCATTGGGAAACATGGTTTACCCAATTGATGCTTAGTACAGAAGATGCAAGAGAGCGAATGATTCAAGCGCTTGATCTCGTTTGGCCTGAGTATGATGGACTCATGACGTTAGGAAAATATGGGAGAGACATGGAAAAAGAGCGCCTGATCGACTCGCATGAAACGTTACGAACCGAAACGTTACGTCGATTATCCGATGTTTTTCAAAAGGTTCATTATACAAGAGAAGATTCACCTGGTTCCATATCTGGTAATGGGCGAAACGGGGAACATACCGAACAATTATCGGAAGCATTAGCCACATTATCAGAAGTGTACAACACAAACCCTGTCGCACAATGGTAAAGGGGGAAAGAGGATGCTGACGAAAGAGACCGTATTAAAGTGGCTTGCATCTGTCGCAGACCCTGAAATTCCAACGGTCAACATTGTGGAATTTGGGATGGTTCATGACGTGTGCATTACGGATAAAAAGGTATGCATTTTGTTAATTCCAACTTTTCTCGGATGTCCAGCATTAGACATTATTAAACAAAATGTTGAAAACGAACTACATCAACATATGCCGATGAAAACGATTGAAGTGACATTTATAACGGACCAACCATGGACTACCGAACGAATTCAACCTAGTGCAATCGAGCATTTAAAGGCCTATGGCATCGCACCACCACCGAAACATCTCGATCAAGTAGAATGTCCATACTGTGGTTCTGTTCATACAACGGTAGATAATCTATTTGGTCCAACCGCATGCCGGAGTATTTTGTATTGTTCCACCTGTAAAAATCCGTTTGAGGCAATGAAGCCGATGTTTTTACCAGTAACAAATCATAAATGAAAAGAAAGGGACGATGAAACATGATAAAAGTAATTGCATTGTATAAACATCCTGAAAATAAAGAGAAATTTGATGAGCATTATTTTAATGTCCACGCTCCATTAACCGCTAAAATTCCAGGTTTAAAAGAAATGAACGTAACGAGAATTACCGGTACTCCATTCGGTGAAAGTGAATATTACATGATGTGTGAAATGATTTACGAAGACAAAGAAACATTTAAAAAGGCGATGAAATCAGAAGAAGCAAAAGCATCTGGAAAGGATGCCCAAGCATTTGCTGGTTCGATTGTTACCCTTTTATTTGGGAAAAGTGAAGATGAGTAACACGTATGAACACATACTTGTATCGTATCCAGCACCTGCAATCGCCATGATTACGTTACATCGACCAGACGTGTACAATGCTTTAAATGTCCAAATGGTTGGAGAAATCGTGGAGGCAATAAAAGTAGCAGAAGCTAGCGAAGAAGTGCGAGTGATTGTGTTACAAGGAAATGACCGTGCGTTTGCTGCCGGGGCAGATATTCATGAAATGGCTCACCAAGACCCGATTACATTAGATCTTCTCAATCAATTTGCTGTATGGGATGAAATGAGACGAGTGAAAAAGCCAATCATCGCGGCTGTAAAGGGATACGCCTTAGGTGGCGGATTCGAATTAGCGTTAACGTGTGACTTTATATTTGCTTCAGATGATGCTCACTTCGGATTTCCAGAAGTGAATATTGGAATTATGCCAGGAGCAGGCGGGACGCAGCGGTTAACGAAAGCACTTGGAAAAGTAAAAGCGATGGAGTGGCTTTGTTTAGGGGAACAGATGACGGCAAAAGAAGCGTGTGACTACGGGGTGATTAATCACGTTTATCCGAAAGAAGCGTTAGCCGCCGAAGTATTACGATTTGCGAACACGTTAGCTACAAAACCGCCGCTCTCGTTACGGTTTATAAAAGAAGCGGTGCAAACAGCGCTCGATTATCCTCTAGATGAAGGGCTAGCTTTGGAACGAAAAAACTTTTATTTATTATTTAGTTCCCAAGATCAAAAAGAAGGCATGCAAGCATTTATCGAAAAAAGAAAGCCACTATTTAAAGGTAGGTAATGACGATGAAGCAATTATTTGAAACGATTCGCTGGGAAGAAAAACAAGGGGTAGCATGGATTACGTTACATCGTCCCGACACGTTAAATGCGTTTACCCGACAAATGAATGAAGAAATGCTACAAGCTTTAAAAATAGCAGAAAAACAAGATAATATTCGCGCAGTGCTCATTACTGGGGAAGGTCGAGCATTTTGTTCGGGGCAAGATTTAGCGGATGTAGATGAAACGATGAAGCACGGAGACATTTTACGCATGTATTACAACCCGATGATAGAAAAAATTCAAACGATCGAAAAACCGGTGGTCGCTTACGTGAATGGGGTAGCGGCTGGAGCTGGGATGAGTGTAGCGTTAGCGTGTGATTATCGTCTCGTTCATGAACGGGCAACGTTTATTCAATCGTTTGTCAATGTTGGATTAGTGCCAGATAGCGGTGCGTTTTATTTTTTACCGCGGATGATTGGTACGGCGAAAGCGTTTGAATGGATGAGTTTAGGAGAAAAAATGTCAGCTAAAGAAGCAGAACGTTTTTCTATTGTAACGAAAATCATCACAGACGAAACGATAGAAGACGTCGAAACATTTGTAACAAAACTTGCGGCTAGTCCAACGAAAGCTATTGGTCTGATGAAGCGTTATCTGAACGAAAGCTTTCATCACCATTTACAAGAGATATTAGAATTAGAAGCGGAGTTACAATCGATTGCCGGTGGTACGGAAGACCATCACGAAGGAGTACAGGCATTTTTACAAAAACGAATCCCTAATTATAAAGGAAAATAAGAGGAGTGAAGGAAATGTCGGTTCAAACAAAGGAAACGTTCGAAGTGAAAGGTGTCATTCGGAAAGAATATGAAATGGTGATCAATGGTGTGCGTGTAGTTAGTAGTAATGGAGAGACGATGGCTATTTACAATCCTGCGACCAATGAAGTGATAGCAACGGTACCGAAAGCAACGAAGGAAGATGCAGAAAAAGCTGTACAAGCAGCAAGAGAAGCGTTTGATCATGGAAAATGGCGTCATTTTCCAGTTAATAAACGTTCTCGGATTATCAATAAAATGGCGGCGATTATGCGAAAACGTTTTCATGAGTTAGTCGAACTAGAAGTGTTAAACACAGGAAAATCGCTGACAACAGCACAAGGGCAAGTCATGCAAGCAATTGAAGATTTTGAATTTTACGCAGGAGCGATTGTCGGCCATCGCGGTCAGGTGAATAACGTGCCAGGTGCCTTTTTGAACTATACGAGAAAAGAACCGGTTGGCGTTTGTGCTCAAATCATTCCGTGGAATTATCCGCTCATGATGGCTGCATGGAAAGTAGCACCAGCCATTGCTGCTGGTTGTTCCATTGTCTTAAAGCCTGCAAGTTTAACACCATTAACAGCGATTGTATTAACGGAAATTTGTCAGGAAGCAGGCGTACCGAATGGCGTTGTCAATATTGTAACAGGTGCTGGTGCAACGGTAGGCGATTATTTAGTGGAACATGAACAGGTAAATAAGGTAGCCTTTACTGGATCAACGGAAATTGGAAAAAATATTATGCAAAAAGCATCAAGTACATTAAAACGAGTAACGTTAGAGCTTGGCGGAAAATCTCCGAATATCGTCTTTCAAGATGCGGATATCGAGAGTGCGGTAAACGGTTCACTGTTCGGGATTTTTTATAATACGGGTCAATCTTGTGAAGCTCGTTCGCGATTATATGTCCAAGAAGACATTTACGATGCATTTATGGAAAAATTTGTTGAACGAACAAAACAGTTACGGTTAGGAAATCCGATGGACCAAACGACACAAGTAGGTTCTATCATTAGCCGGAGCCAATTAGAAACGATTGATGCGTACGTGCAATCTGCGAAAGAAGAAGGTGCGACGATTGTAACGGGTGGATGTGAAGTGAAGATCGAAGGATTTGAAAAAGGGCATTGGTATGCACCGACTATTATTACAAATGTGACCCACGATATGAAAGTCGTCCAGGAAGAAATTTTTGGTCCAGTCGTTGTGGTGATGCCGTTTAAAACAGAAAAAGAAGCCATTCAGCTAGCAAACGATACACAGTATGGGTTAGGTTCTGCGATTTGGACAACAGACCAAGCGCGCGCCACACGTGTCGCTAACCAAATCGAAGCAGGGATTGTCATGGTAAACTGTCCGTTTTCTGCCTTTCCGGGAACGCCGTTTGGTGGCTATAAACAATCAGGATTTGGTCGGGAACTTTGTGTAGAAACGCTTGATTTATATACAGAAGATAAAAGTATTTTATCGTATTACGGAGCGCGTCCATTAAATCCATTAGGTGTATAAAAAAGACTCCAGACAATACTAGGCAAGCGTCTAGTATTGTCTAAATTTTCTGTTAAAAGGGGTGGGAGGATGATTCAAACGATTGCTGTCATTGGTACTGGTGTCATGGGGCAAGGAATTGCATACGTAAGTGCAATCGGTGGTTTTCAAACGATTATGGTTGATGTTTCGAACGAAGTAGTAAAGCGTGCGGAACAAAATATTCGCTCGTTAATGGAACAATCGGTACAAAAAGGATTTTTACAAGAAGAACAAGCATCGGAAGCGAAAAACCGTCTCCATGTTGCATCTAGCATAGAACAAGGGATAAGCGAAGCGGATGTTGTCATTGAAGCGGTGCCAGAAAAAATGGCATTAAAAAAATCGGTGTTTGAACAAATAGACCGGTATGCTAAACCAACTTGTTATGTTGCTACGAATACTTCGACGATGAGCCCAACGGAAATCGCTTCTTTTACTAGTCGACCAGACCGCGTGATTGCGATGCATTTTTTTAATCCTGTTCATAAAATGAAGTTAGTAGAAATGATTCGTGGCTTAGAGACGAGCGATGATACAACTGCTGTCATCGAACAAGTAGCAAAGAAAATGGGAAAAGAAACGGTTGTCGTAAATGAATTTCCTGGGTTTGTAACGAGCCGAATGAGTGCGCTTGTCGGAAATGAAGCGTTTTGTATGTTGCAAGAAGGAGTCGGAACTCCAGAAGAAATTGATACAGCGATAAAACTTGGATTAAATTATCCGATGGGACCATTTGAACTGGTCGATTTAGTCGGATTAGATGTCCGGTTAAATAACTTGAACTATTTGTATGAAACATTAGGCGAAAAATATCGCCCCGCCCCTCTTTTAATCAAGTATGTCAAAGCAGGAAGGCTCGGGAAAAAGACTGGAAAAGGTGTTTACGAATATGACGAATTTGGACAAAGGAAGTGAAGAAAGTGAAAGAAGTGAAAGAAGTAGTGATTGTGGACGCGGTGAGAACACCGATTGGTCGTTATAACGGAGCGCTTCGTCATATCCGTCCGGATGATTTAGCAGCGATGGTGATTGCTGCTTTAATCGAAAGAAATCCAAACGTACCCGTAGCAGAAGTGGAAGAAGTAGTGCTCGGAAACGCAAATCAAGCAGGAGAAGATAATCGAAATGTCGCGCGTATGGCTGTTTTGCTAGCAGGTCTTCCAATTCACGTAGCTGGAACAACAATTAATCGTTTATGTGGTTCTGGACTAGATGCCGTGAACTATGCAGCTCGGTCGATTATGACCGGAGAAGCAGATGTCGTCATTGCTGGTGGAACAGAAAGTATGACCCGTGCTCCTTTTGTGATGGCAAAACCAGACGTAGCCTTTCCGCGCGGGGATGTGAACATGTTTGATACGACGATTGGTTGGCGGTTTGTCAACCCGCGTTTACAAGCAACCTTCGGGGTAGATTCGATGCCACAAACAGCCGAAAATGTCGCACAGGAATTCGACATTTCACGCGAAGAACAAGATAAATTTGCCTATTGGAGCCAACAAAAAACGAAACGAGCGATGGAAAATGGTTATTTTCACGATGAAATTGTTCCAGTATCGTGGACGGATCGAACAGGAGTAGAACATATTTTCAAGCAAGATGAACATCCTCGCGTTGATACTACGATGGAAAAGCTATCAAAGCTCCGTCCTATTTTTGAAAATGGTACGGTTACAGCAGGTAATGCTTCTGGCGTAAATGATGGTGCTTCTGCTCTTTTATTAATGAGTCGCGAAAAAGCAAAAGAATATGGCGTTCGTCCACTTGTAAAATATGTCACATCCGCCGTTTGTGGGTTAGTTCCTCGTATGATGGGGCTTGGTCCTATTTATGCGACCAAAAAAGCGTTAGAGCGTGCTCGCCTTGGAATCGGAGATATCGATGTAGTAGAAATAAATGAAGCATTTGCTTCGCAATCGATTCAATGTATTCGAGAATTAAACGTAGATATAGAAAAAGTCAATGTCAATGGTGGGGCAATTGCACTTGGTCATCCGCTTGGTGCTAGTGGAGCGAGAATGTTAACGACGCTAATCCATCAGATGAACCGAAAAAAAGACCGATTAGGACTCGCGACGATGTGTATCGGCGTTGGGCAAGGGATTGCGACTATTGTAGAGCGTGTGGAGTAAAGGAGGGTAAGAAATGTTGGTTACAAAAACGATTGATCGTCATGTAGCAACGGTTACGCTTTGTAGAGAAGAAGCGCTTAATTGTTTGAACTATGATGCATTAGTTCAGATGCAACAAATCGTCGAGGAGTTGCACACAGACCGAGATATCCGGGTAGTTGTTTTTATAGGAGCAGGAGAAAAGGCTTTTTCTGCTGGTGCAGATTTAAAAGAACGACGTCATTTAACTGAAACCGAAGTACGTCGTAATGTAAAGGCTATTCGGGAGTTATTTACGAGTATGGAAAAGCTTCCGATGGTGACGATTGCTGCAATCAATGGACACGCTTTAGGTGGTGGGTTAGAATGGGCGCTTGCTTGTGATTTTCGAATCGCAGCTGCACACGCGACGTTGGGTTTAACCGAAGTACGCTGGGCCATTATCCCTGGTGCGGGTGGAACGCAACGGTTGCCACGATTGATTGGGTACGGAAAAGCAATGGAAATGATTTTATTAGCCAAACGAATTTCTGCAGATGAAGCACGGCAAATCGGACTTGTCCATCACGTCGTTCCTTTTGAGCAATTACATGCAGCGGTGGATACGTATGTAGAGCAATTGTTGCAAAATGGACCATGTGCAGTAGCAGAAGCAAAGTTTGCCATTCGGGAAGGGATGAATACGGATATGTACACCGGAATGGAAATAGAAAAGAAAGCGTATGAAATGATTATTCCAACAAACGACCGTATCGAAGCATTGCGAGCATTTCAAGAAAAACGTCGACCAAACTTTCAAGGAACATAACGATATTGAAAGGATAAGAGTGGCTTCATTATAATGGAAAGTAAAAGAATAATGAAGGATGATGTTAAGTGAAAACTTCTATGAATACACGGTCGATGATTTTTACGTTATACGGTGACTTTATTCGCCATTACGGGGGAGAGATTTGGACAGGAAGCCTAATTACATTATTAGAAGCATTTGGCCATAATGAGCAATCGGTTCGAGCAGCTATCTCGAGAATGAATAAACAAGGATGGGTACAATCCATTCGGCGCGGAAATCGGAGTTATTATCAAATGACAGATAAAGGGAAAGAACGATTGGAAGAAGCGGCTGGACGAATTTTTAAATTTCATCCACATCATTGGGACGGAAAATGGCGGATGATTTCTTATTCCATTCCAGAAGAAATTCGCCACGTTCGCGATGAATTTCGGAAAGAACTTGTCTGGAGTGGATTTGGCTCGTTATCGAATAGCTTATGGATTTCCCCTAATCCACTTGAAAAACAAGTATACAATTTAATCGAAAAATATGAGATTACAGCGTATGTTCATTTATTTCTGTCTAACTATCACGGGCCAAAAGAACAAAAAGAGTTAATCGAATCGTGTTGGGACATTCAAGCAATCAATGAAAAATATAATGAGTTTATTAAACGATACAGTGAAAAGTACATTATTGACCGAACGAAAATCCAAAAAGGTGAAATGACCGACGGGGAATGTTTTGTAGAACGAGCGATTTTAGTACATGAATATCGAAAATTTTTATTTAGTGACCCTGGATTACCAGAAGAACTATTACCAGATGAATGGCTAGGAGATTCTGCAGCTCAATTATTTACGAGTTATTATAAAGAATTAGCCCAACCGGCACAGCGTTTTTTTGAATCAGTCTTTTATGAAGGAAACCCTAAAAATGAAAGCACAGTTGATTTATCGATGCACCCTTTTTCTAAAACAGATGAATAGGAAACAATCCCCCATCGATAATAGATGGGGGATGGGTAAAATCATTATTGTACTTTTTTACACGTTTCTTTATAATCGATTGCTTTTTGTTTATACGTATCAATCGTCAGTTGAATGAGTTGGATGTCTTTGTCTGTTAAAGGACGGATGACTTTCCCTGGATTTCCCATTACGAGTGAACGGGGCGGAATTTTTTTATTAGACGGTAAAAAGGTATTAGCACCAATTAAACATTGTTCACCAATTTCCACTCCATCCATAATAATGGACCCCATTCCAATCAATGAACCTTTCTTAATCGTACATCCATGTAAAATCACGTTATGTCCAATAGAAACTTCATCTTCTAAGAGTAAAGGATACGCATCATATAAGTGACAAGTAGAATTGTCTTGAATATTACAAAATTTCCCGACTTTTATTGGTGCTTCATCTCCGCGTAATACCGCATTAAACCAAATGCTCGCTCCTTCCTCGATAGTGACGTCACCGATAATTCGTGCGCCTGGTGCAAGAAAAGCCGTAGATGCTATTTGTGGTCGTTTATGATTAAATTCATAAATCACACGAAGGCCTCCTTTAACAATTTTTTACCATTATATCATGAAAAGGAAGTGAACGTATTGAAAAATGTTACGAATCTTTTGCATATTTCGTATCCGATTATTCAAGGTGGGATGGGGAATGTTAGCCATGCTAAGTTAGCAGCTGCTATTTCGAATGCTGGTGGTCTAGGAACGATTGGAGCGGGAACGATGACAGCAGAAAAAGTAGAACAGCTCATTATCGATACGAAACGAATGACCGATAAGCCATATTGCATCAACATTCCGATTAATGTTCAGCCGTATTTATCGGAAGTAGTAGAAGTAGTAAAAAAACATCGTGTTCCGGTCGTATCGTTATCTGCAGGGAATCCTCGCCCCTTCATTCCAGTGTTTCAAGCGCTTGGCACAAAAGTAATATGTGTCGTTGCAACGGTACAACAAGCGAAAAAAGCGGAACAAGCAGGAGCAGATATCATTGTAGCGGAAGGATATGAAGCAGCAGGGATTAATTCACAACAGGAAACAACAACGTTCACATTAATTCCGCAAGTTGTTCAAGCTGTTTCGATTCCAGTTATTGCGGCCGGTGGGATTGCGGATGGAAAAGGGTTGGCGGCTGTCTGGGCACTTGGTGCAGCAGGGGTACAAATGGGGACGCGGTTTATTGCCACAAAAGATGCGGACGTCCACGAAATATATAAACAACACATCTTACAGGCTAATGATACTGGCACAACAATCGTTGGTCGTTCGCTCGGATTACACCGTCGATTATTAAAAACGGTGTATGCACAAACATTAAAAGAAGCAGAAACAACTGTTTCCTTGGAACAATTTCAACAATTAACCGATGAACGGCATCACTGGCTAGGAGCGATGGAAGGAAACGAAACAGAAGGACATATGAACGGAGGGCAAATTGCTGGGTATATTACCGACCTCCCAACCGTTGATTCCTTGCTTCGTGCGATGATGATAGAAGCATGGGGCACAATTGATAACATGCATCGTTCGATCAAGCACGAAGAGAGGATGAAACAATGAAAGAAGGATTACAAGTAGGGAATAAAAAACAATTTGTTCATACGATTACGAAAGAAATGTTTGCTTCATTTGGGGGGCGGTTAATTCATCCGACTTATTCAACCGTAGCGATGGTATATCATATGGAATGGATTTCACGGCTATTGCTTGAACCATATTTAGAAGAAGAGGAAGAAGGGGTTGGTGGAGCAGTATCTGTTCGACATCTTGCATCCAGTCCAGAAGGTTCTCGCGTAACGGTAACCGGAGTTGTGACGAGCGTATCGGATCGTAAAATTGTGACACGCGTTGATGTTGTGAATGAAAAAGAGCACATCGGAACAGGAGAAGTTGTGCAATATATTGTGTCAAAACAAGCATTAAAAAGGAAACTCACAAGAGAAGCATGAGAAAAGAAAGAGGCTGGGACAAAACCCTCCTCTGAACTGAAAAAGCCAGTGAAATTTTACGGTGAGTAAAAATTTCACTGGCTTTATTTTTTCATCAAAAAAAGGACACCTTCTGATAAAATTAAGTTACCAGACAAAATTCAAACAGAAAGAAGTGTCCTTATGTTTAAAGATTATAACATGAATTAATTAATTTTTCCTTTAAATGTAGAAGTAAAACTTCAAAATAATGATATTGCCTTCCACATCCGAAAGTATTCCGAAAGAAGCAATCGAACCATTTCTTTGAAATACGGGTTGTCCTGCTTATCATCCACGCATGAGGTTAAAAATTATCTTATGTGCCTATACGCAATCTGTTTTTTCAGGGCGTAAAATAGAAGCACTTTTAAAAGATATTCTTCGTATGATGTGGCTAGTTCATGGTTATGAACCAAGCTATCGCACCATCAACCGTTTTCGTGTTCATCCTGAAGTAAAAGAATTAATTCGCCAGTGTTTCGTTCAATTTCGCTGCCAGCTGGTACAAGAAAAATTGATGGAACAAGAAGCGATTTTTATTGATGACACAAAGATTGAAGCGAATGCGAATAAATTTACATTCGTTTGGAAGAAATCTATTGAAAAATATTACAACAGTTTAATCGAAAAGTCGAACCAGTTATACGATGAACTTCTTGAAAAAGAAATTATGCCAGAAATCGAGCGCGAAAGTGAAAAAGAATTATCAACAGAAGAACTCGCTCAAGTGGTTCAAAAAGTGGACGAGGTTATTTCTGAATATGATCAAAAAATAGACGCATCGTTAGATGTAACAGAACGAAAAAAGCTAAGAAAGGAACGAAAGTTTCCAAAACAAGCTCGCAAACAATTGGCTGATTACATCGTACGTAAACAGAAATAGGAGAAGGACTTTGAAATTTTTGGTGCGCATAATAGTTATTCTAAGATGAATCATGATGCGACGTTTATACGAATGAAAGATGACTATATGAAAAATGGTCAATGAAAGGCTGGCTATAATGTCCGAGTCGCGACAGAAGGTTAGTACGCGCTTGCCTACAGTATTTTTTCGAACCCAATAGACACGTACATTAATTCTATTTTTAGATAAAATTGAACAACATTATTTCAAATTACCAAAGCATATCGTCGCAGATGCTGGATACGGTAGTGAACAAAATTATAATAATATCCTGTCGAATCGTAAACGAGAACCTTTCATTACTTATAATATGTATATAAAGAAAAAGGAGAAGAAGTACAAACAAAACAAGTTCCATACATCTAACTGGGAATATGATCAAGAAAAGGATGTGTATACTTGTCCACACAAACAACAACTTGTATTTAAATATCGTTCTATGCGAACGGATAAGTTAGGTTTCTCTCGTGAGTTTAAAGTGTATGAATGTGAAGGCTGTTCAGGCTGCCTACTTCGTTCATCTTGTGCAAAAGCAAAAGAAGGAAATAATCGAAAATTAATGGTGAATGAAAAATGGGAACGGCAAAAAGAATATGTGAGAGCGAAGCTTTCAGAAGAAAAAACCGGTGCCCTCTATCGTCAACGTAAGATTGATATAGAACCATTTTTTTGATTATTGAAGGCTAATTTGCGTTTCACTCGATTTTCTGTCCGAGGAAAATGAAAGGTTGAAAATGAAATGGGCCTCGCATTAATGGTCGTGAATATGCAGAAATTCACGGCCATCAACTAAAAGATATAAAGATTCATATAAAAAAATAGCAAAAAGTGAAATGGAGTGAGCTCAATTTCACTTTTTGTATTGTTTGAAGCTAGTTATGTCCCAGTCTCTTTTTACTGTTCCATTAATTGTGCTACCGGAACGGTCATTTCTTGTTCTCGATTCGTTCGATTATACACTCTAGCCATTTCAGTCGCTTCATTTATATCTTGAATCATAATAAGCGTTCCGTTATACGTCACGTCGACAATTGTCGCGCTTTGAGAAATTTCTTTTGCTCGTAATACATTCATTTTCCTCTCCTCCTTTCTTTTCGTTAGTATTGTATTATTTTCTTCTTTTTAGCCAAAAAGGTATACTGAAGTAGTAGTTTGCGATTATTTTTTAAAAATAATCGATTTGTGAAACTTTTCTTTCTTTTGTTCGTACAACATAATAGCAGGATGTGTAAGGGGAGGGGAATGGTTTGTTTAAACGAATAATGTCCAAGCTAGGGATAGGGGGAGCGCGTGTCGATTTAATCTTAGATCGCGCACAATATTCCATTGGAGAAAAACTAACAGGAACATTAATCGTGCAAGGCGGGACTGTCGAGCAAACCATCGATGGTATTACGATTGATATGATGATGGATTTACGCATAAAAGATAAAGCGTTTACAAAATCGGTGTATACGTTTCCAGTAACTGAATCTTTTATTATTTATGAAGAAGAACGAAAAGAATTCCCAATTTCCTTTGATTTACCACATGATTTGATGATTTCCAGTCGAACCGTGTCTTATTATTTCCAGACAAATTTAAAAATTGTCCAAGCAGCCGACCATCAAGATCACGACCGTGTCATTATTGCACCGACAGAAGCGTTAGAGAAAGTATTCATGGCGTTACAAGAACTAGGATTTAAAGAAACATACGATTCTCGGTCGTTTGACGGGATTGCACAAAAATTTGAATTTTCACCAACTAATGCAAATGGATTTAATGGGCAAATTAAAAAAGTTATGTTCATTGTGGCGGTAGAAGAGAAAGGAATTCAATTGTTGCTTGAAGTAGTCCCGTATCAGTATATGCCAAAACATACGGTATTACGGCAAGAGTTATCATTAACACCAAGCATTTTAACAGAAAAACGTGATATTAAATCAGGATTAAGTCAAGTGATGAATGAAATGATTGACCATTCGACTGCTTATACGCACCGAGCGTTCCGAATGAATGAAATAAAAACAAAAAATAACTATCCATTAAAGGGAGCTATCGGTGGAATGGTGGCTGGTTTGATTGGAGGGGTAGTGCTTTCTGAAATATTGGAGCAGCCAGAATGGGAAGAACAGACGGAATCACTGCTAACATCGGTCTCGTATGATGAAGGGTATTTAGGCGAAGGATATGTAGAAGAAACAGATAGTTATTTTGAAGATATGCAACGAGAAGATGATTTTATAGAAGAATTAGACGATTCTTTTGATATCTTTGAAACAGACGATGACTTCTAAAGAGGATGTGAAAAACAAATGGTAGAAACAGAACAGCAACTCCAAAAGGCATTGAAAGAAATCAGAAAATGGGAAAAAGCACAACAAGGAATTTGGATATGGAATGCAATTGTACGTTTACCATTTAAGTTATTAGACAAAATCACGCCTAAAATCATTCACGAAAAAGTCGGGACATTAATCGATGAAGTTGCTCATTTTTTGCAAACAGGCGGGAAGTACCTTGTAAAGGAACAACGTATGTTTAAAACGTTAGGTGTCTCTTCTTATGAAGAGATTCAACGTCTTTCTTTAGAAGAAATGGATCAGAGCGCGGAAACATTGCGGAAGCAGGCGAGCAATATTGCATTCGTACAAGGTGCAACGACGGGAATCGGTGGCATGTTTACGTTAGCAATAGACATCCCAGCCGTATTAGGACAATCATTAAAAGTGTTGCAAGAAATGGCTATCTGCTATGGATTTAATCCAAATGGAAAAGAAGAACGCATTTTTATGATGAAATGTTTACAGTTTGCTTCTAGTGATGTTGTTGGAAAAAAAGCCATCTTACAAGAATTAGAGCAAGAAAAAAAGGCGAATACTGTTTCTCAAATTCAAGGATGGCGAGAAATAACAGCAAGCTATGTAGAATCGTTTGGATTAAAAAAATTATTTCAAGCAGTACCTATTGCAGGCATAGTGTTTGGGGCTATCTCGAATAAATCGATGTTGGAAGATATATCAGAAGTTGGTATGATGTTTTATAAGAAGCGTAGAATTATACAAAAGCTTGAAGAGGTGAAATGATGTTTAAACGTATTAGCTTATTTCTTTTAACAAACATTCTAGTCGTTTTAACGATTGGAATCATCACAAGCGTACTCGGTGTAAGACAGTACGTAACAGAAAGTGGCATTAATTATACGGCGCTTTTAGTATTTAGTTTTATTGTTGGTTTCACAGGTGCCATTATTTCTTTATTAATTTCACGTTGGTCTGCTAAACAATTAATGGGTGTACGAGTATTAAACCCAAATGATGCAACATTAACAGCGGAAGAACGTCATTTAGTGCAAATGGTATATCGTTTATGTGAAAAAGCAGGCATGAAAGTAATGCCTGAAGTAGGAATTTATGATTCACCAGAAGTAAACGCATTTGCGACAGGTCCTTCTAAAAATAAATCATTAGTCGCTGTTTCAAGTGGACTTTTACAAAAAATGGATGATGATGCTGTAGAGGGAGTATTAGCACATGAGGTAGCACATATCGTGAATGGTGACATGGTAACGATGACGTTATTACAAGGTATCATCAATACATTTGTTGTGTTCTTATCTCGTTTATTAGCATATGCTGTATCTCAATTCGTACGTGAAGATATTGCTTGGATTGTGCAATTTGTAACGATGATTGTCTTAGATATTTTATTCTCTATTTTAGGAAGTCTTGTTGTCTTTGCACATTCCCGTCATCGTGAGTTTCATGCAGATGCAGGTGGTGCGCAATTAGCAGGACGCAATAAAATGGTACATGCATTACGTTCTTTACAGCAAACAGTGGAGTTAGTAGATACAAGTGATAAACAAGTAGCAGCATTTAAAATTAGTGGCGGGGGAGCAAAAATGCTTCGTTTATTCTCTACTCACCCACCACTAGAAGATCGCATTGCGCGTTTAGAAAAAGGTATGTAACAAAAAAGCAAGGAAAAACAATTGTTTTTCCTTGCTTTTTTTATTCATTTTGGACGCTACCAACTTTTCGTATAAGTACCTTAACTCCAAAGTAAAAAACTTCTTCTGTTGAGTACCTTATTCCTTCATCGGTAATCAAGCGCCCTACGCTTTTGGATGTCTAGCTTCGGGGAGCTAACGACTTCCGCTATAAGTCAAAGTGCTCCAGAGGCAAAGAGCGCCTCTTGCGCCCTTCGCCTTATAGCTCCGTCGTTAAGCAAGCCCCCCTCCGCTTTTCGATATTGTCCAGCTTCGGGCGCTAGGGGCTCGAGTCATAAGTTATATGGCTCCATGAGGAAGAACGCCTCATTCTACCATCTATCTTATGCTTGTCGCCCCTAACCAAGCGCCCTTCGCTTTTCTTTTAATGTGTGGTGTGTTGTGGGAATTGTTGGTTCATGTATGTGGTGAATTGTGTTTGAGTTTGTTGGAGTGTTTGTGGTTGTTCAGGTGTGATGCTGTAAAATCCTTTTTTAAACATAACGTTGTATAAGTCTCGTTGGCATTCTTGTGTTTCAGTATAAATGGATAATATATCTTGGTATAACTTTGTATGGCTCGCTTCGTGTACAGCATAAGAATAAGATGTTGTCATATATTTTTCTGTGGATAACATGTCAGTAATAAAATCACGATCGTTCATTTGCGGTGTGTTTGGGACTTGTAATTCTGGATTACGAATATTATTCATTAAAATCCACCTTGCTTTCCGCTAACCATTTGGTTAGATTGTAAATGATTTAATAACATTTGATAATGGCGTTTGTGCATGAGACAACTTCTTTCAATTGCCTGTTTAATTTCAGCATCTTGACATTGATTAGCGAAAAAATGAGCTTTTTTCATCGCATTTAAATTCCAACTTAACATATCTTGTAAATACAAGTGGTCTTTTGTTGAAACGACAACAGGTGGTTCTGGATAAACCGTTTGATTCGCTTGTTGTTGTAACATTTCAAATGCTCCTTTCTATGGCCATAAAATTTTAAAAAAATAAAGGAATTCATCCCGAATAGGTGGAATAAATACTTCATGTTTAGCCTGTACGAATCATCAAAAGATATGCATTTAAAATTCATTTGGAATTTTCAGAAAATTTATTATAAAAACAGTTGTAAAAAAACTAAAAATACTTTATATTATGGTTAGGACGTTTTTTAGTTGGAATAATTCCAATTTTTCTTTTTTATTAAAAATGAATGAATATTCATTCAAAGAGGATAGAGAGGAGCTAATGCGATGAAAGCAATTCGTAAAGTCGCTGTGCTAGGATCCGGCGTAATGGGTTCTGGTATTGCAGCACATTTAGCTAATGTAGGAATAAAAACCCTTCTTCTAGACATTGTTCCAACATCATTAACGAAAGAAGAGGAAGCAAAAGGACTGACGTTAGCAGATGCACAAGTACGCAATCGTTTTGCTACGACAGCGTTACAAAAGTTAACGAAACAAAAGCCAGCACCTTTGATGAAACAAGACAACATTCATTTCATAACACCAGGAAATTTTGATGATCATTTTGACCTGTTAAAAGAAGTAGATTGGATTATTGAAGTAGTCGTAGAACGTTTAGGTGTAAAAAAACGTGTATTTGAACATATTGACCGTGTACGGACGAAAGGAACATTTGTTAGTTCTAATACATCCGGTATTTCGATTGAAAAAATGGCAGAAGGTCGTTCCAATGATTTTAAAGCGCACTTTTTAGGGACGCATTTTTTTAATCCACCGCGCTATTTAAAATTGTTAGAACTAATTCCAACAAAAGATACAAAACAAGAAGTGTTAACATACATGAAACAATTTGCAGAAAATGTACTTGGAAAAGGGGTTGTCGTAGCAAAAGATACACCTAATTTTATTGGTAATCGGATTGGCACATACGGATTGTTAGCGACTGTCAAAGAAATGGAGAAAAGTGAGTTGACGTTTAGTGAGGTTGATGCGTTAACAGGACCGCTAATCGGTAGACCAAAAAGTGCTACTTTCCGTACGTTAGACGTTGTTGGTTTGGATACGTTTATTCATGTTGCCAATAATGTGAAAGATCAAGTAGAAGGTGAGGAGCGTGCATTATTTACCGTTCCAGATTATATGAACAAGATGGTTGAAAAAGGCTACTTAGGAGCGAAAACGAAAAAAGGTTTCTTTGTGAAAGAAGGAAAAGAAATTTTTCAATTAAATCCTAGTACGTTGGAATATGAGGCAAGAAATAAAGTCGATGCTTCCGTCTTCCAACCGTTAAAAATGTTACCTACGAAACAAAAAATAAAAACACTCGCATATAGTACAGGGCGGGAAGGGCAATTTATTTGGAATGTGTTAAAAGCAACGTTGCTTTATGCCGCTGAAAAAATAGAAGAGATTGCTGACAATATTTTAGCCATTGATCAAGCGATGAAGTGGGGATTCGGTTGGAATTATGGACCGTTTGAAATTTGGGATATTATCGGTCTTGCATCGTCGGTTGAAAAAATGAAAAAAGAAGGGACGAGCATTCCAAATTGGGTAGAAGAAATGCTCGAAAAAGGGTACACACAATTTTATCAAGAGGAAAGTGGGATTCCTTCCTATTATGACCAAGGTGCATATAAATTAATCAAAACAAATGAAAAAGAAATTTCGTTAGCTTTGATTAAAAAATCAGTAGGCGTCTTACAAAAAAATAATGGTGCATCGTTAATCGATATCGGAGACGATATAGCATTGTTAGAATTTCACTCAAAAAATAATGCCATTGGGTTAGATATTACATCCATGATTCAATCTACTTTAGACGAAGTGGAGAAAAATTACCGCGGATTAGTGATTGGGAACCAAGCAAAAAACTTTTGCGTTGGCGCGAATTTAGCATTGTTATTAATGGAAGCAGAAGATGATAACTTTTTTGAATTAGAATTAGTCGTTCGTCAATTCCAAGAGGCAATGATGCGTATAAAATATGCAGAAGTACCGGTTGTTGCTGCACCGTTTCAAATGGCGTTAGGTGGCGGATGTGAAGTTTGCTTACCGGCAACGAAAATGCAGGCTGCTAGTGAAACGTATATGGGATTAGTTGAAGTGGGAGTAGGGCTTATTCCAGGCGGTGGTGGCAATAAAGAATTGTACATGCGCGAATTAGAACGCATGCCAAAAGAAGTGGCCGTTCCATTAGAAAATATTACACAAAAAGCATTTGAAACGATTGCGATGGCAAAAGTGTCGACATCTGCAGATGAAGCGAGAGATCTAGGCTATTTAACAGTAACCGATTCGATTAGCTATAATCCAGATCATGTTATTTACGATGCGAAACAAGAAGTACTGTATTTATCAGAACAAGGATTTAAACCAAGAATCGAGCAAGAAGTTCCTGTCGCTGGTGCTGCTGGTTACGGGAAGTTATTGCTTGGCGTAGAAACAATGCTCCAAAGTGGCTTTATTTCTGAACACGATGCAAAAATTGCAGGAAAATTAGCGTATGTCCTGAGCGGTGGAAAAGTTGCAGCGGGAACGAAAGTGTCAGAGCAATATTTGTTAGACCTTGAGCGCGAAGCGTTTTTAAGTTTAATTGGCGAAAGAAAAACGCAAGAAAGAATGCGACATATGTTAATGAAAGGCAAACCGTTACGTAATTAAAGGAGGGAATCTATATGCGTGAAGCAGTTATTGTATCAGGAAGTAGAACACCTGTTGGAAAAGCAAAAAAAGGATCGTTTGCATCAGTCAGGCCAGATGACTTAGCAGCAATTACAGTAAAAGAAACATTAAAACGAGCAAATAACTACGACGGACCAATTGATGACGTCATTATCGGTTGTGCGATGCCAGAAGCAGAACAAGGAATGAATATGGCGCGAAATATCGTTGCTTTAAGCGGATTGCCATATACGACACCTGCGATTACCATCAATCGTTATTGTTCTTCCGGATTACAATCCATCGTTGATGCGACGTACCGAATTCAATCGGGAGCAGCTAAAACGATTATTGCCGGCGGTGCAGAGTCCATGACGATGGTGCCGATGGGAGGGCATGTCATTCGTCCGAACGTGCGTATTATGGAAGAAATGCCAGAATATTATATGACGATGGGAAATACAGCAGAACAAGTAGCGCGTGAATTCCAAGTGTCAAGGCAAGCACAAGACGAGTTTGCAGTGTGGAGTCATCAAAAAGCAGCAAAAGCACTAGCAGAAGGAAAGTTTAAAGAAGAAATTGTGCCTGTTCCAGTTACACTATATACACCAAATGGCGAAAAAAATATAGAAGTAACGACAGACGAAGGGGTACGACCGGATACAACAGTCGAAGGATTGCAAAAATTGCGCCCAGCCTTTCACATACAAGGAAGTGTAACGGCTGGAAACGCTAGTCAAATGAGCGACGGTGCAGCGAGTGTGTTAGTAATGGACCGGGAAGTAGCGGAAGCTGAAGGATTAAAGCCTCTTGCGAAGTTACGTTCTTTTGCTGTTGCGGGGGTGCGCCCAGAAATAATGGGGATTGGACCAGTAGAAGCAATCCCAAAGGCACTTCAATTAGCAAGTCTGCAATTAGAAGATATCGACTTAATTGAATTAAATGAAGCATTTGCTTCTCAGTCTGTACAAATTATGCGGGCATTACAGTTAGAGGAAGAAAAATTAAATGTAAACGGTGGGGCAATTGCGCTTGGTCATCCATTAGGATGTACAGGAACAAAATTAACTGTGTCACTCATTCATGAAATGAAAAGGAGACAATCGCAATTTGGTATTGTCACAATGTGTATCGGCGGGGGAATGGGCGCTTGCGGTGTGTTTGAATTGTTACTGTAATAATGAATCAAGGGTTATAGAGAGAAAAAAGGAACGGATATAAAGGAGGCATAAACGATGACAAAAGGAATGGGAGAAAAAGTAATCGGTGGAAGCTTTGTGTTAGAAGATGTTTCGAAAGATATGGTATTTACACCGGAAGAATTTACAGAAGAGCATGACATGATTGCGAAAACAACGGAGCAATTTGTTGTAAATAAGGTTGTACCAGAAATAGAGAAAATCGAAGAACACCAATTTGACATTTCTAAACGTTTACTGCAAGAAGCGGGAGAGCTTGGTCTTTTAGGTGCCGACGTTCCAGAAGAGTATGGCGGATTCGGATTAGATAAAATTAGTTCAGCAGTGATTGCGGAAAAATTTTCGCGCGCTCGTTCTTTTTCAGTCACACACGGGGCACATACAGGAATCGGAACATTACCAATTGTCTTTTTTGGTACGAAAGAACAAAAAGAAACATATTTACCGCAACTTGCTATTGGTGAAAAAATAGCTGCTTATGCCTTAACAGAACCTGGATCAGGGTCGGATGCATTAGGGGCAAAAACGACGGCTGTTTTAAATGAGGCAGGGACACATTATGTTTTAAATGGAGAAAAACAGTGGATTACAAACTCCGCTTTTGCTGATGTGTTTGTCGTTTATGCAAAAGTAAATGGCGAACATTTTACAGCATTCATTGTAGAGCGTGATTATCCAGGCGTATCAACAGGTCCAGAAGAAAGGAAAATGGGAATTAAAGGTTCCTCTACTCGGACATTAATTTTACAAGATGCGATGGTACCGAAAGAAAAGGTGCTTGGAGAAATTGGAAAAGGGCATTTGATTGCATTTAACATTTTAAATATCGGCCGTTACAAATTAGCGGTTGGATGTATCGGTGGAGTGAAACGCTCGATTGAACTTTCTAGTAAATACGCGAATGAACGAAAACAGTTTAAAACATCGCTTGCGAATTTTACGTTAATCCAAGAAAAAATCGCTAATATGGCAATCGATGCGTACGCTGTTGAAAGTTCCGTTTATCGTACGGTCGGATTAATTGATCGCAATTTACAATCGTTATCTGATGAGGAAAAAGAAAATGGACTTGTGAATGCACAAGCAATTGGAGAATATGCATTAGAATGTTCGCTTAATAAATTCTTTGCTTCAGAAGCATTAGATCGCGCCGTTGATGAAGCAGTGCAAATTCACGGTGGATATGGTTTTATGCAAGAGTATGAAGTAGAAGCGATGTATCGTGATTCACGGATTAACCGTATTTTCGAAGGAACGAATGAAATCAATCGTTTACTCGTACCGAGCACGCTCCTCAGAAAGGCGATGAAAGGTGAATTACCATTAATTGAAAAAGCGACAGCCTTACAAGAAGAATTAATGATGTTTGTTCCAGAAGAAGTTGGAGAGGCTCTGCTTGCTAAGGAAAAACAACTAGTGAAACATGCGAAAAAAATCTTTTTATTAGCCGCCGGCATTGCCGTACAAAAATACGAGAAAAAATTGACAGGTGAACAAGAATTATTAGCAAGCATCGCAGACATCGTTAGCGATCTTTATGCGATGGAATCAGCACTTATACGAACAGAAAAATATCCATCAGACATGAAACAATGGTATACAGAAGTTTTCGTAGAAGAAGCGATGGTTCGAATCGAAGCAAATGCGAAAAAAGTGTTAGTAGCAACAGAACAAGGCGATATGCTCCGGATGATGGTAGCTGCTTTACGTCGTTTAACAAGGCGCGAACCAGTAAATCTTGTAGCAAAAAAACGCCAAATTGCCAAGGTTATTTTAGAAAACGAATCCTTTGTGGTGTAATTCTTCTATCTAATAGAAGGATTTCACATAAACAGTCATTTACCCCTTTAACGAAAAAGTAGACTGGTACAAAAGAATGTTCTTTTTGTGCCGGTCTCTTTTTCATTTTCTATTTTTTTATTCCCAGCTATGCTAAAATAATGGTAACAAAAAAGGAGTGAAGGAAATGGCGTTAACATTTTATTGGTACCCTAAATGTGGGACATGTAGAAAAGCGAAAAAGTGGTTTGAAGACCACAACATTGACGTTACCCCGATACATATTGTGGAGGAGACACCTTCACGCGACACTATACAATCATTATATGAAAAAAGCGGATTAGAATTAAAAAAGTTTTTTAACACAAGCGGTCAAAAGTATCGTGAACTAGGATTAAAAGATAAAGTAAAAACAGCATCTGAAGAAGAACTACTCGATATTTTAGCATCAGACGGTATGTTATTAAAACGACCGATTGTGACAGATGGAGAAAAAGTAACAGTTGGTTTTAAAGAAGAGATGTTTGAAGAAATGTGGACAACACAATCGTAAGGAACCTTTATTAGCGGGAAACGATCCCGTTAATAATGGATTAAATAAAGGAGGATGCATGATGAGTATTCCAAACAATCTACGTTATTCAAAAGAACATGAATGGGTAAAAGTAGAAGATGGCAAAGTAATCGTTGGTATTACTGAATTTGCGCAATCAGAATTAGGGGATATTGTATTTGTCGATTTACCAGAAACAGATGAAATAATTGCCCCTAATGAATCATTTGGAAGTGTAGAGTCTGTGAAAACAGTTTCTGAATTATATGCTCCTGTCGGCGGGAAAATTGTAGCGGTAAATGAAGAATTAGAAGACGCACCAGAATTAGTGAATGAATCTCCATACGAAAATGGTTGGATGATTGAAATCAAAGCAGATAATTTAACAGAACTAGATGCATTATTAACAGCTGAACAATATGAAGCATTTATTAAAGGCGATGAATAAAAAATAAGTCGTAACAAAGAGCAGTGTACGTCGAGCTGCTCTTTTTGTTGGAGGCGAGTACATGAATCTAATCGAAAAAGTTATTATTGTCGAAGGAAAAACAGATAAACAAAAAGTGGAAAAAGTGCTTTTAGAGCCAGTAGATATTCGGTGCACGTACGGAACGATTGGTAGAGAATATTTACAAGAGTTGGTCGAGGAAATAGAAAGTTTAGATGTCTATATTTTAGTAGATAATGATTATTCCGGGGACCAATTAAGAAAACAACTGATTCGTGAATTGCCTAACGCGACGATTTTAGAAGTGCCTAACATATATAAAGAAGTTGCGATGACATCGACAGATGAAATACGAAAACTATTAAAAGAAGCTCACTTTATGGTGAAGGAATAGGAGGATTTTATTATTCACGATTTAACAGAAGAACAATTGTCGGCATTTACCGAACAAGAACAAGTCTTTTTGTATATATCCACTCCATTTTGTGGAACGTGTCAAGTCGCACAAAAAATCATGGAAGTGGTCGAAGAATTGATGCCGCAGTTAAAAATAAGAAAGATTAATGCAAATTATTTCCCAGAACATATGGAAGAGTGGCAAGTGGAGAGTGTTCCGTGTTTGTTACGATGGAACAATGGCAAGATAGAAGATAAAGTGTATGCTTTTCATTCCGTTCCACACATGTACGAGTATGTTGGAAAATTTGTGACAAAGTAAGAACATTTCTTGTTTTTTGAAACCTTATTCTATAAAAAAACGTCTATTAGGTAATAGTCCAGCGTATAATAGTAATATGTCCTTTTGGAAGAAAAATCCTTGAATATTACAATTACAATTCGAATAAACGATTTGTCATGAAACTGTATAAGAACAAGGGCATAGTTCATGTTATAACTGACATATGGACAGATACAGAACTCTTACCAATGAGTCTGTTAATTAGATGAGGTGGAAGAAAAAAATGATGAATTCAAGAGAAAAAGTAATAGATACAACGTTAGAATTAGAAGATAAAGTATTGTTGATTCAACAAGGAAACGAATCATTACGAAACGAAATATTATCGGAGTACCAACCATTTGTTAAAAAAGTAACGTCTAAAGTGTGCAACCAATATATTGATGAATCGATGGATGAATATAGTGTTGGATTATGCGCATTAAACGAAGCGATTGATCAATATAATCCGCACCAAGGAAGTAAATTTTTATCTTTTTCCAACATGGTCATTAGAAGACGTGTCATTGATTACATACGACGCGAACAACGACAAAAACGTTTATTCTTTTTTGTCCAAGAAGATGATAATGAACAACGTATGGAAGAAAGTTATTTAGAGCAACAAGTAGCATTAGATCATTATCGTCAACATTTACAAATTGAAAATCGAGTTAGCGAAATTAATGAGTTTCGTGAACTTTTAAAAGAATATAACATTACGTTTGATGTACTAAGTAAACAATGTCCAAAACATATAGATGCGCGTGAAAATGCAAAAGAAATTGCAAGAATTATTGTTGAAAACGAAGAATTTTCGAATTATTTACAAGAAAAAAAACAACTTCCAATAAAAGCTTTATTAACAAAGGTCTCCTGTAGTCGTAAAACGATTGAACGTAATCGAAAGTATATAATAGCGGTTGCTTTAATATACTTAGGGAAATTTACAGCTTTGCAATCGTATATCGAATGAAATGAAGGAGGTAGCTAGGTGCAGCGTGGAATTGTCGTTGAAGTTAAAAAAAGAAATGCGATTATTTTAACGAAAGATGGAACGATTCAAAAAATAAAACTAGCAAAAAAACATTATCCAATTGTCGGAGAAGAAATGCTAATTAGGCCGAGCGAACCTCAATATAAAATACATTACGTGCTTTTTCCGTTTCTTTTTCTATTTTTCATTTTGACTCTTATCGAAGAAACGGATGCGCCGGAATTCAATCCTATCGTCGCGTATGTCAATTTTTTTGGACCGGGAAGTGTAGAAGTAGGAGTCGATGAAAACTGGAATGTCGTCACGTTGCATGCGTACGACCAAATTGGTAGTGAAGTTATTCGAATGTTACCGAATCAACCAACATTAGATGATTTATCGGCGCAATTTTCACAATATACAACGGATCAATCAAATTTGTTAATTGCCACAACAATGACGAGACAAGAGCAAGAGCCGTTGCTACGAGAAAAATTACAAATGATTGATGAGCGAGAAAAAAATATGATGTTTACCATTCATTCTTTGCAAAAAGAGAAACGAAAAGAAGCTTTTATGGAAGGATTATCACCTGGGAAATATGTTGTATTTTTGGAAAGTGAAAAATATTCCCCGATAATGCTCGGGAAATCCCAACAAGACGACAGCAAGAAGAATCAAAATTTGCTACGTTCGACTCAGTCCTTAAAAGATTCTTTACGGTCTAACAATCAATTTGTCACAACCAATATAGAATAGCAATGTATAGGATCGGGATACTCTCTTTTTTCTTTCTAACAAAAGAAGAAAGGGAGTATTTTTTATCCCACATTAACGGGTAAAGCCCCTACTTCAAAATGTTAAGGTAGGCCTGCAAATAGTTAAATGAGGGATCAAACTGACAAAATCGAGAGACCTCCGTTTTTTTTGATAATCTAGCTACAAGGAGCTAACGACTTCCGCTAGAATTCAAACCCCTACAGAAGCAAAAAAGTGCTTCTTCCGTTCTTCACCTTCTAGTTCCGTCGTTGAACGAGTCCCTCTCCACTTTTTTGATAAAGCTAAAGATTGAGAAAATATTTTGCTTTCGTTAAAATGAGAAAGTAGATAGGTAGAAAATAGGGATAGGACATGAAATGAGGAATCGACCAATGGGAAATCTCGTAATTTATGCGATGGGATTTATTTTTGTTTCATTTTTAACGATTGTCACTTGGCAAACGTTTAAGAAAGATACGAAAAATGAACAGTTAGAAGATGTCGTTGTATTAGATTCGAATAAAGAGATGAAAATATGGGAAGGCAAAATTAATTACATTTTAACTGATAAAGGGAAAACGTATGAAGATTTGGATATTATCGTCTATGACGACGGGGTGTTTATCGGTTATGCGAAACAAGCGTATCCGTTCTTTTATCTGGAATCAAACGAGATTCAACGCGTAATTGATCGACACGGAAAAACATTTATTTATACAATTGCTTCTTTTAGTGGTCCAAAATCTTTTGAAGTATCTCTTGCAAAAGGGGAAACAACCGCATTAACAAAAAAGATTTCGTTTATTTTAGAACGTGCAAATAAAACGAAAAAAAGGGTTGACTTATCAGAATAGTGGTGATAATATTTCAATTAATCAAAATAAATCAAAAAATACTGACAATTCCATAGTTCTTATCAAGAGCGGCGGAGGGACTGGCCCTATGAAGCCCGGCAACCGGTTGTGTGAAACACGGTGCTAAATCCTGCAGAACAATCGATGTTCTGGTAGATGAGAAGAGTGATGATAAAGCCTTCTCTTCTCAACAAGAGAGGGCTTTTTTGAATAGTTACTTCTTCTAGATAAGCGTATAAGATGTCGGTATAATCCCCAAGGAGGAGACGAATAATGACAAAAGACACAAGTGAGTATCAATTAGAAACATTAGGTGTACACGCAGGACTGCCGAAAAACGAAGGAACAAACGCACATGCACTCCCAATTTATTTAACCAATGCGTATCTTTTTAATAGTGCCGACCATGCTGCTAATTTATTTTCATTAGCAGAACCAGGAAATATTTATACTCGATTAATGAATCCGACAACAAGTGCTTTTGAAGAAAGAATTGCAGCAATGGAAGGTGGCGTCGCAGCTTTAGCTGTTGCAAGTGGTAGTGCAGCGATTACATATGCCATTTTAAATATTGCAGGTGCAGGCGATGAAATTGTGTCATCTGCTAATGTATACGGTGGAACGTTTAATTTATTCCAACATACATTACCGAAGTATGGAGTAAATACAACATTTGTAGATCCAACTGATTTAGAAGCAATCAAGGCAGCGATTACACCAAAAACGAAAGCAATTTATGCAGAAACAGTTGGGAACCCAAGCTTAAACGTATTAGATATTGAAGCAGTGGCAGCTATTGCACATGCAGCAGGTATTCCGTTAATTATTGATAACACATTTGCTTCTCCGTATTTATGTCGCCCAATTGAATTCGGTGCAGACATTGTTGTTCACTCTGCAACAAAATGGATTGGTGGGAACGGAACAGCAATGGGTGGTGTGATTGTCGATGGTGGAACATTCGATTGGCATTCTGATAAATTCCCAGGTTTTACAGAGCCAGACTCAAGCTATAACGGAGTAGTATTTGCAGATTTAGGCGCACCAGCATTTGTAACAAAAATTCGCGTACAATTACTACGGGATACAGGTGCAGCGTTAAGTCCGTTCAATGCGTTTTTATTATCATTAGGTGCAGAAACATTACACGTTCGGATGAAAGAACATGTTGCTAATGCACAAAAACTAGTAGAATATTTAAAAAATCATCCAGCTGTAAGTTGGGTATTGTATCCTGGCAGTGAGGATCATCCTTCTTATGAATTAGCGAAAAAATATTTACCAAAGGGTGCAGGTTCTGTCGTTGTATTTGGTATTAAAGGTGGGCGTGCGGCTGGACGTGAAGTCATTAATAATGTGAACTTATGGTCACACGTTGCCAACGTTGGGGATGTGAAAAGTTTAATTATTCACCCAGCAAGCACAACGCATTCGCAATTATCCGATGAAGAATTAAAAGAAGCTGGTGTAAAAGACGATTTAATTCGTTTATCTGTCGGAATTGAAAATATTGATGACATTGTGAATGATTTAGAACAAGCAATTGAAAAAGCAACAGGATTGAAAAGTCGCGCTTAAGATTGACACCCTAAAGTTATCGTGCTAAAATTTTTCTCATGTTCTTTAACAACATCATATCGCTTATCGTGAGAGGTGGAGGGACTGGCCCTATGAAACCCGGCAACCGGCAAATATCATTTTGACAAGGTGCCAATTCCTGCAAGGCTTATAGCTTTGAAAGATAAGGTTAGTATTGTTTAAAATAGCCTTTCTGTCTTTCCGAGCAGAAAGGCTTTTCTTATAATAGAACTATTGGGAAGAATATTATTTAAGCAAGGATGTGAATAAGCATGATCAAACTTGAGGGGATCAAAAAAATCTTTGCTACAAAAACAAATACGATTCATGCAGTAGATGACATTAACTTAGAAATTTCGAAAGGTGAAATTTTTGGCATCATTGGATATAGTGGTGCAGGAAAAAGTACCCTTATTCGGATGTTAAATATGCTAGAGAAACCAACGAGTGGATCGGTTGTTGTAGCAGGAAAAAATATGGCAAAATTGAGTGGCGGTGAGTTGCGCAAAGCACGGCAAGAAATCGGGATGATTTTTCAACATTTTAATTTACTTTGGTCACGGACGGTAAAAGAAAATATTGAATTTCCATTAGAAATCGCAGGAGTAAAAGCAGAAGAAAGAGAGAAACGAGCATTAGAGCTTATTGAACTAGTAGGATTAAAAGGTCGAGAACATGCGTACCCTTCTCAACTATCTGGTGGACAAAAACAACGGGTAGGTATTGCTCGTGCATTAGCAAACCAACCGAAAGTACTGTTATGTGACGAAGCGACAAGTGCATTAGACCCGAAAACGACAGATGACATTTTAGATTTACTTGTTGATATTAACAAACGTTTCGGCATTACGATTGTATTAATTACACATGAAATGCACGTTATTCGAAAAATTTGTCATCGTGTTGCAGTGATGCAAGCTGGTAAAATTGTCGAAGTTGGCAACGTGTTAGATGTTTTTCAACATCCAGAACAAGCTATTACCAAAGATTTTGTTAATCAAGAAGTACAAAGTGACGAACAAAAAATGACGATAGATGAACTGCAAATAAAATATCCAAATCAATATATTTACAAACTATTATTTTTAGGAAATGCTGTCGAACAACCAATCATGAATGATTTAATTCGTCAGTTTGATATAAGTGTAAACATTTTACAAGGAGAAATTGCCCGCACACAAACAGGTGCATACGGTAGTCTTTACGTACAAATGGATGGTCAAAAAGAAATCGTCCAACAAGCAGTTCAATTTTTGCAAAATCATCAAGTAGAAGTGGAGGTGGTGAACAATGTTAACTAAATTGTTACCGAACTTCACTGATATGGTCTGGGAGAAAATGTGGCAAGCGACAGGTGAAACATTGTATATGACGTTTATTTCCGTCATTGCGACGTTCTTTTTCGGTATTATATTAGGACTATTACTTTATTTAACAGCCAAAGGGAACATGTGGGGAAATCGTGTGATAAACGGAATTGTTTCTGCATTTGTCAATGTGTTTCGGTCTATTCCGTTTATCATTTTAATTATTTTATTATTACCGATCACGACTGCTATTTTAAAAACGATGCTCGGAGCAAACGCGGCACTACCAGCGTTAATTTTAGGAGCGGCTCCATTTTACGCAAGAATGGTGGAAATTGCATTGCGTGAAATTAACAAAGGAGTAATCGAAGCTGCGCAGTCGATGGGAGCATCGAATGGTCAAATTATTTTTAAAGTATTGCTTCCAGAAGCAATGCCAGCACTTGTTTCCGGAATTACGGTAACGGCTATCGCACTTGTTGGATACACGGCAATGGCTGGTGTGATTGGAGCAGGTGGTTTAGGAAACTTAGCCTTTATGGAAGGATTCCAGCGTAATCATATGGACGTGACAGTCGTTAGTACGATTCTTATTTTAATTATTGTATTTATCTTTCAAGCGATCGGTGACTTCATCACTAATCGTATTGATAAACGATAACCAAGGAGGATAGGAAAATGAAAAAAATACTTTCATTATTATCAATTGCAGTGTTAACGTTTGTTTTAGCGGCATGTTCAGGAAATGCAAAAGAAGATAAAAATAAATTGGTCGTGGGAGCAACAAACGTACCGCATGCGGAAATTTTAGAACAAGCTAAACCGTTATTAGAAAAAGAAGGCATTGAATTAGAAATTGAAACATTCCAAGAATACGTCTTACCGAATAAAGCATTAGCACAAAAAGAATTAGACGCAAACTTCTATCAACATAAACCGTTTTTCGAAAAAAAAATAAAAGAACATGGTTATGAATTTGAAGATGCAGGTGGCGTTCATATCGAACCAATCGGTATTTATTCTAAAGAATACAAAAAGCTTGAAGATGTAAAAGACGGAGCAACGGTTATTTTAAGTAACTCTGTTGCAGACCATGGTCGTGTATTGTTATTACTACAAGAAAAGGGATTAATTACTTTGAAAAAAGGGAAAACAATCGATGCAACGTTTGAAGATATTGCGAAAAACCCGAAAAATTTAACATTTAAATATGATATAAACCCAGAATTATTACCAAAAGTGTATGAAAACAATGAAGGTGATTTAGTCATTATTAATTCAAACTTTGCATTAGATGCTGGATTAAACCCAATGAAAGATGCGATTGAAATTGAAGATGAAAATTCTCCATATGTAAACATCGTAGCAGTGCGTAAAGGTGATACAGACGATGAACGTATTCAAAAATTAATGGAAGTACTTCATTCCAAAGAAATCCAAGATTGGATTATTGAAAAATATAATGGTGCGGTTGTACCAGTAAATAAATAAGTAGATGGAAAAGTTCATTCCTTTTCAGTAAGGAACGAACTTTTTTTGTTACAGAAATGTGACGAATCGCTTCTTAACTGCAAAAAAGCGACAATGCACGTAAAAATCCATGCAATTGTAACGATGAGCGCGTTCGTTTTAAAATTTTTCACTCCTAGAGGATGAGAGGAGTTCTGAAGGATAGTGAAGCTGTTTTTGTTGTGGTATCTGTTCGTGTTATGATGAAATAGACAAATTCAGAAGGGATGGATACCATATTCGAAAATTTAAATTACATTATACCGAGAGTATGGAAAAAGCGATGCATCAAGCACACGGAATGGGTTATGAGGAATATGCACGCTCATTAGACAACGTTATTCAAGTGGAGAAAACACGAGAAAAACATTACTACGAAAGTAAACAAGTTGTAGCAGACGCAATGACATTGCACGCTTAGGAATAAAAAGGCTAGCACTTTTGCTAGTCTTTTTTTATTTCTAAAAAAATATGTACGTTTTCTTTCTATATAAATGAGTGAAAAGATAGGATATCAAAGTGAAAATAAGGTAAACTAAAAAGGGTAGTGATGGAAACATTTTAACGTTCTAATCTTTTTTCGAAGAATTCTTTTTCAAACAATACAATCGAACATGTAAAAAGTACTTCTAACCGTTGGTGGGAGTACTTTTTAAATATTTTTATTTAAAAAGTATCATTATAATGTTTAAGGTTGCTTATCCTACTGTTATATTATAAAATGGTATTGAGAATGAATTGAGAATAAATTTTTTAAAATTATGCAGGTAAGGTATCATTTGAAATACATTGGAGGTAATGTTTATGTCATCACATTTAGTTGTTAAGGATCTTCATGTTTCTATTGAAGGGAAAGAAATCATTAAAGGATTAAACCTTGAAGTAAAAGGCGGAGAAGTGCACGCGATTATGGGTCCAAATGGTACAGGGAAATCAACGCTTTCTTCAGCGATTATGGGACATCCTAAATACGAAGTAACAAGTGGTTCTATCACATTAGATGGAGAAGACGTGTTAGAAATGGAAGTAGACGAACGCGCTCGTGCAGGTTTATTTTTAGCGATGCAATATCCAAGTGAAGTAAGTGGCGTAACAAATTCAGACTTCTTACGTTCTGCTATTAACGCACGTCGTGAAGAAGGAGAAGAAATTTCTTTAATGAAATTTATCCGTCAAATGGACAAACGCATGGACCTTCTTGAAATGGATGAATCATTTGCTCATCGTTATTTAAATGAAGGATTCTCAGGTGGGGAGAAAAAACGGAATGAAATTCTTCAATTAATGATGATTGAACCGAAATTTGCTATTTTAGACGAAATTGACTCTGGTCTAGATATCGACGCATTGAAAGTAGTATCTAAGGGTGTAAACGAAATGCGTAGTGAAAACTTTGGCTGTATTATGATAACCCACTACCAACGTTTATTAAACTACATTAAACCAGATTATGTTCACGTAATGATGAACGGACGAATCGTAAAATCTGGTGGTCCGGAATTAGCAGAAAAATTAGAAGCGCAAGGATACGATTGGGTAAAAGAAGAGCTCGGGTTTGTGGATGAAGTTGCGAACGAAGAAGCGTAAGCGGTAAGGAGTGATGAAAATGGCAGTGGAAGAGAAATTACAATTTGATGAAGCGTATATTCGTCAATTTGCATCCAAACGACAAGAACCGGCTTGGATGGTGGAAAGACGAGTAAAAGCATTAGGTTTAGCTGAAACGGTTCCAATGTTAAAACCAGAAAAAACGAAAATTGATAAATGGAATTTTACCCAATTTAATCATACATCTGAAGTGAAAAATAATGTAACACGTGAAGATTTACCAAAAGAATTAGATGCATTATTGGATGATGAACACGGTGCTTCTAATGTACTTGTTCACCATAACGGTCATCTTGTATATTCGAAATTATCCAATGAGTTAGAAGAACAAGGAGTTATTTTTACAGACATTCAAACAGCTGTAACGAATCACGAAGACCTTGTTAAAAAATATTACATGACAGAAGCAGTAAAAGCGGATGAACACCGTCTTACAGCACTTCATGAAGCATTAATGAATGCAGGTACATTTTTATATGTTCCGAAAAATGTAGAAATTGACGTGCCATTACAAGTGGTTTCCTACATTGATGACGAAAATTACGGTTTCATGAACCATGTATTAGTAGTAGCGGAAACATCTAGTTCTGTAAACATCGTAGAAAACTACATTGCAACTGAACAAGTAAAATCAACAGCGAATATCGTAGTAGAAGCAATTGCACAAGAAAATGCAAAAATCGTTTACGCATCGGTGGATGAGTTTGCAAAAGAGATGGTGACATACGTAAATCGTCGTGGTGTTGCAAAACGAGATGCTCATATTTACTGGGCTCTTGGTCAAATGAACGATGGAAATACGATCTCTGATAATACAACATATCTAGAAGGAGATTCTTCTTTTGCAGATACAAAAACAGTAGCAGTCGGTCGTGGAAGCCAAAAACAAAACTTTGTTTCTCGTGTATACCACATCGGAAAAGGATCAGAAAGTAATATGACCTCCCACGGTGTAATGAAGGATGAAGCAAGTGCGATTTTTAACGGAATTACGAAAATCGAACATGGTGCTTCTAAATCAAATGGGGAACAAACAGAACGTGTGTTAATGTTAAGTGAAAAAGCACGTGGAGATGCAAACCCAATTCTTTTAATCGATGAAGATGATGTAATGGCAGGGCATGCTGCGAGTGTTGGGCGTGTAGATGAGTTGCAGTTATATTATTTAATGAGTCGCGGGATTAAACGCCAAGAGGCAGAACGATTAATTATTCATGGATTCTTAAATCCAGTAGTAAGTGAACTACCTATTGAAGGAGTAAAAAATCGCCTTGTTGACGTAATAGAAAGGAAAGTTCGCTAATGAATGTGAAAGAAATTCGTCAATACTTTCCCATTTTAGATCAAAATGTGAATGATCAGCGTTTAGTATATTTAGATAGCGCAGCAACTTCACAAAAACCAGTGACAGTAATTGAAGCGTTAGATAAATATTATCGTGAATACAATTCTAATGTTCACCGTGGTGTGCATACACTTGGAACGTTAGCAACAGATGCTTATGAAGGTGCACGTGAAAAAGTAAAAAACTTTATTCATGCAAAAGAAACAGCAGAAGTTATTTTTACTCGTGGTACGACAACTTCTTTAAACTTTGTCGCACATGGATATGCACGTAATGTAGTAAAAGAAGGCGATGAAATCGTCATTACGTATATGGAACACCATTCCAACTTAATTCCTTGGCAACAAGTAGCCAAAGTGACTGGTGCAAACTTAATCTACTTACCACTTCAAGAAGACGGCACAATTTCATTAGAAGACGTACGTCAAACGATTAATGAAAACACAAAAATCGTCGCAATGACAATGGTATCTAATGTACTTGGTACGATTAACCCGATCAAAGAAGTGGCGAAAATTGCGCATGAAAAAGGTGCGATTATCGTCGTAGACGGTGCACAAAGTACGCCACATATGAAAGTGGACGTTCAAGATTTAGATTGTGATTTTTACGCACTAAGCGGTCATAAAATGTGTGGACCAACTGGAATTGGTGTATTGTACGGAAAACGTGCATTGCTTGAAAAAATGGAGCCAATTGAATTTGGTGGCGAAATGATTGATTTTGTAGACTTATACGATTCTACGTGGAAAGAGCTTCCTTGGAAGTTCGAAGGTGGTACGCCAACCATTGCAGGTGCAATTGGTTTAGGTGCAGCGATTGATTTTCTTGAAGAAATCGGAATGGATGAAATCGAAAAGCATGAAAAACAATTAGCACAATATGCATTAGAAAGAATGAAAGAAGTGCCGGGTATGACAATTTACGGACCGCAAGACAGAGGTGGTCTCGTAACGTTTAACCTTGAAGGCGTTCATCCGCATGACGTTGCAACTGTGTTAGACCAACAAGGAATAGCGATTCGTGCAGGGCATCACTGTGCACAACCATTAATGAAATGGTTAAACGCATCTTCCACTGCTCGTGCAAGTTTTTATTTATACAATACAGAAGACGAAATCGACACACTCGTGAAAAGTCTAATTCAAACAAAGGAGTATTTCGGCGATGTCTTTTAATCAGTTAGATCAACTATACCGTCGGGTGATCATGGATCATTATAAAAATCCTCGAAACAAAGGTAGCTTTGAAGATGAAACGTTAACGATTAATATGAACAACCCAACTTGTGGTGACCGAATCCAACTTCAAATGAAAGTAGAAGATGGCGTGATCAAAGAAGCTAGATTTAGCGGTGACGGCTGTTCCATTAGTATGAGTTCTGCATCGATGATGACAGAAGCAGTGAAAGGATGTTCGGTAGAACAAGCACTTCATATGGCAACGTTATTTTCTGATATGATGCAAGGGAAAGATGTAGACCCAGATGAGTTTACATTAGAAGATATTGAAGCACTACAAGGTGTTTCTAAATTTCCAGCGCGGATTAAATGTGCTACCTTAGCTTGGAAAGCGCTAGAAAAAGCGATCAACGAAGGTAATGAAAAGGCAGAATGTGGACATAGTCATTGTGAAGAAAAGTGATTTTCCTACCTAAGGAGGGATTACGATATGGCGAAAAAAATGCCAGAAATCGGTGAATATAAATACGGCTTTAGAGATAAAGACGTTTCAATTTTCCGTACAGAACGCGGATTAACAAAAAAAGTAGTAGAAGAAATTTCAAAAATGAAAAATGAACCTGAATGGATGCTTGAATTCCGTTTGAAATCATTAGAACATTTTTACAATATGCCAATGCCTCAATGGGGCGGTGACCTTTCAGAACTTAATTTTGATGACATTACGTATTACGTAAAACCTTCTGAACAAACAGAACGTTCATGGGACGAAGTGCCACCAGAAATTAAGGCAACATTTGATAAATTAGGAATTCCGGAAGCAGAGCAAAAATATTTAGCTGGTGTTTCTGCACAATATGAATCAGAAGTTGTCTATCACAACATGCAAGAAGACCTAGAAGAACTAGGAGTTATTTTCACGGATACAGATAGTGCATTACGTGAACATGAAGACATTTTTAAACAATATTTCGGTACAGTCATTCCACCAACAGATAATAAATTCGCAGCACTTAACTCAGCAGTTTGGTCTGGTGGATCATTCATCTACGTACCAAAAGGCGTAAAATGTGAAACACCACTTCAAGCATACTTCCGTATTAACTCAGAAAATATGGGACAATTCGAACGTACATTAATTATTGCAGATGAAGGAAGTCACGTTCATTACGTAGAAGGCTGTACAGCACCTGTTTACTCAACAAACTCACTGCACAGTGCTGTTGTTGAAATTATCGTGAAAAAAGATGGATACGCTCGTTACACAACTATCCAAAACTGGGCACCAAACATTTACAACTTAGTAACAAAACGTGCCGTTGCAGAAGAAAACGCAACAATGGAATGGATTGATGGAAACATCGGATCTAAATTAACGATGAAATATCCAGCTGTATTCATGAAAGGTGAAGGAGCAAAAGGGACCATTTTATCCATTGCTATTGCTGGTAAAGGTCAACACCAAGATGCTGGTGCAAAAGTAGTACACTTAGCGCCAAACTGTTCTTCTACTATCGTGTCTAAATCAATCGCAAAAGACGGCGGGAAAGTAACATACCGTGGACTTTGCCAATTTGGACGCAAATCAGATGGCTCTAAATCAAACATTAAATGTGATACACTCATTTTAGACAATCAATCTACATCTGATACTATTCCATACAATGAAATCTTTAACGACAACATTGTATTAGAACACGAAGCAACGGTTTCAAAAGTATCAGAAGAAAAATTATTCTATTTAATGAGCCGCGGATTAACAGAACAAGAAGCAACAGAAATGATCGTCATGGGCTTCATCGAACCATTTACAAAAGAACTACCAATGGAATATGCAGTTGAAATGAACCGTCTAATCAAGTTCGAGATGGAAGGTTCAATTGGATAATTCTCAAAAAGCTCGTCGCAACAATGTTTGTGACGGGTTATTTTTTGTCTTTTTTATCTTGTACCTAGTATTAGACTATCAAATCGTAGTTCGTGTTCTTTGTACAAAAAAAGATACTACTTGTAGCAGCATCTTCTAGTAATGAGAATTCTCTCACAGTAATTCATGTACTTTCAGCGATGGTGATGATTTCGGTGGTATATTGTGCTTATTATTCAGTTGGTGAAAGTACAAGAAATAGGATGGCATAAGATAATCCATTTTTTTGAAAATGGTATAGACAATTTATCGCTAAAGACGATGAAATAATTAAAGCAATAGTTCAATCAAAATCGAATTCATTATAAAGAATCAGTCCTCCCAACATTTTATGTAGAGATAACTTTGTTAGATGAAGTAAATCATCCATTGACAGCCCTGATTAATGTTCATTTTTTGATGAGAAAACGAAAAAATCAAAAAAAGGTATCGGTAAATTCGTTCAGATGATGAAATAATGGAAGGGTGATATGGTTAATAAAAAAAGCGACTGTATAAATGAAGGGTTCGCTTTTTCGTAAGGAGTGAGTGAAATGATTTATATCGGTGTAACAGGTTGGGGAGACCATCCTTCTTTATATGATGGACATGTACGACAGCATGAATTGTTGCAAGCATATAGCAGTCATTTTCCTTTTGTAGAGGTGGATTCTAGTTTTTATGCGATTCAGCGGGAATCAACGTATGAAAAATGGGTTCGGGAGACGCCGGATATTTTTCGTTTTGTAGTGAAAGCGTATCAAGGAATGACGGGACATTTGCGTTCTGAGATTCCGTTTGATTCGAAAGAAGGGATGTTCGGAGCATTTAAAGCATCAATTCAACCGATGTTGCAGGCAGGAAAGTTAAAAGCGGTGTTGTTTCAGTATCCACCGTGGTTCCGTTGTGAGAGAAAGTCGGTTAATTTATTACGTTATACGAAACAGATGATGGGGGATATTCCGGTTGCTATTGAATTTCGACATCAATCATGGTTTTCACCAGCTTTCAAAGAGCAAACAATTCAATTTTTACATCAATTAGGATTTGTGTATACGATTTGTGATGAACCACAAATAGGGGAAGGTTCGGTTCCAATGGTGTTAGAAGTTACAAACGAAGAACTTTGTTACGTTCGGATGCACGGACGAAATAAGGCGGGGTGGATTCGTGGAAATCGGAGTGGAGAGGAATGGCGGAAAGTTCGGTTTTTGTATCGATATAATGAAGAAGAATTACGAGAGTGGGCGGACTATATTAGGGAGTTACATAAACAAGCAAAAATTGTTTGTATAGTCTTTAATAACAATTCAGGATTGGATGCTGCTGATAATGCAAAACGATTGATTGAATTGTTGGAAATAGAGTACGTTGGATTGCATCCGAAGCAGCTTGGCTTATTTTAGTACCCAAATATGGCAAATGTTTTGGTAGAATAAAAGAAAAAAAGACGTAAAAGAGAGTTGGAAAAAATGTGATTTGGATCATACTATTAATAGTTGGGCTTTGTGCAGGAATTTTTGGAAGCTTAATTGGCTTAGGCGGTGGAATTATTATCGTGCCTGTTCTTCTCTTTTTAGGGAAGCTTGATATTATTCCACATATGACTCCACAATTAGCTGTTGGGACGAGTCTTATCGTCATTGTATTTACTGGTTTATCTTCTACCATTGCAAACATGAAACGAAAAACAACAGATTATCAAAGTGCGATTCTTTTTTTCCTCGGTAGTGGCCCAGGGGCGATTTTTGGGTCTTATTTAAATAAAGGCATGAATCAAGATCAATTTACTATTTATTTTGGGATTGTGATGATTGCTATTTCTTTTTTGTTAATGATTCGGCATAAATTAAAACCACTTCATTCCACAGGTGGTATTCAGAAAACCGTAATTGATGAATTTGGAAAAACACATACATATGGTTACCGACCAGGAGTCGCGATTGTCATTTCGTTTTTAGTCGGAACGATTTCTAGTTTATTTGGAATCGGCGGCGGTGCATTAATGATGCCAGTAATGCTTGTGTTATTTTCATTTCCACCTCATGTTGCTGTGGCAACTAGCATGTTTTTAATTTTTTTATCAAGTTTAACCGGTTCTCTTTCTCATATAGCATTAGGTAATGTAGAATGGTTATATACGTTTGCTTTAGTACCAGGAGCATGGTACGGGGCAAAAATCGGGTCTTATTTGAATGCAAAAATGAAAGCAAATCAAGTGGTGACAGCACTTAGAATGGTGTTAATTTTGATTGGAATTCGTTTAATCATCGAAGGATTGTAAGAGAGGGGGGGCGTCCGTGTCGCAGAAAGAGTGTTTTATTTATCATACGAATGATTTGCACAGTCATTTTGAGCAGTGGGGAAAAATTGTTACATTTATGAAGCGGATGAGATTATCGCATCAATTACGCCAAGAAGAAAGTGTGTATGTCGATCTTGGAGACCATGCAGATCGTTCGGCTCTTCTTACAGAAGGAACGGCTGGAAAAGCAAATGTTCAGTTGTTAAATGCGTTACAGGTAGATGCTGTAACAATTGGGAATAACGAAGGCATTACGTTTTCGAAACAAGAGTTGGATGACTTATATGAAGGAGCTGATTTTTCTGTTCTTGTTGCGAATTTAAAAGAACAAGATGGTACGTATCCGAAATGGCTTCAACCGTATCAAATCAAAACCCTTCAAAATGGCTTAAAAATAGGTATGATAGGTTTTACGTTTCCGTATGAATTGTTTTATAAACAAATTGGTTGGCATGTCGAGGACCCTTATACAATCATTCAACAGTTAGTCGAGAAAGTGAGAGCACAAGCAGATGTCGTGCTTGTTTTATCTCATTTAGGGCTTTCTAGTGATGAATGGATAGCTGAACACGTGGATGGCATTGACGTTATTTTAGGTGGTCATACTCATCATTTATTAAAACAAGGAAAGCTTGTAAAGGATACATTAATTGCGCAAGTTGGTCGTTACGGTCACTTTGTCGGTCAAGTAAAACTAGTCTTTGATGATACGACAAAAAAGGTATTGAAAAAAGAAGCAGGGGCTATTTCAATTGATTTCCTTCCTGCTGATGAAGAAGCTACAAAACTGCTTGATCAATTAGAAGAAGAAGCAAAGAAAAAACTTGCTGCTGTTGTGACGACACTTGATCAACCTATTTTTCATTCGTGGTTTGAATCGTCTGAACTAGCTGATTTATTAGCAGAAGGATTAGCAACATGGTGTGACGCAGAAGTAAGTATGTTAAATGCAGGGGTGTTGTTACACGGATTACCGAAAGGACCGGTCACGTATAATCACATCCATGCCATTTGTCCACATCCTATTAATCCGTGTAAAGTGACGTTACGAGGAGATAAATTAAAAGAAATTATTATGGCTTCTTTTAGTGCTGATATGCAAAAATTAAAAGTTCGGGGACTTGGATTTCGGGGACGGATTATGGGGATGATGGCGTTTTATGGTATCGAGGTCACTACTACTTGGGGGGCAGATGGATTAAACCATGTGACCACTATTAGAATAAACGGGAAACCTATTCAACCTTTTAAAGAGTATGTTGTGGCTACGTTAGACATGTTTACATTTGGACCATTATTTCCAGAAATGAGTGTAGCAAAAGAAAAAACATATTATCTTCCTGAATTCATCCGTGATGTATTAACGTGGAAATTAAAAACAAGTAGATAATAAAATTTTATTTTTTATCGATGTTTTTTTATTAATAAATAAGTTCGAGCAAGGACAGAATGATGGACTTTTAGTAATCGTTATCAAAAATTTAGATAAAGTAGTAGGAGCGTTAGTTACTATGAGATTAATAAACATTGATGCACTAAAAGTAGGAATGGTCTTACACAAAGCAGTAGTAGATAAAACGGGAAGAGCATTAATTCAATCGGGAATGATGTTAAATGCTCCTTTAATTGAAAAGTTAAAATTATTAAAGATACCGTTTGTTTATATTGAAGATAAACGAACGGAAGGTATCAAACTAAAAGAAGGAATTTCAACCGAAACGTATCATGCAGCATATACGAAAATTAAAGATATATTCGTCCAAATCAATCAAAAAAAAACAGTAAAAAAAGTGTTACCAGTAGAGCGGATTAGTTTTACGTTATTAGAAACAGTTCGTACGCTTTTTGATGATCTTCAAAATAACAAAGAAGCGATTTCTTTATTAACGAATATTCATGCACATGATGATTATTTATTTCGTCATTCGTTAAATGTGACGATTTATGCATTGGCGGTGGCGAATGAGTTGAATTTTCTAAAAAGAGAAGTAGAGATGATTGGGCTTGGTGCTTTGTTACATGATATAGGAAAAATCGGTACATCGATAGAAATTTTAGGGAAACCAGGTAGGCTAACAAAAGAAGAATTTGATGAAATAAAAAAACATTCAACAAGAGGATATGAGTTATTAAGGGGTGTTTATACGATTCCTTTTACGGTTGCTCATTGTGCGTTTCAACATCATGAACGACTGGACGGAACTGGGTATCCTCGTCAATTAAAAGGAGGCGAAATTCACGATTTTGCGAAAATTATCGCCATTTGTGATGTATTCGATGCGGTGACGACAAATCGAAGTTACCGAAAAGCAATGTTGCCCCATGAAGCATTAGAAATTTTATATGCAGGGTGCGGGACACAATTTGAAACGAAGTTTGTAGAAGTATTTAAAAACACAGTTGCGATGTATCCGATTGGTGTTCCTGTACAATTAAATGATGGACGGATGGGAATTGTTTCTCGGATTTATAAAAAAATGAGTGAACGGCCAATCGTTCGGATTCTAGAAGAATATGGAAAAGAAGTGAAAGAACCGTATAATTTGGATCTTTCAAAAGAACTTTCCGTTATGATTCAATCGTGTGAAATATAGGAAATAGGAGAGATGATTGTGAGTAAAATAGAAAATTATGTAACGTCGGTAACCGATCAAGTTTATGCAATAAAAAACGTCCCAACAGAAGTAGTAGGGACTGTTTTTGCAAAAGTTAGTCGTAGTCCCAAAAGCTTTCGCGATAATTTAGAAGATTTAATTGCAGAAGATATGTTAGCTCTTCCGGATATCGATATGATTCAGATGTTTAAAAAGTCGAATGCACATGCGGGCGGTTTTATGAAAAAGTGGGGAGTAGATTACGGGCACTCTAGTATTAAAGAACACGCTTTTGCACAGCTTTGTATTGAAGGTGTTTCTAGATGGTTTACAGAATTATTAGAAACGACACAAGCTTCTAAGTGGTTGTCCTTTACGGAGTTTTCATTGCGTTATCAAAAACCACAAGATTATGTATTGCCTAGTGAATTAGATGAGCATCTGGAATTAAAGGAAGAAGTGGACAGCTTTTTAAAAGAATGTTTCGTGTTATATGAAGAACTTGTTCCTTTATTTATTCCATTATTAAGAGCAGCACATCCGGAACTATCCGATGGAGCAATCGAAAAATTAGCGTATGAAAATGCTCGGAACATTTTACCGTTAGCGACAAAATCCAATGTTGCGATTACTGGAAATGCACGTGCGATTAGCGATTGTATTAGTGAACTTTTATCACATGAAGGGTACAATGAAGAAGCGGTAATGATTGCGAAAAAAATTCGTGATCATGCAACCGAAGTATTACCATCGCTTATTAGTCATACAGAAGCAACAAGCTTTTTAAAAACTTATGTGAAAACACGTTACGAAGAAGTGAAAGAAGTACAAGCTGGCCATTCGTATGAACGGGTATCAGTGGAAACAATTGGTCCTCGTTTTGAAGCAGGAATGGAACAACTGCCGTCTGGCTCTTTTGAAAAGATGAATCGTTTTTCAGAAATGCCACAAACGTACCGAAGCTTTGGACAATTTGTGACGCTTCATTGTTCAGAAGGATGTCATCATCAATTACTTCGTCATCGTGCTTTTGATTTCCGTTTCTATTTACCAAACGTGTCTTTCGGTTGGTTACTACCAGAAATCGTTGTTACAAAACAAGAAATGAAAGAAGCGCAAAAAATCAAGGAAATTATAACGGCACAATACGAAAAAAGTGTTCAATTGTATGAAAAGTTAGTGCAAGCAAATTTAACAGGTGTTGCTCCTTATGTTGTTTTGAATGCGACGATGCGCCGAGTTGATTTCTTTGCCAATTATTATGGATTATCGCATTTTATCACACTTCGTAGTGAAGAATATGCACAAGATGAAATTCGTGATGTAGCGGCATTGCTTCGCGATACATTTGAAGAAGTGGAAACAACATTGCCAAACTTTGAATGGGATCGTCACTTACGCAAGCTGTAAAAACAGTCTAAATCCCTCCCTTATCACATATATAAGTGATAAGGGAGGGATTTTTTTTGTGGAGACGGCGGAGAATCATTTGGAAAAATAAGCGCAAAAGGAGACGGACGCCACTCCCTTTTCGGTATGTGTTTGTCACGGCGATCCTTCTTTTTGTTCTCATTACGTGGCAATCGATGGTATATATCGAAAATGCGATTCGTCCTACTTTATTAACGATTGCGGAAAATGAAACGGAACGTATTGCAGGACATGCGATTAATGATGCCATTACAAAACGAATCATTGATGAAGAAGAGATGTCAGAACTAGTGATGATTGAAAAAAGTGCAGACGGAAAAATAACATCGATTGGATTTGATCCTGTTATTTCAAATAAAGTATTGTCAAAAGCAACAACAAGAGTGCAAAATTATTTGCAAAAAATTGAGGACGGGGAAATGGATGATCTCGGCTCTATTGATGGGATTAAAATTGAAGTAGATAAAAATAAGCAAAAACAACCAGGAATTGTCCATATGATTCCACTCGGGCAAGCGACGAATAATGTATTGCTAGCAAATTTAGGTCCAAAAATCCCAGTTCATTTTACGATGATTGGGGATGCTCAATCTGAAATGAATAAAACGATAAAAGAAGTCGGAATCAACAACGCACTAATCGAACTTTCTATTAATATTACAGTGAAAGTGAAGGTAATTATTCCTTTTGCTTCAAAAACAAGTGAAGTATCATCAAATATTGTTATTGCTACACAGTACGTGCAAGGGGAAGTACCGCAATATTATCATTCTGGCGGTTCTAGTGATTTTTCAAGACCATCGGTGCCTCCGCCGAAAGAGGAGAAATAGTCATATTGATAAAATAAAAAAGCTTTGCTATTATAATATTATTCATTCCTTAAAAAGTGTATTAAATAAATATAGGTCATGATCAGTAGAGAATTGTAACATCTCTCTGATGAAAGATTTCTTTATCCAATCGACGGGATAGAGGCGCAATGTTCATGAGTATATAATCAGAGGGTGACACCGATGACGATTATAAAAAGGGGATGTTGCCGAAGTATGTACACTAGTCGATGTGTATATGCTGGGGTTGTATTGAATAAGTACAACACTGTCATTATAAAATGATGTATTTCATTTTATAATGGGGCGCTACTAGTCGTGATGGAGATAACATCCATTACTTAAACATTAGGTGATGATCGTTATTTCGATCATCGCTTTTTTTATTTATTAGTAGTGAATCCCCAATGATTAATAGTAAAGGGGGTTTTTTTTATGGAAGGAACTATTTATTCAACCATACCACCGTTATTAGCCATTGTAATGATTGTCATTACAAAACGTGTACTACTATCACTTGGCATTGGGATCGTAGTCGGTGCTTTTATGGCCAGTGATTTTAAAGTGGCAGAAGCACTTCGTTATTTAGGAAATATTGCACTTGGCATTATTTATACAGAAGACGGGTGGAATTTAGGAAATATTTATATTTTATCTTTTTTATTCTTTTTAGGGATGATGACGGCAGTTATTTCGGTTTCAGGGGGAAGTAAAGCATTTGGAGAATGGGCAATTAAAAAAGTAAAGTCACGCATTGGAGCCCAATTATTACCTATCGTATTAGGAATCATTATTTTTATTGATGATTATTTTAATGCGTTAGCAGTAGGTAGTATTAGCCGTCCGGTTACAGATCGGTTTAAAGTATCACGTGTGAAACTGGCCTATTATATTGATTCCACGAGTGCGCCAGTGTGTGCGGTAAGTCCAATTTCTAGTTGGGGTGCTTATATTATTACGTTAATCGGGGGCGTTTTTGTTTCGTTAAATATTACGGACGTTGCGCCAATGACTGCCTTTCTACAAATGATTCCAATGAATTATTATGTAATTTTAGCGATTTTCATGTTACTTGCAGCTGCGATGTTTAATTTAAATATCGGTCCGATGAAAAAGCATGAAGAAAGAGCGTTACAACAAGGGGATGTGACAAATCCAGCGAAACGAGGAAGTGTTGTTCATGCAGACAAGCAGCTTCCGGAAAACGAACATGGCCGAGTGATGGATTTATTATTACCAATTTTAGTATTGATTTTTAGTACGTTTGCGTTAATTGGCTATACAGGAGTGAAAAATACAGAAGGTCCTGTAACGTTTATGGCGATGCTTGAAAATACAGATGTTGGATTTTCATTATTTATCGGCGGGTTAGTGGCATTAGTATTAAGTACTATTTTATATTTCCGTCACCGTTTAAGCACTTCTTTATATAAAAAAGGATTATGGGTCGGAACCAAATCAATGTTACCTCCTATTTATATTTTATTATTATCCTGGATGATTATGGACGTCATTTCGACATTAAAAACAGGAGAATACTTTGCTGGTCTTGTAAACCAACATATTGATGTTGCTTATTTACCATTTTTATTATTTATAGTTGGAGCACTTATGGCTTTTTCAACTGGAACGTCTTGGGGAACTTTTGGTATTATGTTACCAATTGCTGGGGAAATTGCGATGCAAACAGACGTTACGTTGTTATTACCAATTATGGCTGCATCGATTAGTGGTACCGTATTCGGTGACCATTGTACACCAATTTCTGATACGGCTGTCCTATCATCTACCGGGGCAGGGTGTGATTATATGGACCATATTATTACTCAACTCCCTTATGCACTCATTGCCGCATTATTTAGTGCGATTGGCTATATCGTATTTGGTTTTACAGAAAGTAATTTATTTGGCTTTTTAACTGCCTTTCTTTTATTTGTTTTATTCGTTTTTGTTATTAATATACGGAGAAAAAGACAACATAATATAATATAGAAGAGAGAAGCGACAAATAGAAATGTCGCTTCTTTTCCTCATTATTGAAATTTTCCAGAAAAATGAGTTTGACATTTTAATAGGTTAAAATTATACTAGCATCACAATAATCAGACTATTTTGAATCATACTTTTAAACTTAATTTTCAGAAAAAACAAAAAAGGGGGTGTTCGTAATGGAACAAAGAGAACAGTGGGGAACAAGGGCTGGTTTTATTTTAGCAGCAGTTGGTTCAGCCGTTGGGCTCGGAAATATTTGGCGCTTTCCTGCTGTTGCTTATGAAAATGGAGGAGGGGCCTTTTTCGTACCATATTTATTCGCATTACTTACAGCTGGTATTCCATTATTAATTTTAGAGTTTACATTAGGACAAAAATATCGTGGCTCATCGCCGCTAACATTTTGGAAAATTAATCCGAAATTAGAATGGCTCGGATGGTGGCAAGTACTAATTGCCTTTGTTATTTCAACGTATTATGCCGTGATTATTGCTTGGGCATCAATGTATGCATTTTATGCGATTGATTTATCATGGGGTTCGAACACAGAAGCATTTTTATTTGAAAAATATTTAAAAATTGGTGATACACCTGGAGAATTCGGAGGAATTGTTCCAAATGTGTTCATTCCGCTTCTCGTTATTTGGGGTGTTGTATTAGGCATTTTATTTAAAGGGGTTAAAAAAGGAATTGAATTAGCAAGTCGGATCTTTATTCCGCTTTTAGTATTTATGTTCTTATTAATTGTTATCCGTTCTTTATCATTAGATGGTGCGATGGAAGGATTAAATGCCTTTTTTACGCCAGATTGGTCTACAATTAAAGATGGGAAAGTGTGGATTGCAGCATACGGACAAATTTTCTTTAGTTTATCTATTGCTTTTGCGATTATGATTACGTATTCTAGTTACTTACCAAAAAAATCGGACGTAACAAACAATGCGTTTATTACTGGATTTGCAAACTCAGGGTTTGAACTATTAGCAGGTATTGGAGTATTTAGTGCTTTAGGGTTTATGGCAGTTCAATCAGGAAAACCAGTAGAAGAAGTAGTATCTAGTGGTGTTGGGCTTGCATTCGTTGTTTTCCCAGAAATTATTAATCAATTCCCTGCTTTCAATGAATTATTTGGATTTTTATTTTTCGGTTCTTTAGTATTAGCAGGAATTACATCTTTAATATCGATTTTAGAAACATACATCGCAGCTATTCAAGATAAATTTAACGTGTCACGTAAAGTGGCGGTTACTGTAGGTGGTGGATTATCTGCTTTAGCATCGATTATTTATGCAACGAAAGGTGGTCTATATTTCTTAGACGCCATCGACTACTTCATTAATACATTTGGTGTCGCTGTCTCAGGACTTATAGAAGTAGTAGTCATCGCTTGGATTTTACGTAAATTAAAAGCATATCAAGATCATGCCAATGCCGTTAGTGATATCCAGTTAGGTTCTTGGTGGATTATCATGTTAAGTGTTATAACACCAATTGTTTTAGGCTATATGACATACGATAATATTGCAGTAAATGTGAAAGAGCCGTACGGCAGCTATGAATGGTCATTCTTACTTTATTATGGTGTGTATGTCGTAATTGGAACTATTTTGTTAGGTATTTTATTATCCTTTACAAAATGGAAAAAGAAAAACGTCTAGATGGATAATAAAAGAACGGAAAGGGGCGTACTCATGAATACAAGTGCAGTCGTTATGATGATTGTCGGGATGGTTATTATTTGGGGTGGCCTAGTTGCAAGCGTCGTCCATGCAGTCCGAGTCACAAAACAAAAATAAAAAATCGGAAGGCGCTTGTTCAGGAGCGACAAGCATAAGACAGCTTGTGGAATGAGGCGGGTTTTCCTCATGGAGCAAGATGACGTATGACTCGAGCTCCTAGCGCCTGTAGCTGGATTAAAAAAATCGGAAGGCGCTTGTTCAGGAGCGACAAGCATAAGACAGCTTGTGGAATGAGGCGGGTTTTCCTCATGGAGCAAGATGACGTATGACTCGAGCTCTTAGCGCCTGTAGCTGGATTAAAAAAGCGGAGGGCTTGTTCAGTTACCCATCCGTTACTAGATAAAAAAACGAACCAATTGGTTATGTCGAATTGGTTCGTTTTTTTCGTTCCATTTGTTCATATGTTCGTAAAGAAGGGTAAGGATCGAAAGACCATTCTCTTTTCCCGTTATCTTTATACATTCCATAATGGAGGTGTGGTGGAAATTTTCCTTGTGTTCCAGGTGGACCGTAACCAGAGCTTCCAACATATCCGATGATTTGTCCTGGTTTGACGACATCACCTGTTTTTATTCCTTTTTCAAAACCTTGCAGGTGGGCGTAATAATGGTAAATTTGATTCGTATCTCTAATACCGATTCGCCAACCTCCGTAACGATTCCATCCTTTCATTTCCACAATTCCATATGTCGTAGATTGAATCGGAACTCCGTAATTGGCGAAAATATCTGTTCCTTCATGAATCCGGAGCCCACCAAAACCACGCCGGTCTCCCCATGTACTTCGATAGCTATAATTAGCTGTTAAAGGGAGCGGAAAAGTTCGTTCTGTTAGTTCGACATGTCCAACATCTTTATAAATTTTGGCGAACATTCGAATTAAATGAACCGCTTTATCTCGTTTATATCGATTCCAAATGGCTTTATCAATATCATGAGAATGATCAGATAACGACACAACAAGACTATATAAACGATCTTCATCATCTTGGATACTTGCTTTTCCATCCCCATTTCCATCTACGCCAATACCATTAAAAAAGGAAATAGATAATGGATGTTCATCTTTTTCATTAGGATTTAATGGACCAACCCACGTTCGTTCGTCCATACAAATACTAATGACGGGCCATTGTTTGGCGCAAGTTGGATGAATATTTCGTTCATATTGATCGATGGCTGCAAGGTAGTACCAAGGAATAAGGGAGATGTTTTCATATTTTTTATACAAGGATAATCGTTGTTCGTATATTTCTGGTTGTGCAGCTGCAACTTGTAGGGAAGAAAAACAACAATAAAAGAGAATAATACAAATAAAAATACGTTTCATTTTTTCTCACTTCCTGATGTTTGTTCAATGAATAGTATGGCTGACTCCCTTTGTTCTATGTGATGAAAAAAAGACCAATGAGCCACTTTTTACTCCCTGGTAGTGATGCACATTCAATATTTCTATATTTTCGTTTTTGTTTCCATATGGTAAAATGAAGGATAAGATGAGGTGATTGCATTGATCCAAATAGGTAATCAATTTTATGAATTAGTCGAAGATGTAAAAGGTGGCTATAACGAAGAAGTGTTTTTAGACCGTTATAGTGAAATTTTAAATAAATATGATTTTATCGTAGGGGATTGGGGATATAGTCAACTTCGCTTACGTGGTTTTTATGACGATCGAAATGCTCGTTCTACATACGATACGAAAATTGGTGCATTACAGGAATATTTGTTGGAGTATTGTAATTTCGGCTGTTCGTACTTTGTGCTAAAAAAAGTAGTAAAACCAAAAGAAAATCCAAGTAGTGAATCATAGCTACTTGGATTTTTCCTTTACTGTGTAGGAAGTTTCCTACACTTAGCCCCTGCCCGATCGCCCTCTGCTTTTTTATTTTGTGGTGTAGGGCGGTTCTTCGTTTTTATTTGGGTCATCATGTGTAGGGTGAGCTCCTGGGTATTGTCTTGGTAAGTCTTGGTGTAAGCTTTTGAATTCATAGTTGAAGGCGCTATATGGACGTTGACCTGGTTTCCAAGGTGTCCGTTTTCCTAATTTATTATTGTGCGGAGATCCGTATGGTCCTTCAGGTAAATCTTCTGGAATGAAAAAGTTATGCATTGTTTCTACATTGGATAAATCAGTATGACTAAACGTCTCTTTATCTTTTTCTTTATCTGGCATAAAAAAAACCTCCTTAGCCCATAGTATGGTGGACTAGGCGGAGGGTTATTCGTTAAAATAATTGTTCTAGAAAATGGCGTAAATCATCGCTATCTTCTTCAGATAATTGGAAGACGTGTTCAAGATAACCTGGTTCTTTCAAATCATCTGGTCCGATAATTGCATAACGATTAGATTGGATATCAAGAACAAGGTATTTCCCTTCAAAATGTTCTGTGTGAACAATTCCCAAATCAAAACGACGGTTTTCTGTTAAAAAACAAACAAAGCGTGATTCTGATTTTTCTCTCGTATCATATAGAAAATGGTCTTCTAGTGCCATCGAATCATCCTTTCTTTTGTGTGAAACTTTTTCATTTTATGCTCGCATTTGATATTATCATTATAGGGAATTTTGTGCAATCAAAGACAATGGAAAGGGTGTATGTAAATGTATTTTGTAGATCGTAGCAAAATCGAAAAAGAACTTACATATTTAGAACGTTTAACGAAGGCTTTTAACGAACAAGATTTGTTTGAAAGTGTGATGGAGAACTTTGCTTTAGAACGCATTGCTCATATGATGATTGAATCAATGATTGATGTTGGAAATGCAATGATTGATGGGTTTATTATGCGTGACCCAGGAAGTTATGAGGACATTATCGACATATTAGATGATGAAACGGTTATTACAAAAGAAATGACAATTCAATTAAAACAAGTGATTGGATTACGTAAAGTATTGTTACAAGAATATACAACGTTAAATCCAAGTGATATTGAGCAAACTGTAAAAGAAAATATCCAAGCAATCGAACAATTTCCTATGTGTGTTCGTACGTATTTAGAAAATGAATTAGGTCCTGTATCGGCCTTTATGCCAGAGTAAAAAAGTCTTTGTTTTTACTATGTATATAGTTTTTATACATTTTCGTTGAGAAAGTTTGCCGAGAAGGTACGTCCTGCTTTATAATAAAAATAGGACGGTGAGTACTATGGGAAAATCACATTCCACACGTGATGAAATTTTACAATTATTAAAGCGGTATGATGAAATGACTGTGACACAATTGGCTGAACATTTAGGAATTACGGAAATGGCAGTAAGACGTCATTTAAATGCATTAGAAAAAGATGGGCTGGTCGAGACAACATTGACTCGTCAAGCAATGGGGCGACCGCTACACGTGTATTTTTTAACAGAAGAAGGACAAGAGTTATTTCCACGTCAATATGATCAACTTTCACTTACTTTACTTGAAGAATTAGAAGAGTTAATGAGTCGAGATGTTGTTCGAGAATTATTTGAACGACGGCAACAAGGACTCGTAGATTTATATAAAAAACAGTTACGCCGTCTAGATTCAGAAGAAGAAAAAATCGAAGCATTAGTTGCAATGCAAGATGAAAATGGATATATGGCAGAAGTTGAAAAAAAACAAGATGGTACGTTCCATATTCGTCAATATAACTGTCCTATCTCGAAAGTTGCGAAAAAGTATAAAGAAGCGTGTAGTTGTGAAATGAAACTATATCGCGAAGTGTTAGAAACAGACAAAGTTGTATGCAAAAGTCGTCTATCAGATGGTGACTCATGTTGTGAATATGTTGTGAAAGCATAAAACCGCCTTACGTTGCGGTTTTTTTCTTTGAAAAATACGTTTTTTAAGGAGGATATGATGAAACGATACAAAGGATATTTAATTGATTTAGATGGAACGGTATACCGTGGTAATGAAGTAATTGAATCAGCTAAACCGTTCATTGCAAAATTAAACAAAAAAGATATCCCATATTTATTTGTAACGAATAATTCTTCTAAAACACCAGCACAAGTGGCGGAAAAATTAACAAAAATGGGCATTAACACGACTGCGAATCACGTGATGACATCTAGTTTAGCTACTGCTTCTTATTTATCTCGTGAACATTTGGGTAAAAAAGTGTATGTCATTGGAGAACAAGGATTATTTCAAGCATTAAAAGATATGTTTATTCCAGTTATTGAGCAAGAAACGGAGCAAGCTGATGTTGTCGTAGTAGGAATTGATCGAAAGATTACGTATGAAAAATTGGCACAAGCTTGTTTGCACATCCGAAAAGGAGCTACTTTTTTATCCACAAATCAAGATGTAGCGATTCCAACCGAACGGGGATTATTACCAGGAAACGGCTCGTTAACTTCTGTTTTAACAACAGCAACTAGTGTTCAACCGACCTTTATTGGCAAACCACAACCCGAAATTATTACCCAATCGCTTCAACGACTACAATTGTCGAAAGAAGATGTATTAATGATTGGTGACAATTATCATACCGACATTTTAGCTGGAATCCACTCCGATGTAGATACATTGCTCGTGTTCACAGGAGTGTCACAATTAGGTGATTTAGCACACGTTGATAAAAAGCCTACTTATTATGCAGAAAACTTACAAAATCTTTTATAAAACAAATTCCTTTATCCCATTTTTGAAAAAGTCCTTTTTAGGACTTTTTTCTTATTTATCACTAATGATTTTATCCTTATATAGAAAAAAGTATGGATTTACTATGACTTTTGAGTAAAAAGTGCTATAAATTGGTATCATGATATAATGGAATGTCCAGTTGTGTGAATTTATCCAAATTACTCAAAAATGTGGATGTTAAAAGGAAGGAATGTATCTTAAGATAGAGGTAATTTCATAGAGGAAAGGAGGTGGAATGTTGAAAGGACTACGTCTACTTGTTTTAACAATCGGAACGTTACTTGCTCTACCAACTGCCACCTATGCCAAAGAACAGTTAACGGAAGATGTTCAAAAGGTAGAAGAAACAACCGTTCAATCTAAAGGATTGCTCGAATCATTAGTAGCGCCATTGGTGAAGAACGACAAAAATGTGAATCAAGTGACAGAATCGGAAGTTCCATTTGTGGTTGAAAACATAGACGAACAGACAAGTGAATTAGTGAACGAAATGGAAACAGCAATAGAATCAATCGAACTACCTTCTGTTAAGGAAGAAAATTCAAGTGATGATGAGATTATTTTAGACGAAGAAGCCGACAATCTTTCAGTTGACGAATTAGAAGGAGTAGAAGGAAATCGTCTAAATGATGAGACAGAAGCAGTCTTACAGGAAGAAAATAAACCGGATGAAACAATCGATGAGGTTCTTTTAGAAGAGCAACCAACGGAAGAACAAACGACAGCTGTAGAAAATGGAGAAGAAGCTTTACTTGAAACAGTAGAAGAAGAATTACCTATTTTACTAGAAGCTGACGAACAAGAAGAAGTGATAGTAGAAGAAACAACAAAAGAAAAACTACCTATTTTATCATCGATTGGAACCGGATTAGGTAAACTTTTTGGAGACCTAGGTACAAATACAGGCACTTTATTGCAAGAAGCAGTAACAAACATAGGTCAAACAGTTGTTCATGTTGTTGAAAATACCGTTCAAACAGTTGTTCATCTTGTAGAAAACGTTGTAAACGTTGTGGTAGAACCTGTAAAAGCAGTAGTAGAAGTGACTCGAGAAGCAATTACTGCAAAAGCAAATGCAACGTTAACAAATACGCCTCCTCCAAGTGCTAAAGATATAACCGAAGACCTTCTTCGCGGTGTGGTCGGCGGATTACTCGGTAGCGTTGAACATTTAGTAGTGGAAACTGTAAATGATGTGGGCAATTTAACAACGGACTTGGTGAATGATGTCGTTTATTTAGTAGCAGATACCGTCACAGACACAACAAAATTAACTGTTGATCTTGTAAAAGATACGGTTCAAACAGTAACAGGTGTAGCAGAAACAATTACAGAACAAATTAAAGAAGCAACAGATCCAACTGTACCTGTTATAAAACCGGAAAATCCTGTAATTACTAATCCTCCATCTAATTCGAATGATTCATCAAATACATATCCTTCTGAAGATTCTAGCACACCACCAAGTAGTGGTATAGATAATAGTCAAAAACCAGTATATGTAGAACAACCAATGAATAAAGATGAGGATTCTGCAACACATCATCATGATATGAAGCCAATCATGCCTAAAATAGAAAAAGAAGCAGAAAAAATAGCAACTACTATTGTTGTTGAAGAACCAATAGTTGCACTACCTGTGAAAGTTTCAATAGAAAATCAAGAAGTTGCACTACCAGCGAAAGCTTCAACAGAAAATCAAGAAGTTGCACTACCAGCGAAAGCTTCAATAGAAAATCAAGAAATGTTAACAGAAGTGATTGAACAACCAACATATATTGTTCCATTGGATCGCGAAAAATACTCTGTTTCCTATGAAAATGCAAATGAACCAACCGAACCTGTAGCTGTAACAAATTATCGTTCTAATACTCCAAACGGAGAAACGAATCAAACAGCAAATGGACATAATGGAAACAGCAATACAATTTTTGGAATAGTGAATAGTAGTTATCTATCTAACATCCTTTATGAAGGATCGTTAATTGTCACGCAAGTGGTTTACTTAAAGGGGCAATGGATCGAAGAACCGTTAGGACAACCACCCCAAAAACTCCTCTTCTACGCAGTTTAATTTAAAATTAGAAGAGGAGAGATAACATGAATATCAAGAATGTATCTAGAACCATGAGAAATTTAGTCGTAACGTTAGGAACAGCATCAGCAATTTTCTTTGCAACACACCATGCAGATGCTGCAGAACTTGAAAAGGTAGCAGAACCAGTAAACGTATTAGCTGAACAAGCAGTAATGGTAGAGGATGTTGCAACTACTACAGTAGAAGAAGCACCACAAGTCGTAGTACAAACAGTAGAAGAAACAAAAGCAGTCGCACAACCTGTTGCTGAATCAGCACAAGTTGTACAAACTACACAAGCAGAAGCAGTACAAGTGACAGAAACAACTCAAGTAGAATCTAATATTCCAGATCCAATTATTCCACCAACTGTTGAAAAAGCGTACGAACAAGCAAAACAAACAGAAATTCAACAACCAACACAACCAGCACCAAGTCAACCTACTCAAGTAGTAACGACTGAAAAGAAAAATGCTTTACTTGGTCTAGATTTAGGGTTACCAGTGCTTGGAACAGTTCACTTAGGAGTACTTGAAGACCGTGAATCAAACGATGCAGATCGCCAATATAAACGGAAAGACGTTGTAAATTTACAAATTAAAGATTCTATCCTTGCAAAAAACACAGATGTATCTGTACTTGGAAGTCAATCAGAAAAAACAGCAACAACTTCTAAAGAACGTGCAGGAGTAGTAGGGGTAGATCTTCAAGAATCTTTAATCGGTGATGCACACGTAGGTGTACTTGAAAAAAGTAAAACAGAAACACCAGAATATAAATTCGACCAATCTGGTATTGTATTAGTAGATTTAAAAAATACACCAATTGGTGATGCGCATGCAGGTGTAGGTGAAAAAAGTACTCTTGAAAAAGATGGTATTGTTGTAGAGCATTCAGGATTAGTAATTCTTGATACAAAAGACACTCCAATTTTAGGGGATGTTCATGCAGGTGTTTTAGAAGACTTAAAAGTTACTAAAACAGACACAAACAAACCAGGTGACGACACAAACAAACCAGGTGACGACACAAACAAACCAGGTGACGACACAAACAAACCAGGTGACGACACAAACAAACCAGGTGACGACACAAACAAACCAGGTGATGACACAAACAAACCAGGTGACGACACAAACAAACCAGGTGATGACACAAACAAACCAGGTGATGACACAAACAAACCAGGTGATGACACAAACAAACCAGGTGACGACACAAATGTACCAGGTAACAATAACAATGATTGTGTTTGCGATGACAACAATGGTACTGTGACTCCTGCAGATAATTCAGTGAAACCAGTAGTAGCAAAACCAGACACAAAACCACAAGTAACTGAAGCATCTGTTGTGCCAACAGTAGAAAAGGAAACAAAAAGTGCAACAGAACTTCCAAAAACAGGTTCATTTATGAACCAAACTGTATTAGTAGTTTTAGCACTTGCACTTTTAGCAGTAGGCTTTGCTTTAAGAAGAAAAGTTCGTTTCAATATGTAAATAACGCACCCTTGGATAAGTAGTAAATAAGGGACGCTTTATTTACTACTTTGTAAAAGGAAGTGTTCATGTTGAAAAAAGTAGCTAATCTTTTTATTATTAGCGGGGTCTTGCTTCTTATAACTGTTTTGGCAATCAAGGGTTTCACATACTATAAGCAACAACAATTAATCGCCTCCTATCAAAATGTATCTTTTGATGAGTTGAACGAACAAGATGGTACAACTAATTTGGAGCATACAGGCCAAGCAACATCGCAATTGGCCGTTGGGATGTTGCGTATGGATCAAATTGATTTAAACGTACCAATTGTCGAAGGAACTTCTACAGAAGATTTACGTTATGCGGTAGGGCATTTCCCGGAATCTGGACGATTAGGGAAAAAGGGAGAGAATTTCGCCATCGCTGGTCATCGGTCGTATACATTCGGTGAATTTTTCAATCGTTTAGACGAAATAGAGGAAAAAGACACATTTTTTATTGAAACAGCGGATGGAAAATACGAATATCGTGTGTATGACAAACAAATTGTAAAACCAGATGCAGTAGAAGTGTTAGAACCTGTAGATGGAAAGTCAACAGTCACGTTGATTACATGTCATCCCGCGCATTCTTCTAAAGAGCGGTTGATTGTGTTTGCAGAAAAAATAGAGAAAAAGTAAGAGCAAGGCTAGAAGATTGTATAGATCTTCTAGCCTTCTTTTTTTTCAGCAATACTATGTGCTAAACGGCTTGCAGCCGCAGCAGCAATGGCCCCAACAACATCATCTAAAAACGTATGACAAGATCCGTTTTTATGGGCATTTAAGTGCGATAGAATACCTGGCTTTTCTTTATCTAAATGACCGAAATTTGTAAATCCAATGGATCCATAAATGTGGATAATCGATAAAGCTAATGTTTCATCTACACCGTATAATCCATCATCTGAATAGACAATTGTCTGGAGTGGTTCTGTTAACTGTTTATTTTCCGCTAATATATCCAGCTCTACGGCAGTTAAAATGGTATTTTGCACTTCTCTTTTATTTAAGACGCGACAAATATTATGCTGGCATTCCTGTTTCGTTAAATTTGGATAATACTTTTTTTGAAGAAAAAGAACTAAATCGGCAATATGATCAAGTGTCACTTCTCTTTTTTTTAACGCTTGTATTGCTGCCTCATATAATGGCGTACTCATTATCATCATCCTTTCATAAATCACTAGAAACGACATATGTATGGGAAGGGGTGAGAGAAATGATTCGAACGATACAACAGTTATATGATTTACCAATTGAGCAGGTTTTCATGCATGAAAATAATTATTATTTTTATCATAACGAGCAATTGTATGTATGGATGCAAACGACGATGAAAGAAGACGATGTGAGAACGTCAAGTGACATTGCAAGCGTTCTTCAACGGTTGGGAGAACCGGTAGCAACAATCGTACCGACGGAAAAGTCTATTCAATTAGCTTCGTTTAACGACCAGCAGTGGTTATTATTTCAGGTTGTTCCGATGAAACGCACGTTTGATGCTAATTGTCTTATACGGTTTCATCAAGCAGGCATGATTTATGCGCAACAACATTTACAACAAGAACAACTTGGCATGTGGCATCTGTTATTTGAAGAGAGGTATCAACAATGCAAAGAATGGGAAAAAGAAATAAAGGATGAAACGAAACATGCCTTATTTTTATATACGTACGGCTTGCTTGACCAATCGATACAATTAATAGGGGAAGTAGAACGGTACGAGCGGGAATATTTATTAATGGAAGGAACCGTTTGTTTTGACTCGTTTCCAGAGTCGCTATGGCGAGATAAAGATGCGTATGCTTTTTTTAATCATCAACTTTTTATTGATCATCCTATTCGGGATGTAGCGGAGTATGTTCGTTTTATGATAGAAGAAGGGAATGTTACGGAAACTTTAACATTTTTTCATGAATATGCTGAGGAAACGGATTTATTTGAAGGAGCGTATCGTTTATTTCTCGGACGGTTACTTTATCCGAAAACGTTGTTAAATATAGTAGAAAGATGGGCAACAATAAAGACAAATGAACAAAAAAAATACATGCAGTACGTCCTGAAACAATATGAACAAAAAATTCCAATGATAGAACGAGCGTTGCGACAAGTATATCAGTCGATGAAGCAAACATACCCTTCTAGTATTCCGACAATTTCATGGCTAGAGGATGGAAGTTCGGCAAAAAAATAGAAAGGTTGCATATGGGGAAATAATAATGGAAGAAATATTCACGAAAAGTTTTGGACGATATAGTGTCTGAAATCTTTGAATATGGTAAAATATTAAATAATTTAATATGGGAACTGCAGTAAATATGGGTCAAACGAGGTGACGAAAATGACAACCATTGAATGTTGTATGATTAATCGTCTGAATGGTTCCGATGCTGTGATGAAGAAGCTTGAAAAAGAAGCAGAAGTGGCCACATTTTCTTGTATTGGGAATTGTCACATTTGTAGTGAAAAATATCATGCAATTGTGGAGGAAACACGCGTCGTTGCGGAACATCCAACAGAATTGTATGAAAAAATTATACAGATGTTAAAAGAACGTGTGTAGCATTAAAATAGGTAGTAGTACAGCTAGTGATTTTCGATGAAAAAGGGTTGTCATTGCCACGTTTCTTTACTATAATGTCCATTAATAGAGAACAGTTGTATTTTAATAGTGTACAGGAGAGTGAATAGAGTGAAAGATACAATCACAGTTGGACTACTTGGATTAGGAACAGTCGGAAGCGGTGTTGTGAAAATTATTGAAAAACACCAAAAGAAGCTACAACATCAAATTGGTTGTCCAGTAAAAGTAGGAAAAGTTTTAGTTCGTGATTTAGCAAAAAAACGCGATGTTAATTTTGATGAAGCACAATTAACAGATCGTGTCGAGGATATTATCGAAAACGACGATATCGATGTTGTGATTGAAGTAATGGGTGGAGTAGAACAAACACGTCAATGGTTGTTAACCGCATTAAAAAATAAAAAGCACATTGTGACTGCGAATAAAGATTTAATGGCTGTTTATGGACCAGAATTATTAAAAGTAGCAGCAGATAATGGATGCGATTTATATTATGAAGCTTCCGTTGCTGGTGGTATTCCAATTATTCGTACATTAGTGGACGGATTGTCTAGTGATCGGATTACGAAAATGATGGGGATTGTGAATGGAACGACAAATTTCATTTTAACGAAAATGACGAAAGAGAGTGCTTCGTATGATGCTGTATTAAAAGAAGCGCAAGATTTAGGATATGCAGAAGCAGATCCAACGAGCGATGTAGAAGGATTAGATGCCGCAAGAAAAATGGCTATTTTAGCTCGTCTTGGCTTTTCGATGTCTATTGATTTAGATGATGTGGATGTATGTGGAATTTCAAACGTAACATTAGAAGATATTCAATACAGCCATAAATTGGGATATACGATGAAATTAATTGGAATGGCGGAAGAAACAAATGGGAAGGTGGCTGTTAGTGTACAGCCGACACTGTTACCACACAATCATCCATTAGCAAGTGTAAATGATGAGTATAACGCTGTGTATGTATACGGAAAGGCAGTAGGGGAAACGATGTTTTATGGACCAGGAGCAGGACAGCTTCCGACAGCAACATCTATCGTTTCAGACTTAGTAACCGTATTAAAAAATATGCGTCTCGGTGTAAGTGGAAAAGGGTATGTCTTTGAACAATTCGAGAAAAACTTAAAAAGTCCAGAAGAAATTCGTTCGAAATATTTTCTTCGTTTACAAGTAAAAGATCAATCCGGCGTACTGGCACAAATTACTTCTGTTTTTGCCGAATACAAAGCGAGTCTTGAGAAGATTCTACAACTTCCTTGTAAAGATCGTGGAGAAGGTCTTGCTGAACTTATTATCGTTACGCATCATACAAATAAAAAAGACTATGATACGATTGTAAAACAACTACAAAAATTGGATGTTGTAGATACAGTTGTTAGTAGCTATCGTGTTGAAGGAGAGGAAAAGTAATGCTTTGGAAAGGTTTACTACACCAATATAAAGAATTTTTACCCGTAAATGAAAACACACCTATGTTATCACTTCAAGAAGGGAATACACCACTTATTCCGCTTGAAAAACTATCAGAACGCCTTGGTGTTGAATTATATGCAAAATATGAAGGATTAAACCCAACAGGTTCTTTTAAAGACCGTGGAATGGTGATGGCGGTTGCCAAAGCAAAAGAAGAAGGAGCACAAGCAATTGTATGTGCATCTACTGGAAACACTTCTGCAGCTGCAGCAGCATACGGTTCTCGTGCTGGATTACGTACGATTATCGTGATTCCAGAAGGAAAAATCGCATTAGGAAAATTAGCCCAAGCGGTTATGTACGGTGCAGAAATTTATGAAATTCAAGGAAACTTCGACAATGCGTTAGACATCGTTCGTTCGATTAGTGAAAAATCAGATTTAAAACTTGTTAACTCTGTAAACCCATATCGTATCGAAGGGCAAAAAACAGCAGCATTTGAAGTATGTGATCAATTAGGGCAAGCACCAGATATTTTAGCAATTCCAGTTGGGAATGCAGGAAACATTACAGCGTACTGGAAAGGCTTTAAAGAATATAATGAGAAAAAAGGAACAGGTCTTCCTGAAATGCGTGGTTTTGAAGCTGAAGGTGCAGCGGCAATTGTACGCGGGGAAGCTATTCCAAATCCAGAAACAGTTGCAACAGCTATTCGTATCGGAAATCCAGCAAGCTGGGATAAAGCAGTAAATGCTGCAAAAGAATCAAATGGTAAAATTGATTTTGTAACGGATGAAGAAATTTTAGAAGCATATCGTTTAGTTGCTCGTGAAGAAGGTGTCTTCTGTGAACCAGCATCAGCTGCATCGATTGCAGGTGTGATGAAACAAGTAGCATCTGGTGAAATTAAAAAAGGAAGTAAAATCGTATGTGTTCTTACTGGAAATGGATTAAAAGATCCAGACACAGCAATGGATACAGTAGAAGTAAAACCAACTGTTTTACCAAACGATGAGCAAGCATTTATGGAACACATTTTAGGGAGTGCAAAATAGTGGAAAGTAAAATGTTTACCATCATTGTTCCAGGATCAAGTGCCAATCTTGGCCCTGGCTTTGATTCTATCGGGTTAGCAGTGAGTAAATATTTAACGCTTGACGTTTATCCTAATGATACATGGTATTTCGAATCAACATCAGATATGCTAAAAGGTGTTTCAACTGGTAAAGAAAATATGATGTACCAAGTGGCAGATAAAATTGCGAAACACTACGGAAAAGAATTGTCTCCATGCCGTGTAGTTGTGCATAGTGAAATTCCGTTAGCACGAGGTTTAGGAAGTAGTGCTTCTGCTATTATTGCTGCGATTGAACTTGCAAATCAATTGCTCGGCGATGTGATGACAGTAGAAGAAAAGTTACGTTTTTCTTGTTTACTAGAAGGACATCCAGATAATGTTGCTGCGTCTCTTTACGGTGGATTAGTAGTTGGGGTGCATAGTGAAGAAGAAACGTTCGTTTTACAGGCAAGCGTACCATCTTTTGAACTAATCGCTTTAATTCCTGACTTTGAATTAAAAACAGAAGAAGCACGTGGAGTGTTACCGAATGAACTTCCTTATGCAACTGCGATTCGTGGTAGTGCAGTGAGCAATGTCCTCCTTATGGCGCTTATGCAAGAAAACTATGAATTGGCCGGAAAAATGATGGAAGAAGATGTGTTCCATGAACCATATCGGCAAACCTTTTTGCCATACTTTACAGAAATTCGTTCTTTTGTAAAAGAACAAGGAGCATTTGCAATGACATTAAGTGGAGCGGGACCGACGCTTCTTGTTTTTGTTCCAAAAGGAATGAGCCATGAAGTAAGCAAAAAAGTGGAGGATACTTTTTCAACTTATAAGGCACATCCATTACAAGTTGATGAAAAAGGTGTCGTTGTATTAAAAAATCATACTGTATCGGCTTAAAAAGAATACACAGAATGAAAAAAGGTTACACGATAAAAGTGTAACCTTTTCTGTATAAAGAAGCCTTATTTAAACAATAAGAGCTTACATGTTATCATTAAAATACTTGTTCTACTTCTTTTACTCCAGGAACTTCCTCTAATAAAGCACGTTCGATTCCTGCTTTTAACGTAATTGTTGAACTTGGGCAACTACCACAAGCTCCCATCAAACGTACGCGAACGATACCGTCCTCGATATCCACTAATTCAACATCCCCACCATCACGAAGTAAAAACGGACGTAATTTTTCTAATACTTCTTGTACTTGTTCTTTTATTTCCATTATGAACACACTCCTTTTTATACAACATTATAAATGGTTTTTATAAAAAATGCTATTAACAACGTTTGAATATAATAAATATAATTCCGAATTGACAAAATTTTTTGTATAATAAGAAAAGGTGATGACAAATGAATCAAAAAGCGATTCACATAATTGTATATGGAGCACAAATTGCTTGCTCTACTTGTGCGCATGCTCCGTCTTCTAAAGATACGTTTGAATGGCTAGAAGCTGCGTTGAAAAGAAAGTATCAAGAAACAGTTCCATTCGTTTTAGAATATGTGAATGTCAATCATCCCATTCATCCAAAAGATGCTTTTGCTCAACAAATTATCGAGGAGCAAATGATTGTTCCTGTTATTGTGATAAATGATGAAATTATTTCAGAAGGGAATCCACGATTAAAATTGATTTTTGATTATCTAGATCAGGTATGGAGCAAATAGAAAAAACGATAGAGAAAGTCTCTATCGTTTTATCCACTATGACGTTTGTACATCCATAATACCCCTGATTTTAACAGACGTGGTACACGCCCTGTTAAAGCGGTATTACCCATTAAGCCAAATCCTGATTTTTTCCCTAAAGAGCCTAATACACCCTTTAGTTTAATTTCCGGTAGTGGCGTTAACGCTTCATTGTGCCATTTTTTCAAAAGTACAGAAACGATTTGGTCACCTTGTACTTCTGCTAATTGAGCCGTTGGTGGATGAGGAAGACTAGCGCAATCTCCAACGACATACACATTTTCATATTCTGGTAAATGGTGATACTCCGTTAATTTTGCGCGACCAGAATTGTCGTGTTCAACGTCTAAATTCCGAACGACTTTATTTGCTTGTACACCAGCTGTCCAAACAATTTCATCACAAGGAATTGGTTCACCGTCGTTGTATAGCATATGTTCTTCGACTTTTGTAATATTAGCGTTGTTAATCACTTTTACACCATTTTTAACAAACCAAGATTGGATATATTCGCTAAGACGACGTGGAAAACTAGATAAAATAATTTCTCCGCGGTCAAGTAAAATAATGTTTAAGTCTGGTCGACTTTCCCGAAGTTCGCTGGCAAGTTCAACGCCACTTAAACCAGCACCAACAATTCCAACTGTTTGATTTGGACCTAATGCAAGAAGTGTGCGGTATGTTTTACGTGAACGATTGACGCTTTGAATACTTAATGTGTATTCATCTGCTCCTGGAACACCGTGATACTTATCTTCACAGCCAAGAGCGATAATTAAATCATCATATGGAAGGTTTTCCCCATCTTCCATCACTACCTGTTTGTCTTTTAATTCCACCTTTTCAACTGTTCCGAATTTAAAGGTTAATTGAGGATGCGTTGGAAAAGGTACACGAATGTGCTGATCGGGTACAGTTCCAGCGGCTAAAGCATAAAATTCTGTTTTCATACAGTGGTACGGAACACGGTCAATTAATGTAATTTCAAGGTCTTTCGGTAAGTCACTTGCTCCAAGTAACCCTTGAATAATCCGTAATCCTCCGTAACCACCACCTAAGATGACTAGTTTACTCATGAGTACATGTCCCCTTTAATTGTGCACTTTTACCCCTCATTAACGGGCGGAAAAACCTTTTTCGCTTGGTAAAGGTTCTACTGCTCGTAAATGTGGCATAAGTTCATCTCCTTCAGCAGTAGCTCATAACCTTATGTATGATTGAAGAAGAATCACTTTATCAAAACTTGTCCGTATCAAATAATGTGGTGTTTATTAGGATTGTGAATAACTTGTAAAATTTGTTCTTTATGTGACAAATTTTTGAATGAAAACGTACACATTTAGTATAACGAATAACGTTTATGAAAACAACTGTTTTAATAATTGTTATTTCCTATTATAAACTAGTATGAATTTCTTAAGCGAAAAAGAAAAATACGATATAATGGACATGAAGAAAGGAAAGGTGAAAGATGAATCCAATTATTGAGTTTTGCATAACGAATTTAGCAAATGGTGCACAAAAAGCTCGTGCTGAATTAGAACGTGATGTCGATTTAGATGTGATTGAATACGGCTGCTTAAGTCACTGTGGCAAATGTTCACAACATTTATTTTGCCTCGTAAATGGAGAAGTAGTCAGTGCAGAAACACCAGAAGAATTAGTAAAAAATGTATATCAATTTTTAGAAGAAAATCCGATGTTTTAATTGGCTATAACCACTCCCTTTGCAAAGCGAGAGAGTGTATAAGAAAAACCGCTTGTTCTAAAAATAGGACAAGCGGTTTGATTTTTATATTTGTTTTTGAATGGTTTGTTTCAGTCTACCGTATAACAATAAAAATACAGCAGTAATAATGAGTCCTTTTACAAGGTTAAATGGTGCAATAGCGGTTGCAATGAATTGGAACATGTTATTTGGTAATTCCATTCCCATAAAATATGCATAAGCAGGGAAGATAGCAACATAATTTAACACACTCATTGTAAGTGTCATCAGGATTACACCTAAAATTAATCCGATTGTAAGCCCTTTTTGTGTACGTAATTTTTGAAAGATAAAAGCAGTCGGTAAAATGAAACATACACCAGCGATGAAGTTTGCTAATTCATCAATTGGAATGCCTGTTGGTGGTGTTTGAAAAATATAATGCAAGATATTTTTAAATGCTTCTACAGAAATTCCAGCAATAGGACCGAAAATAATGGTTATAAGTAAAGCTGGCACTTCGCTAAAATCGATTTTTAAAAATGGCGGAAAGCCTGGGAACGGAAAATCTAGTAGCATTAATAAATAAGAAATGGCACTAAAGATAGAAACGGTAATAAGTCGTTTCAATTTGGTTGATTGGTTATTCATAAAAAATACACTCCTTTTTATGACCAATCTACTTCGTTGTTTAGATGGCGTACGACTGCGTAAAAACAAGAAATCCCTATAGCGATAATTCACTATAGGGAGAAAATGTCGTTACAGAATAAACTTAAAAACAGTGTGTCTTTAAGCTACATATGTACACCGCATCTTCTCCCATCCAGACTATACTGTCGGTACTGGAATTTCACCAGTTCCTGCCAAAAAGGCTCGCGGACTATAACCGCCGGTCGGGAATTACACCCTGCCCCGAAGATAGATTTAGTCGAATATTATATTATGTATAGTATAGAGCATTTCCTTACCTTTGTATAGTAAAAGACCTGACTACTTGTCAGGTCTTTTCGTTAATATGTTTTAATGACATTATAAAATGTATCTCGTTCTACTGGTACACGATTGGCTGTTTTGATTAAGTAAATCAATTCGTCGCGAGTAATACCTTGGCTAGTTAAAGCGCCAACCGCATGGGAAATGCGCTCTTCTACAAGTGTACCGTGAATATCGCTAGAACCGAACGTTAAGGCCATTTGCGTTAATTGTACCCCGATATTAATCCAGTATGCTTTTATATGTTGGAAATTATCAAGTATTAAGCGGCTAATCGCAATTGTACGAAGATCATCAAATGCACTCGTTCTCCGTTTTAAGCTGGCATTAATACTTTTCGGTTGTACTGCAAGTGGAATAAACACCATAAAACCATTTGTTTCATCTTGTAAACGACGAACACGGTCCATATGAATAAGACGTTCTTCTTTCGTTTCAATCAAACCGTAAAGCATCGTTGCATGTGTTTTTAATCCAAGGGAATGGGCGATTTGATGTGCTTCTAACCATTGATCGGTAGACGCCTTTTCTGGTGACATTTTTTCGCGGTACCGTTCGGTTAAAATTTCTGCTCCACCACCAGGCATCGTATCAAGTCCTGCTTTTATTAGTTCTTTTAACACATCTTCCATTGAAATACCTGCAAGACGAGAGAAGAACTCAATTTCCGCTCCTGTATACGCTTTAATTGTAACATGTGGATAATGTTTTTTTAACGTACGAATCGTATCTAAATAATAATCAAAAGGTACTTCGTTGTTATGTCCCCCAACGATATGAAATTCACGAATGTTGTCGTTCCAACGTTCCTGTACATAGTGAAGAAGTTGTTCGGCATTCATCGTGTATGCGCCTTCTTCTCCAGGTTTACGTTTAAATCCACAAAAAGAACAATTAGCTTCACATACATTGGTAGGATTGATGTACATATTTTGAATGAAATATACGTTTTTTCCGTTTTTTTCGTTATTGACGTAGTTTGCTAATTGAGCAACTGTCAGTAAATCTTCTGTTTCATATAAATATAAGCCATCTTCTATTGTTAAACGTTCATGATTTTTTACTTTTTCAGCAATGGCATGTAACGTTTTATCTTGTGTTAAAATGTCCATGTCTGTAAAGCCCCCTAGTTTTCTTAGTACGTGCGGATGACATGATAAAGAGTATCTCGTTCTACTGGAATACGCCCTGCTTCTTTGATCATATCGATAAAACCTTGTTTTGGCACCATGTGAACAGATTCATTTCCTGCAGCGTGCACAATTTGCTCTTCCATGACTGTTCCATCTAAATCATCGACACCAAAAGCTAGCGATACTTGTGCTAATTTTTGACCAGTAATCATCCAAAAAGCGCGGATGTGATCAAAGTTGTCTAACATTAATCGTGCTACTGCTAACATTTTTAAATCATACCAACCAGTTGTATCTCCTGTAAGGTTGTACTCTTTTGCTAATTCTGTATTTTCTGGTTGAAAACCGAATCCAAAAAAGGCATTGAAACCACCCGTTTCATCTTGTAATTCGCGTAACTGAATTAAATGATCGATGACATGTTTTGGCTTTTCAATATGACCATAAATAATTGATGCATTTGATTTCATGCCTAACTTATGTGTAATACGATGAATGTCAAACCATTGTTTTGCTGTTGTTTTATGACCTGAAATAATTTTTCGAATTTCAGGATCAAATACTTCTGCGCCGCCCCCTAAAATAGAACCAAGACCAGCAGCGTGTAAACGATGAATCGTTTCTTCTACAGAAAGTTTGGCAACGCGAGCAATATAATCAATTTCTACTGCTGTAAACGCCTGAACGTGAATATCTGGATTATATTTTTTTGCTAAACGAATCATTGTTTCATAGTATTCAAACGGTAATTTAGGATTAACACCACCAACAATGTGTAATTCAGTAAAACCTTTTCCTTGCATGCCATTAAATTTTTCTTCTAATTGTTCGAGAGATAAAGAGTAAGACTTTGGATCATCTGGTTTTAAACCAAATGCACATAATTTACAACTTAAATAACAAACATTTGTGTAATTTAAATGTGTATTTTGGATAAAATAAACGTTATCCCCATTTTTACGTTTACGAACGATATCTGCCATTTGGCCAATCGATAATAAGTCATTTGATTCCATTAAAGTAATGCCGTCTTCAAATGTTAGACGTTCATTATTTTCAACTTTTTGACGAATGGGAGCAAGTGGATTGTGGATGTCTGTATTCATTAAATTGGCTCCTTTCCATAATCAGAAAATGCTTCTCTCATTATAAATTTTAATAAGAACTGTGGCAACTGAAGAACGTTATTTATTGCTAAATCATCTTTTCACTATGAAAAGATGATAAATTATTTGTAATCTGTGATAAAAAAAGGTAAAATTAAGTCGATTAATGGAAATGGCAAGGAGGGGGATTATGTGTCAAAAGTCATCAAGCGAAAAGTTAATCGAGCAATGTGAATTAGAAATGGAACAGATTCGCTGTCAAATGATTAAAGAAGCAATGCATTTAGGCATGAACCATCCTGTCGTTTTAGAATATAGTAAAAAATTAGACCGTTTACATAATAAATTATTAAAAATACTACATGTTTTAGCTTGATTAGATGACGAATAAATACACGATAGAGTATAATGAAAGAAGTATCTTTGTGAAAACAGCTTTACGCAAATACTTTAAGGTAGCGACAAGATACAAGGAAAGTGAATTTCTTGACGTAAAAGGAGGAGAACAAATGATTACTTTAACAGAAAGTGCAGCGAAACGTGTGCAAGAAATGTTAGAAGAGCATAATGAGCCAGGACTTCGTTTGCGAATTGGTGTTCGTGGTGGCGGATGTAGCGGTTTATCATATGGAATGGGTTTTGACGATGAGGTATTAGAAGATGATTTACAATTTGAACAACATGGTGTTCAAATTGTAGTGGATCCTCAAAGTGCGCCAATTCTTGAAGGTGTCATCATTGATTTCCAAGAAAATGAAATGGGCGGCGGGTTTACCATCGATAATCCGAATGCAATTTCTACATGTGGATGTGGATCTAGCTTTAAAACAGCAGATAACAGCGGTACACCAAGCGAGTGCTAAATTAGAATGGATATTCAATAGTTGTTTTAAGCTAAATACATGACTCTAGGTTAAAAAATAATAACTCCAAATGATAAAGTATTTTCTCATGCATTTTTTAGATAGCGTGAGCAAATACTTTATTTTTTTACCTTTTATATTAAAAAAAGCTGTCGCACATAACGACAGCTAAAAAATTATTTTTGGTCAAATAAACTCGAACTATGAAGTGGTTGTGCTTTTGCATTTGGGTCCATGTATGCTTTCGCGTTGTTCACGGCTGTTGGTGCTTCACCGAATCCAGCAGCAATTAGTTTTACTTTTCCATCATACGTACAAATGTCACCAGCAGCATAAATACCAGGAACGCTCGTTTCCATTTTAGAATTTACAACGATTGCATTTTTCTCAATTTCAAGTCCCCATTCTTTGATTGGTCCAAGTGTTGATACGAATCCAAAATTCACGATTAAGTCATCAATTTCGATCGTTTCTTTTTCACTTTCATCATTTTGGATGACTAATTTTTCTACTTTTTCATCATTGCCAATCAATTCAACTGGTTGATATGGGGTTTTAACTCGAACGTTTGAATGAATTAAATTTTGTACACTCGCTTCATGTGCACGAAATTTGTTGCGACGATGAATAATGGTTACTTCTTTCGCGATTGGCTCTAGCATAAGTGCCCAGTCAACGGCAGAGTCACCACCACCAAGAATGGCTACTTTTTTACCTTCAAATATATGTAAGTTGTTCACAAAATAATGTAAATTAGTTTCTTCGTATTGCATTGCATTTGGAAGGTCTAAACGACGAGGTTGAAAAGCACCAATCCCTGCTGTAATAATAATCGTTTTAGAATGATGGACTTCTTCGTTTGTTGAGATTTGAAATGTTCCGTCTTCTAGTTTTTCTACTTTTTCCACAGATTGTTTTAAGACAACAGTTGGATTAAATTGCATAGCTTGTTCTTTTAAATTGTTGATTAAATCTTGGGCTTTTACTTTCGGAAAACCAGCAACATCATAAATGTATTTTTCTGGATATAATGCAGAAAGTTGTCCCCCGAGTTGTGGTAAACTTTCGATAATCTTTACTTTAGCTTGTCGCATACCACTATAAAAAGTTGCGAAAATTCCTACAGGTCCTCCACCGATAACTGTAATATCGTATAATTCTTGAACTGCTTTCATAAAAATTTCCTCCTTAACCATCAATCATCCTACATTAGACACTTCTATTTTAATTCATAATACCCTTCTACATTTATAAATAATCGTAAAAATCTTGACAATATCGTGGGAAATTATCAGAATTTATAAAAAAAGATTGAAAACCATAAGAAAAAAGCATAAAATGATATACATAATGATTATGACATTTTTGTGGCATACTATGTGAAAGAGTGAACATACTTTTTTGTCATGTTTTTTGAAAATGGGTCACAATATGAACGAGTTCCTTGAATGGAACAAAAAATAATAAAGGTGGAAGTGATGGGGTTGAGTAGACCAACAGTTGTAATTTTAGGAGCGGGTTACGGTGGTATCATGACTACTGTTCGTTTGCAAAAATTAATTAGTTCAAACGAAGCAGAAGTTATTCTTGTGAACAAACACAACTATCATTATCAATCAACATGGTTGCATGAACCAGCAGCTGGAACATTACATCATGATCAAACACGTATTTTAATCGACGATGTAATTGATAAAAATAAAGTGAAGTTCCTTCAAGATACAGTCAACACAATTAAAAAAGATGAGAAAAAAGTAGTTCTTGAAAATAACGGGGAAATTGATTATGACATTCTTGTTATTGGATTAGGATTTGAATCTGCTACATTCGGTATTCCTGGCTTAAAGGAACACGCATTTGGAATTGTCAATGTAGATGCTGTCCGAGAAATTCGTCAACATATTGAGCTTATGTTTGCGCAATACAACAATTTACCTGAGCCGAAAGAGGATGTATTAACATTTGTTGTTGGTGGTGCAGGATTCTCTGGTGTAGAATTTTTAGGTGAATTTGTGAACCGTGTACCAGAATTATGTAAGGAATACGATATTCCTCGTGAAAAAGTGCGTATTATTAGCGTAGAAGGTGCACCAACTGTCATGCCTGGCTTTGACCCAGAATTAGTACAATATGCGACGAACTTCTTTGAGCGTCATGGTGTCGAGCTTAAAACAGGTACTTTTATGAAAGAATGTTCTCCTGAAGGCGTAAAAATTGCAAAAGGAGAAGAAATCGAAGAAATTAAAGCGCGTACGGTTATCTGGACTGGTGGGGTACAAGGAAACTCTATCGTTGGGGAATCTGGATTTGAAGTAAATCGCGGTCGTTGCCCGGTACGTAAAGATTTACGTGCACCAGGATATGACGATGTGTTTGTAGTAGGGGATTGTGCGTTAATTATGAACGAAGAAAATGGACGTCCTTATCCACCGACTGCACAAGCTGCAATCCAAGAAGCGTACGTTTGTGCCCGCAATGTGAAAAAATTAATCCAAGATAAAACAGATTTAGAAGAATTTAAATACCAACCAAAAGGTACTGTAGCATCTCTTGGTGATAAAGATGGAATCGGAATAATCGGTGACAAGAAAGTGTTTGGCGGACAAGCTGCATTCTGGAAAAAGGTCATTGATAACCGTTATTTATTCTTACTTGGTGGGATGAAATTAGTACTTAAAAAAGGGAAATTAAACATGTTTTAATTTTTTGTGAACCTTTGATAAAATAAAGGGCAAGGGGTATTACACCTTTTGCTCTTTTTGTTTTGTTAGGGGGAGGGTCCGATGAAAAAGAGAGAAAACGTTTGGATTGCTGTGGCAGGAATTGTTGAGATAGAGGGAAAGTATTTAGTAGTAAAAAAGAAATATAGCGGATTAAAAGGGAAATGGTCATTTCCTGCAGGGTTTGTTGATGAGGGTGAAACGATGGAGGATGCGGTGAAAAGAGAAGTGTTTGAAGAAACAGGCATCCACGCAGAAGTAATGGAATTTGCAGGAATTCGTACTGGTGTGATTAACCATACGATTAGCGATAATATGGTTTTATTTTATATGCGTCCAATCGGAGGATTTTTGCAGCCAGAAGAAAAAGAACTGTTCGATGCACAATTTATTTCGAGAGAAGAGTTAATCCAACACCCGCAGACAAGTCAAATTGTTTTGTTTTTTCTTCAAGAAGCAATTTCGCCCGCTTTACACGTTCATCCACTTGCGATTGACCAAGTGTTCGGTTATACCGATTATAAAATTTTAGCGCCAAAAAGAAATACTACATTTGAGGGGGGAAAATAATACGATGAGTATTCCTATGCTTATTATTTCGATGTTATTGTTTTTCGTTTTATTTTTTGGAATTGGCTTTTTGTTAAATATGATTTTGCGTGTCACGTGGTTAATGGCACTGATTTATCCAATCGTTGTTTTCATGATTGTTTATAAAATGTTAGATACGAAGTTTTCTGTTTCTGCTATTTTAAATGGCTTTACGAAGCTTGGGGGGGCAGATATCGTCATCTTAACGACCGGTTTTGTTGGTTCGGTTTTAGCCGGTGTGACGATTAAAACGTTACGCAAAAAAGGATATCAAATGTTTTAGAGGGGGAAAAATCCTCTCTTTTTTTTGTATAATTCGCCTTTCTCTCGTCCATGCTATGGGAGAAAGAGGTGTAAAAGAATGAAAATATGGAGACAAAAACAATGGATTGTCATGTTTTTCGTCATCATGATTAGTACAAGTATCATTCCAGAACGAGCAGTTGCGACAAAATGGGAAGCAACCGAAATTTCAAAAACGGTGCAAACAGTTATGCACAATACTCGTCAATTATCCTCCTTAGAGCGGCAGACAGTTTTAGCAACAGGATACACAGCGGGAATTGAATCTACAGGAAAAACAAGTGCACATCCTGCTTATGGGATTACGTATTCTGGTGTAAAAGTGAGAAGAGACCTTTATTCTACGATAGCAGCAGACCCTACTATTTTTCCGATTGGTACGATTTTATATGTACCTGGTTACGGATATGGGGTTGTGGCAGACACTGGTTCGAAAATTAAAGGTAGTCGGATTGATTTATATTTTGAAAAAGTACAAGATGTATACAATGAATGGGGGAAAAAAGAAGTGGATATTTTTATTGTAAAAAGAGGAGATGGGAAGATTACCGAAGAAGAAATTCAATTATTAAATGAGCAATCTTCCTTATCTGTTTAGGGAAAAGAACGCTATGGATAGATAGCGTTCTTTTTTGTATATAAACAAACCGATTGCTAAAGAAGGGGATCGATACCATCATCTTTCGGGAAAATCGTTGGGTGAATAAGGGAAGCTAATTTTTTCATGCCTACTAATAAACGTGGAGACGGACGACAAAATAAAGATTCTTCCAATGAATATAAATGATTCTGCTTTACTGCTGTCAGTAAGTGGCTTTCTTCACGTTTTTTAAAATGTTGTACGTTCATTTTTTGTTCTTCTACCCCAACCCATACCATAAACATCATGTCGGGGTTTAAGCGAACTACTTCTGAAAAATCGGTTTGAACACTTGGAATCGGTTTGCCTGAAAAAATATTCGTTGCTCCGCACAATTCACTTATTTCCGTTAGCCAGTTCGTTCCTCCAGGGGTAAACACCGGCTTAGGCCACCACTCAAAATATACGGATCGTTTCACTTCAACTGTTTGTGCAAGTTCTTTATAATGATGGATAAAGGCATGGTAGCGTGAAAGAATTTCGGTTGCTTTTTCTTTTTTATTGGTTAGGTCGGCAACCGTTTGTAAATCGTTGGCAATATCATCTAGAGAAGAGGGATTTAAAACAATGTACGGAATGTTTTCTTTTTTTAAATGCTCTATGTTTTTTTCCATTCCCGGAACACTTAATGATGCTAAAACGAGATCTGGTTGTAGAGACTTTATTTTTTGTATATCAATTTGTAAATCAAGGCCAACTTTCGGGATGTTTTGAATAGTTGCTGGCCACGTAGAATCATTATCCACCCCCACTAAGTTTGGAATTAAATCTAAGTACCCTAATAATTCCGTATTACTTGGACAAATAGACACTAAGCGCATGTTTTATTCCTCCTTTTCTTCTTACCTAGTATGTATTCGCTCATGATAAAAAAAATCCTTGATTGTAACTCGAAGGAGAGATGAAAATGACGTATCCTCTCGAATATTATCAGTTTTTTGTTGCTTTTCACGAAGAAGATTATTATACCTGTCATGATTTATTAGAAGAAATTTGGTTATCAGATAGAGAAAATTTATTTATTAAAGGTCTCTTACAAATGAGTGTTGCACTTTATCATTATGGGTATGGAAATATAAAAGGGGCACGTGAAATGATGAAAACAGCGAAACATTATCTTCAATCCTATCGTCCTTCTTATTGGGGAGTAAATATCGAGGAAGTTATTGTTTTTATAGATGAATGCCTACACGTGATACCGAAAGAAATAGAGATGGTTTCGTTTGAACAAGTGAAAAAACTTCCAAAGCTCCCGTTTTTGGAACTTTTACTGAGTGATAAAGGTGGAGAAGAATGAAAAAATTTGTAATCGTCCTTTTTTCAGTTTTACTCGTATGGAGTAGTGTTGCGCTTTCTGGATGCTCCGTTTCGATGGAGGAAAAGGAAAAAATGGAACAAATGAAGATTCCGACGACATCAACAGAACTTTTAGCATCGAAACAAGGTGTGTTATTAAATAAACATCTACCTGATACGGAAATAGAATCATTGGAACAATATTATACCCAATATGAAAAAAAGATTCTCCCAGAACTAAAAAAGAAAATTCGTTATTTCGCAAATAAAAAAGAAACAAAAGCAGATGCCGAATGGTGGTATAAAATGCTTCTTTACAATGTAGGGGCTGATTATGCATATTTATCCGAACAAATTGATCAATTCCAACCATCATATAAACAAGACTTGCTTCCTACCTTTCAAACAATCGATGAGTTTTCCAAAGAAGGAAAAAAAGAAAAACAATTAAATGTTTTATTTATTGTCGATATGAGTGAAACGATGGAATCATTTGTTTCGAATGAACAAAATATCCGGTTTATGCAACAATCCATTACACATTTTGCAAGACAATTACCAGAAGATGCTCAAATAGCGATTCAAATGTTCGGCCATAACCAAGATACGCAATCATCATCTGCATGTGAAAATGTTTCTTTTATTTATCCATTACAACGATATGATGAACAACAAATCAATGCAGCACTTTCTACATTAGAAACAGGAAAAGAAGCACCATTATCAAACGCATTATTATCTTCTAAACGAATGCTTGAAAAAGAAACGGACAGTAAAAACTATATTTATCTTTTAAGTAGTGGCACTGATTCGTGTGGAAAAGATCCATTAAAAGTAGCAAAACATTTTGATTCCTTTCAACATCATTTCTATGTGTTCGGGATTCATCCAGATGAAGCGAACGAAAAACAATTAAAAAAGATAGCAAAAAAAGGGAATGGGTTGTATATTTCTATTCATGAATCTGATGAATTATTGACCTTATTAGAAAAACATAAACCTTCTGTGATGGATGAAAACTATCTTCATGGTCCTTCAGATCAAGAAGTGATAGAACAACAACGGCTTTTTCAACAAAAAGAAGAATGGTATCAATTTGTCGCATCTAATGAGTTAGCTCGATTATACGATGCTATTGATTACATGAATGAGAAAGGGTTGCTTGATGAAGCGGTGCGGAAAGAGTTAAAAGAATTAATCAATCAAAGAGGGGTATTAATTCAACAAACGTGTAGTGCAATTAGGGTGAAGAAAAATGAAGAGATTTTAACAGAAAAAGAACGATTAGATGCTTTAATTGAACAATATCAGATGATTTCCAATCCTTAAATAGAAGGAGTATGATGAAATAGAGCATAAAAGGAGGAATAAAAATGTTTACTATTCAATCTAACTATCAACTAAAAGAGGAAACAGAGGCACTCATTATCGGATTATTTAATGAATCAAAGCCATTAAAAGGAGTGATCAAAGAAATTGATGATGCTTTAGATGGAGCGATTCGTGATTTAATGCGCGACGGAGATATAAAAAAAGGATACAAAGAAATTTCGAGCGTACATACTTTTCATAAAATTGGCGCGAAACGACTATATTTTGTTGGATTAGGTAAAAGAGAAAAATTAACGTTTATGAAAGCACGAGACGCATTCGGAGCACTAGTAAAACAAGTGAATCGTGCTCGCTTAGAACAAATGACGGTATTATTTGATACGTTTATGGTGGAAGAGCTATCGGTGTATGATTTAGCACGTGCTCTCGGGGAAGCTTGTTCGTTAGCTAGTTATCAACTAATTGATTATAAACAAAAAGAAAATCGTCCAGACGCAATGCTTCGTCATGTATCTGTATTTTTTAATAATGAAGAAGTGGCGTTAAAAGAAGGACTAGAAGTTGGCTATACGTTTGGAGAAGGAACGAACTTCACTCGTTCTTTAGTAAATCGTCCAGGTAATTTATTAACTCCAACAGATTTAGCAGCAGAAGCAGTTGAGTTAGCGAAACAGTATGGAATGGAATATGAAGTACTTGAAAAAGAAGACATGGAACGACTTGGCATGGGGGGTATATTAGCAGTAAACCAGGGAAGCGATCAACCACCGAAAATGATTGTTCTTAAATATCGCGGAAAAGAAAAATGGGAAGACGTATTAAGCTTTGTCGGAAAAGGGATTACCTTTGATGCGGGTGGTATTTCTTTAAAACCTGCAAAAGGAATGGAAGAAATGAAAAGCGATATGGGCGGTGCTGCTTCTGTTTTAGGGGCGATGAAAATTATCGGGGAATTAAAACCAGACGTGAACGTATTAGCGGTTATTCCATCTACAGAAAACTTAATTAACGGTTCTGCGTTAAAACCAGGAGATGTGATTACTGCATTAAGTGGAAAAACAATTGAAGTAAAAAATACAGATGCGGAAGGTCGCCTTATTTTAGCAGATGGCGTGGCATATGCGAAACAATTAGGTGCGGATTATATTGTCGATATTGCTACGTTAACAGGTGCTGTAATGGTTGCGTTAGGAGACGTTGCAACGGGTGCGATTACGAACAATGAAACCTTTTTTGAAACGTTTTTAGAAGCAGCTGTGGATGCAGGAGAATACGTATGGAGACTACCAGCATTTGAGCCATATTATGATTTATTAAAAACAAGTGATATGGCAGATTTAAATAATTCTCCGGGGCGATTAGCTGGAAGTATTACAGCGGGATTATTTATCGGTGCACATATTGAAAACACACCATGGATTCACTTGGATATCGCTGGTACTGCATATGGATCGAAAGCAAGCGATTTAGGTCCTAAAGGTGCAACTGGTGCGATGGTTCGTACACTTGCTATATTAGCAGAACAATTTAAAAAATAATCAACGATATAAGACGTGTTGCTCTAGTGGGAGCGATGCGTCTTTTTATTTAAGGTTTTCTAGAAATGATCTAACAGGTTCTAGCGTTATTTTCGTCGAAATGTTGACACCATTGTTATTTCGTGATAATTTATTTTAGCGTGTTAGCAGTTTAATAATTTAGCAGACGAAAGCGGAGGATTATACGATGAATGCGGTTATTATCGCCATTTTGGTGATGTTGATGTTAAGTTTATTGCGAATGAATGTCGTGCTTTCGATTGTGATTGGTGCTTTAATCGGTGGCTTGACAGGCGGATTGTCTTTAGCAAAAACAATCGAAATATTTAGTGGAGGCCTTGGTGGTAGTTCACAGGTGGCGCTGAGCTATGCATTGTTAGGTGCCTTTGCTGTTGCGATTTCAAAAACTGGGTTGCCAGATTTATTAGTGGAAAAAGCAACAACATTTTTTAATAAAGGAAACGGCAATACACAAACGGCAGCAATGAAAAGTTTATTGATTGGGATGCTATTATTGATGGCTTGTATGTCACAAAATATTATTCCGATTCATATTGCCTTTATCCCTATTTTAGTACCACCATTGTTAATTTTAATGAATGAATTAAAATTAGATCGTCGAATGATTGCAACGACACTTACATTTGGTTTAACGATGCCTTATATTTTATTTCCAGCTGGATTTGGTGAAATATTTCATGGTATCGTTCGAGATAATATTCAATCTAATGGATTAAATATAGCAGATTTGTCGATTACAAAAGCAATGCTTATTCCAGTAGCAGGAATGGTAATGGGGCTTTTATTATCTTGGTTTTTTTACCGAAAAGAACGAACTTATCATCAGTTTGAAACGAATGTAGAAGTAAAAACAGGAACGTATACAGGAAGAAGTATTTTGTTTGCATGTATGGCAATTGTGAGCGCTTTAGCTGTGCAATTGTATACAAAAAATATGATTATCGGTGCATTAGTAGGGATTTTAGTTATTTATTTAGGTGGAGCAGTTAAATGGCGAGAATACGATAATGTGTTGACAGATGGAATGAAAATGATGGCATTTATCGGATTTGTCATGTTATCTGCGTCTGGATTTGCGGAAGTGTTAAAAGAAACTGGCGATGTAGAATCGTTAGTAAATAATGCCGCTTCGATGATGGAAGGAAGCAAAGCAATTGCAGCTGCAGTAATGTTACTAGTCGGTTTATTTGTCACACTAGGAATAGGTTCTTCTTTTTCCACCGTGCCAATTATTGCGACGATTTATGTACCATTAGCAATGGAACTTGGATTTAGCCCAATGGCTATTTTATCTCTTGTTGGTACAGCTGCAGCACTTGGTGATGCTGGGTCCCCGTCTAGTGATAGTACTCTCGGACCAACATCCGGATTAAATGTGGATGGACAACATAACCATATTTGGGATACCGTTGTTCCGACATTTATCTTTTATAATATTCCTTTATTAGTATTTGGTTGGATTGCGGCAATGATTTTATAAAAAAAAGGTGATGGATGAAAAAATGTCCATCACCCTTTTTTATGCTCGCGATGGAGCATAAGAATGAGGAAGTACTTTATATAATTTCGGTGCAAATAAAACAACGAGTACAGACGTTAAAAAGTCTACGGGAAAATAGACAAGCATAATTTTCCATGCAGTGGCGTAACTAATTGCATCGCTAGCTTCGTAAAAATACTTTAAAGCAACATACATATAGTTTGTCCCGATGACATAGTTCATGACAACACCAACCATACAAGCAATTAAAAAGGTAAACCAGGTTGGTTGTTTTGCTTTTTCCACAATAACACCTGCTAAATACGCACAAACGATAAACGATAAAACAAATCCAAATGTACTACTAAAAATAACCCCAATTCCACCTTTAAATCCAGCGAATACAGGAACACCTACTAACCCGAGACAAGCATACACAATCATTGACAGTGCTCCTAAACGACGTCCTAACACACATCCTGCTAATAAACAAAAAAAGGTTTGTAACGTAATGGGAATTCCACCGATTTGTAAAAAAGGTAGCCAAGAGGTAATATTCGCCCCAATGGCCATTAAAGCAGCAAACATACTGACAATCGTTAAATCATACACTTTACTATTTTTCTTCATGATGCCCCCCCATATTTCTTATGTTATATAAAAAATGCTTGCAGATGTTTCATCTGCAAGCTAGGTGTGTTAAGAAAAGCTAATAGCTTTCGAGTGATTCATTGCCCGGTAAATTCGCGGTGATAATACACCTGCTAAAATTGTGAAAATAATGTCTTTTGGAATAAATGATGCCATCCCAATCCAAGCAGCTGTGTAAGACATTTCTTTTCCAATTACATAATTTAACGATAACCATAAATGTGTTGTACCGATGACATATGTAATAATTAATCCTACAAATGAAGCAACCATAAAGGTCATTAATTTGTTAGAATTGCCTTTTTCAATAATTAAACCGGTGAAATAACTTACGAAAGGAAACGCTAAAATAAATCCACCAGTAGGTCCGATAATTGCTTTTACTCCAGCGTCAAATTGTGCAAAAACAGGAACACCGATAAGTCCAATTAAAAGATAGATAATCATTGCAATTGCTCCGCGTTTACGTCCTAATAATGCCCCTGCTAACACAGCGAAAAATGGTTGCAGCGATAACGGAACAGCCCCTACTGTAATATAAGATGTTACATTCGCGCCTATTGCCATAAGTGCAGCAAATAAAGCGATTAATGTAATATCGATAGCTTTAAATGATTGTTTCACGATATGTTCACTTCCTAGTTGATTATTGTTAACATAATAATAATCAATCTTATTTTTAATGTCAACTATATTTTTTTATAAGTTAACTTTTAGATTGTAAGCGAATAAAAAGAGAATTTTCTAAAAAGTTGATATAATGATAGAAAAGTAATAAAAATGGTAGCGAAATTAGGGGTTGTTCGTAAATATGTATAAGGGTTATGGAATGTGAGAGAAGAAAGTGGGGATGTAGATGAAGTTTGAGATTGCTTTTGAACCAGGGGATATGGAAAAAATCATCGGAATTTATGCTGTTGGATTATTAAACAGTTTGGAAAATGGCTCCATTACATTAAAAGAAGCAGAAGAATTGTTATTTCACCCAAAAATGGCTATTCAATTAAAAAAAGCAGAAGCTAGTGATGAAATTGTGGATTTAATTTGCCATGGCTGTGAATTAGAAGAATTAGAACAAATAGAATATGCTCAATTTGTGAAGCAAGTAAAGAAATTGAAACAAGAAACATTACAATTATTGCAAAAACAAAAAAGACAACTATATAAGGTGTCCCATTATTTAAAAATATAAAAGGGTGGTTGGCATAAGAATTAATTGTCATCCAAGTGACTAGATGGCTTATCGTCATATGCAAACCGATTTATCAAGTATCGCTTATTGTACTTGCACAAGCAAACCAACAACAAGAAATAATCTTGAAATTGTTACAATAAAAATGAAAACCGGTTATCTACTTTTTGCTAGATAACCGGTTTTTTTACATGATAGGAATTTACGATGGATCTTGTTCTGTCAAAATGAGTGGGCCATCTTTTGTAATGGCAAGTGTATGTTCATATTGGCAAGAAAGACCACCGTCCGCAGTTTTTGCTGTCCAACCATCTGACTCGACACGTACAGCAAATGTGCCAGTATTAATCATCGGTTCAATCGTAATAACCATACCTTCTTTTAAACGAAGCCCTTTACCAGGTTTTCCGAAGTGAGGTACTTCAGGGTCTTCATGCATGTTTGCTCCAATGCCGTGTCCGATAAATTGGCGAACAACAGAAAAACCTTCGCCCTCTGCATACGTTTGAATTGCATGACCGATGTCACCGATACGGTTGCCAACAACTGCTTGCTCGATGCCTAAATAAAGTGCTTTTTTTGTTACGTCCATTAATTTTTGTGCTTCTTCTGATAGTTCTCCAACTGCATAGCTCCAAGCAGAATCTGCTAAATAGCCATTCAATTTTACCACCATATCAATTGTTACGATATCCCCGGTTTTTAATGGTGTATCGCTCGGAAAGCCGTGACAAACAACTTCATTCACAGAAGCACACGTTGCAAACGGGAATCCGTGATATCCTTTTTGTTCTGGAGTTGCATTATGTTCTGCAAGAAATTTTTCTACAAATTGATCAATTTGTAACGTTGTAATACCTGGTTTAATGATTTTTGCTATTTGTTTATGGCACTCGGCAAGGAGCTTACCTGCTTCATGCATGCCTTCAATTTCTTGCTGTGTTTTTAAAATAACCATAAAAAATCGCCTCTTTTGTTTAGGTTGTATTTTTATTATAGTATAAGAGAAAATATTGATTTTGGCTATTATACGTAAAGAAAGGATTGCAAAATGACACAACTCTTTCAAAAAGAATATATGAAAATAGAAGGGGAATGGCTTACAATTACTGTTCCAGCTTCATGTAATGGAAAACGATTAGATTATTTAGTAAAAGAAGAATGGCCTCTTTCTAAGCAACTCGTAAAAATGCTCATTCGGGAAGAGGGTATTAAGTTAAATGGAAAAAAAGCAACGATTCAGCAAACGGTGACAACGAATGATTGTGTACAGTTACACTTATTACTAGAAGAAGAAAACGACGTTTTATCAAACGAACACATAAAAAATTTTTCGATTTGTTATGAAGATGATTTTTTATTGGTTGTAAACAAAGGAGCGGGACTAGATGTTCATCCAAACGAACCGAATGAGCGTCAAACGTTAGCGAATGGAATCGCCGCTTATTATCAAAAAACCAATCAACGACATAAAGTTCGCCACGTTCATCGTTTAGATAGAGATACGACGGGTCTAGTCCTATTTGCGAAAGACCCATTTACACAAAGTTTACTAGATGAACAATTGCGCCTTCGGTTCATTCATCGGCAATATTATGCACTGGTTCATGGAAAAATGAAGAAAGAAAAAGGAATAATCGATCAACCAATCGGTAAAGATAGGCATCATCCAAATCGGCGCGTCATTTCCAAAAAGGGAGCGCGAGCGATAACAGAATACGATGTTGTGGAAACGTATCGCAAGGCAAGTATGGTAAAGGCTATTTTACAAACAGGAAGAACCCATCAAATTCGCGTTCACTTTCAATCCATTGGACATCCATTAATCGGGGATCCGTTATACGGGAAGAAATCACCGCTTCGGTTTACACGTCAAGCACTTCATGCGAAAAAATTAACGTTTACCCATCCATTTACGCTAGAACAAATGACGGTAGAATGTGAATTTCCAACAGATTTTAGGAAACTAAAAGAACAAGTAAAGCAGGCATAAAGTTGCCTGCTTTACTCATTAACTTTGAGCTAGAAAATGTTCTACTTTTATTCCTGTGTTTGCAATGACTTAATCAAAAGGTAAACTAGAAATTTTTTGAAATTCATTTTATGTGCATTTTCTACATCTTTTGCCCATTCCGTTTCTTTTTCTCTAGTTGATGAACTTCTGTTTTGAATACCTATTTGCACCATGTGTCAATCAAACAATAGGGTCACTAACAAGTAAACATTTCACAACAACGTTTGCTTTTATTTATTCATTAATTTGATGGAAAATACTTTTACATCAAAATGAATTTTCATAATTTTTAAAAGAAATGAATGATATTTCGTTCTAATTAAAAAATCTCTGCTATAATAATGGGTAATTATTTCTCTTTCGAAACAATGAAAAAGTTATTGCCGAAAAAAAACATAGATACACGAAAAATATAGAGGGATAATCACAACTTAAAGGGAGATAATTGGAACAATCGACCTGTACTGTAATCCACATTTCTTGTGATGTTATGGTTACGTTATCTCTCATTACTAGGCAGTAGGATTCTCTTTTTATGAGGTACGAACAATGAAATGGGAATTACACTGTCAGTAAAGGGTGGATACGTTTATTTTCCCATCAGTAATCCATACATACTGATGGAATATTTCTTTATATAGAAGTAGGAAGGGGTTTCTAGAATGGGTAATCAAGAAGTCCAAATCTTAGAGATTATCGAGAAAAATGGTCGGATTTCCATTGATACATTAGCAAAAATGGTAGACCTTTCAGTGGAAGAAGTAGAGTCCATTTTAAAAGAATTAGAAAAGAAAAAAGTTATCGTGAGTTATTCTGCCGTAATTGATTGGCAAAAAGTAAAAAAAGAACATATTGTCACAGCTTTAATTGACGTAAAAGTGACACCAAAACGTGGTGTTGGATTTGAAGAAGTAGCAGAACGTATTTATCGTTTTCCTCAAGTGCAAGCGGTGTATTTAATGAGCGGGGCATATGATTTATCTGTAGAAGTAGAAGGAAAATCAATGCTTGAAGTAGCAAGTTTTGTATCTGATAAATTATCAACAATTGAGTCCGTTATTTCAACAGCAACACACTTTGTTTTGAAAAAGTATAAACATGACGGTGTGATTTTTGGTGAAGGAGAACAAGATCGCCGAATCTTGGTGCAACCATAACGATGACAACAAAACCATTTACACCTGACCAATTTTTATCAGATACCGCTCGGACGATGAAGCCTTCTGGAATTCGTCGTTTTTTTGACCTCGCTTCGCAAATGGAAGATGTTATTTCTTTAGGGGTAGGGGAACCGGATTTTGTCACACCGTGGAACTTTCGGGAAGCTAGTATTTTATCGCTAGAAGAAGGATATACCGCTTATTCACCGAATGCAGGATTTTTAGAATTACGCGAAGAAATCGCCAATTACATGGAAAAACGATTTTCTGTTTCGTATGATCCAAAAGAAGAAATCATTGTAACGGTTGGTGCGTCAGAAGCATTAGATATTGCGTTGCGTGCAGTGATTAATCCAGGGGATGAAATTATTGTCGTAGAGCCATGTTTCGTTTCGTACACACCGTTAGTAGAAGTAGCAGGTGGGAAAGCGATTACCGTTCAAGCATTACCAGAACATGAGTTTAAAATTCAACCAGAACAATTAGAAGAAGTCATTACAGATAAGACAAAAGGAATTATCATTTGTTCCCCAAATAATCCGACGGGAACAGTATTAAATAAAGAAGATTTAGAAAAAATAGCGGACGTTGCAATCCGTCATAATTTACTTGTTTTCAGCGATGAGATTTATGCCGAATTATCGTATGACGAAGAATATACAAGTTTTGCTCATATTGAAGGGATGCAAGAACGTACGATTTTAATGAATGGTTTCTCTAAAGCTTTTGCAATGACAGGATGGCGTCTTGGCTTTGTTTGTGGACCAAAAGAAATTATGCAAGCCATGTTAAAAATTCATCAATATGCGATTATGTGTGCACCTACCATGTCGCAATTTGCTGCTATTGAAGCATTACGTAACGGTTTAGATGATATGAATAAAATGATTAAAAGTTATCATCAACGCCGCAATTATATCGTAAAAGCATTCCGTGAAATTGGTTTACCATGTCATTTACCAGGGGGAGCGTTTTATGTTTTTCCTGATATTACGCCAACAGGATTAACGAGTGAAGAATTCGCTGAAAAATTATTAATGGAGCAACACGTAGCCGTTGTACCTGGTCATGTATTTGGAGAAAGTGGTGAAGGGCACATCCGTTGTAGCTATGCTACAGGAATTGACCAATTACAAGAAGCAATGAAACGAATTGGTGAATTCGTACGTAAGTATCAGTAATTCTTTTTTTAATAAAAAATCAACAGGAATTGTCTTCCTGTTGATTTTTTTCATCATTAGGGAACAAAATAAGAAAGCAAGGTGCATTATCTTTTTATACAAACAGTAAATACTACGGATATATTGTGTTAAAATAAAAAGAGGTAAAACGATCATAAAATCGCTTTACCTACAAAAGGGGAATAGTTGGAAACTTATCATTATTGTAAACAGAAAATCATGATTTTATACATAAAATAGAAAAAAGGAGAAAAAAGATGAACAATATTGATTCTGTACGTAAAAACCACCCGCTCGTTCATTGTTTAACGAATCAAGTGGTCATGAACTTTACCGCAAATGGTCTATTAGCCATTGGTGCTTCTCCAGTCATGACAGCATCTGTTCATGAGGCAAGTGACATGGTGGAGCAAGCACAAGCATTACTAATCAACATGGGTACGCCAACAGATGAACAAGTAGAAGCAATGCTTCGTGCTGGAAAACGTGCGAATGAATGTGGGATACCAGTTGTGTTTGACCCTGTTGGTGTAGGTGCGACAGAGTATCGAAAAAAAGTGGCAGAATCTATATTAACGAATATAAACGTAACCGTCATTCGTGGCAATGGTGGAGAAATTGCGACGTTAGCTGGAAGTACAGCAAACGTACGTGGGGTGGACGGATCTACTTCTGCACATCCAAAACAAGTAGCAAATAAAGTAGCGCAAAAATATAATACGATTGTAGCGATGACAGGGCCAGAAGATGTTGTTTCAGATGGGACGCGTACCACTATTATTCGGAATGGACATCCTTTTATGAATCAAGTAGTGGGAACTGGTTGCTTATTGGGAGCGGTTGTTGCGGCTTTTGTAGGAAATACAAAAGATTATTTTGAAAGCACAAAAAATGCGCTCGTGACATATGCTGTTGCAGGGGAATTTGCGTATGCAGAAGCAGGGCATCGCGGGATTGGCTCTTTCCAAATAGCATTTCTAAATCAACTTCATCGAATAACGGATGAGGATGTGAAACAAAATCAATGTGTAAAAATATAGAATGATGGAGATAAGGAGATAGGGGACGTTGAGAAATCGGACACCAACCTTTTATTTGTTTTTTATTTTTTTAGTTTTTGTATTATATAAACTGGCGGATAAAAGTGACTTTTTATTTGAAAAATTATCTTCTTTTTCCGCTATTTTAACGCCGTTTTTAATCGCATTTTTAATCGCTTACTTATTAAAACCATTAATCAATGTGCTTGAAGCAAAACTAACGATTAATCGTGTGATAAGTATTACCATTGTGTACGTATTGGTGATCGGTTTTTTATTTATTATTGTCATGTTTATTGGACCACGACTGGTGAATAGTACGACGACCTTATTATCGAATACCCCTCGTTACGTATATGAGATGAATGATTGGATAACAGAATCTATTATTAAAAATGAAAAATTTCAAAACTCCGAAGCCGTGTTGTACTTAGAAGATTACTCGAAAGAATGGATTCAAAAGGCCACGACATTTGTGGATGTGGTCTTAAACAAAACAATTAGTGGAGTCGTCACTATCACTTCTGCTTTATTTAACTTTTTATTAGGGTTAATTATCGCGATTTACATGCTGTATGACAAAGAAAAATTCGGAGCAGGGGCAGCTAAAATCATTCAAGCGATGTTTAAGAAAAGCATGGCTGATTATTTACTTGTTTTTTTCAAACGATTAGATGCGGTTTTTTCTAAGTTTTTAGTAGGAAAAATTATTGATTCTACGATTATTGGGATTCTTTGTTTTATCGGGTTACTCATTTTAGATATTCCATATGCATTGCTTATTAGTATTATCGTAGGGATTACGAATATGATTCCATATTTTGGTCCTTTTATTGGGATGATACCTGCTATTCTAATTACGTTGTTCCATTCTCCATTAGATGCGTTATGGGTTGGGATTTTTATTTTCTTACTTCAACAATTTGATGGCTATTATTTAGGACCAAAAATTTTAGGAGATAAAGTAGGGCTTAGTCCATTTTGGGTCATTTTAGCAATCGTCATCGGCGGTGCAACGTTAGGGGTATTAGGAATGTTTATTGCAACACCAGTTTTTGCAGTATTAAAAGAAGCATTTGATGTTTATATCGAAAAACGGTTAGAGAGAAAGACAGCAGAAGAACAAGTATAATTTGTTCTCCTGCTGTTTTTTTGTGTCATTCAGTTTGTGGCGCCCTCTGCTTTTTATAATCCAGCTCTGGGAGTCGTTAAATGAGCCTCCCTGCGCTTTTTATTTAATTAGTCCGAGGCTTTGTAAAAAGATGATTGTGATGGCTATGGGTGCAATGTAACGTACGATAAATCGCCAGAGTGGGTAGATTTTTGCTCCTAATGGAGAAGCGATGGCAATTTCTTGTTCTGATAGCGATTTTGGCATGATGTAGCCAGTAAAAATAGAAATAAATAAAGCGCCTAATGGTAATAAAATCGTACTGACTAAAAAGTCTGCTGCATCAAAAATATTTTTTCCGAAAATCGTCATATCCTGCAACACGCCAAATGCGAGTGCTGATGGGATACCAACGATAAAAATAAGGATGCCAGAAATAAACGTTAGTTTCCGTCGTTTGTTTGGATATTTGCGGGAAACAGATGCAACGATAATTTCAAGCATACTAAAGGCTGACGTTAAGGTAGCAAAAACGAGCAATACTAAAAATATGATAAAAAATAGTTGTCCGAATGCCATTTGATTAAAAACAGCTGGAAGGACGATGAAAATTAACCCTGGTCCAGCGGTTGGTTCAAACCCGAAAGCAAAAACGGCTGGGAATATCGCAAGTCCGGCTAAAAGTGAGATGAAAATATTAAGAAAAATAACGGAATTCGTTGATTTTACTAAGCTTTCATTTTTAGCTAAATAAGAACTATACGTTACCATTACCGAAACACCGACGCTTAACGAAAAAAATGCTTGTCCCATCGCTAGTAACAATGTTTTTGGGGTTAGCATTGAAAAATCAGGTTGCAATAAAAAACGAATTCCTTCCATTGCTCCGTCTAATGTAATCGAACGAATCACTAATACGATAAATAAAATAAATAATGCTGGCATCATAATGCGACTCGCTTTTTCAATCCCTTTTTCAATCCCGCCTTGCACGACAATAATCGTAAATAGCATGAAGATAAATTGCGCAATCAATACTTCGGTTGGATTTGTAATCATTTGATTAAACACTTCTTCGTATTGTGCGTTTGATAAGTTGCTTAGTGTTCCGGTCAACGCTTTTAGAAGATATAGTAAAATCCAACCGCCAACCACACTATAAAACGATAAAAGTAAAAAAGAAGCGCCTACTCCTAAATACCCGATAAAAGCCCATTTTGGGGAAATGGATTGATAGGCAGAAATGGCTTCTTTTTGTGTATGTCGGCCAATTACAAATTCTGATAATAATAGTGGGCCACCGATTAATAACGTAAAAATGATAAATAAAAGTAGGAAAATTCCTCCACCATTCATGCCAGTCATGTATGGGAATTTCCATATGGCACCAATCCCAATTGCTGAACCGGCTGCCGCCAAAATAAAACCAAGTTTGGATGTCCATTGTTCTGGTTGCATATCTAGTCACCTGCTTTAATAAACCTCCCTAAGAGAAGGAAGGTCCTTCATGTAATTCTCTATCCCAATGATTATAACGAAAAAAGAAAAAGGAATAAAGCGATTTTCTAGGAAAAGAGATACAAAACCCCGTTTTCTTTCGAAATAAAATAGCGTACAATTGAAAAAGATGCATTTTTATAGTAGGCTAAAACCTTGTAGATAGTAACGGAGGGTGAAGACACATGTGTGGTTTTATTGGATATATAGATGATCAAGCTGTGATTTTAAATAAAGAACAACAACAGCAATTAGAAGATATGGCAACGATTATTACCCATCGTGGTCCAGATGATTCTGGTTTTTTTGCAGATGAACATATTCGTTTTGGTTTCAGACGTTTAAGTATTATTGACCTTGAGGCTGGTGCGCAACCATTATCATATGAAAATGAACGATATTGGATTATTTTTAATGGAGAAGTGTACAACTATATCGAAATTCGTCAAGAATTAGAAGCACTAGGTGCAACGTTTCAAACAGATTCGGATACAGAAACTATTATTGCTCTATATAGTTACAAAGGAGAAAAAGCGTTAGACCAATTGCGCGGGATGTTTAGTTTTGTCATTTGGGACAAACAAGAAAAAGAAATTTTAGCGGTGCGCGATCCATTTGGTATCAAACCGTTTTTCTATTATGAAGAAAACGGAAAATTGTATTTTGCTTCCGAAAAGAAAAGTATTTTACTTGCAAAAGGACAAGACAAAGTAGATCCCGTAAGTTTACAACATTACTTAACATACCAATTCGTACCAGAACCAATGACGATGTCAGAAAGTATTAACAAGTTACTCCCCGGTCATTATATTAAGAAAAAAATAGGGCAACCGTTTGAAATAAAACGTTATTTTGAACCGCGTTTTGCGCCGATACAAAGTGATTTACAAAAAGCAATCAAAGAAATCCAAGATGTATTACGTCATTCTGTGAACATTCATATGCGTAGCGATGTGCCAGTAGGATCTTTCTTATCAGGTGGTATTGATTCTACTGCAGTAGTGGCATTAGCACGTGAAATTAATCCAGATATTAAAACATTTACAGTTGGTTTTGAACGAGAAGGATTTAGTGAAATTGATTTAGCAAAAGATACAGCTCGCATTTTAGAAGTAGAAAACATTCATAAAATTGTGACACCAAAAGAATTTACAGAAACGCTACCTAAAATTGTTTGGCATTTAGATGACCCAGTAGCAGATCCAGCGCTCGTTCCTTTATATTTTGTCGCGCAAGAGGCGAGAAAACACGTAAAAGTAGTTCTCTCCGGGGAAGGTTCAGACGAATTATTTGGTGGATATCGTATTTACCATGAGCCGTATTCTTTACGCCCTATTGAAAAGTTACCGAGCTTTTTAAAATCGATGTTACGTGCAATCGCTCGCATAATGCCAGAAGGAATGAAAGGGAAAAGCTTTTTAGAACGTGGAACGACACCATTAGAAGATCGTTATATCGGAAATGCTAAAATGTTTACCGAAAAAGAAAAACAAGCCTTTTTACAAACCTATCGAGCGGATGTGGATTATCGCCAAATCACTCACCCGTTATACGAACAAGTAACGTCTTATGATGATGTAACAAAAATGCAATATATTGATATGCATACATGGTTACGTGGGGATATTTTAGTAAAAGCAGATAAAATGACGATGGCTAATTCATTAGAATTGCGGGTTCCATTTTTAGATGTGGATGTCTTTCAAGTTGCAAGTAAATTAGCACCAAATTTAAAAGTAACGAATGAAACGACGAAATATGCATTACGAAAAGCGATGGAAGGTATTATTCCAAAAGAAGCATTAATGCGTCCAAAACTAGGATTCCCCGTTCCGGTTCGTCACTGGTTAAAAAATGAAATTTATGACTGGACGAAACAAGTTATAAACGAAAGCAATGTGGACCAATATATAGAAAAAAAATATGTCTTACAATTATTAGAAGATCACTGCCAAGGAAAAGGGGACTACAGCCGTAAAATTTGGACGGTATTAATCTTTATGATCTGGCATCAAATTTTTATTGAAGAGAAAATGGAATTTGAAACCCCATTAAAAACACGTCAATATGTATAAGGAAAAAAGGTCAAGATCCAATAGAAGAGGCGATTGGATTTGACCTTTTTATATGTGGATTACGTGTTGCGATAAAAGAATTGGGTGAGGTACATTATGGTTGAGGGCTTTCAACAAATTCTTCTTGTGGTTTAAATAAAAGTGAAATAACAATTAATCCACTAATTCCAACAATCGCATAAATAACTCGACTAACGAATGAGGCCTGGCCACCGAATAAAGAAGCGACTAAATCATAATTAAAAAAACCAATAAGTCCCCAGTTAATCGCTCCAATAATGACTAAAAATAATGCAATACGTTGAAGTGTACTCACAATGTTCCCTCCTTTATAGCGTCGTACCTTTTTAACATGAGAAAAAAACAATAAAATTATACTTGTCCGTTTAATTGTTACCGTTTTTTTAGTAATCACGTTATAATAAAAAAAGAATGATCGAGCAAGGAGGGGTAAAATGTCTGAGCAGACATTTACGTTAGTAGGTAGCGTTGGTATTATGATTATTATCATCGTTTCACTTTTTTCCTTATTATGGATTGGTTTTAAAGGAAGTAAAAAAAATAATCATGAAGACACAAATGATTTCGATGTTATGGCAAACAAAAAGCTCTCCTAGTGGACAAGGAGGGCTTTTTCTATGGAAGATTCAGTTCCATTGTTTCATTCAATTTTTTACGAAATACCCATTGTGATAAGTAGATACTAAATTCGTACAACAATAATAATGGAATGATGACCAAAATATCCGAAATAAAGTCAGGTGGCGTAATCATTACCGAAATGATGACCAAAACGAAATAAGCGTATTTTCGTACTTTTTTTAATCGATACGGATTAATGATTCCTAGTGCTGTTAAAAATAAAATAAGAATCGGCATTTCAAATAAAAGACCAAAAGGTAAAGTCATGTGAAGCATAAACCGAAAATAATTTATCGTTGTAAAGTTCATGGCAAATAAATCTTCTGATAACGTCATTAAAAACTGTAATACGATTGGAAACACGACAAAATAACCGAACGAAATCCCCACTAAAAATAAACCGAAAATTGCGGGTATGTAAGCTAACGTCATTTTTCTTTCTTGTTCTGATAAAGCTGGTTTTACAAATAACCATATTTGCATGAGTATCACTGGAATCGAGCACGTAATGGCCACTACAGCGGCTAACATAAAATAAATCCATAACGTATCGGTAGGACTTAAAATAATGAGTTTATAATCTAAATCTAAGATGAAAAATTGATAAATATCTTTCACAAAAATAAATGCAACGAAGAAAAAAAATAAAAACTGTAAGCCGATTATAATTAATCGTTTTCTCATTTCTTCCAAGTGTTCAATAAGGTCTAATTCACGATCCAACATAATCCCCTCCTAATGCTAGAAGTTCAAAAAATCAGAGCCTACACTATGGAGTGTAGGCACTTACATTATGATTTGGAAGATTGTTCACTTTTTTGTTTATCATCATCATGGACAAGTTCGCGTGTTGATTTTTTAAATTCTTTTAACGTTGTCCCGATTGCGCGCCCCATTTCTGGTAATTTACTTGGACCAAAAATAATGAGTGCTAAAAAAATAATTAAAATTAATCCAGGGATTCCAAGATTACTAAGCATCATTCATTCTCCTTTTTAAAATCCTGTAATAGCAACAACAGATGGCCGTGGCATTGTGTCATCTTTTCGATGAGGCCACATACTTGTTGGCTTTTTTAAATCTTTTGTTTCTTCACCAGGGTGTTGTACAGATAAAAATAATGTTTTTTCGTTTGATGTAAAGAAAGGACCTGTTAATTCTGCTTCTACGGGTGCAGAGGCGAATTGGAAAGCAACTCCTTTATCTTTACCATCTGTAGGAATAACAAATACACCGTTATTTTTAAATGATTTAAATGCATCTTTATTTAATTTGGAAGAGGAAATGTCTGTTACCGTCCATAAATTACCGTCTTTATCAAATGTTAAGTTATCCGGAGCGCTAAAGCCACTTTGACGACCACCAGCTGTGAAAATTTCAAAATCAAATGTTAACGAACCTAAATCATTTTCTGTTTCAATAATACGTGTAATATGTCCATGAATATTTCCATGATCGCTATTATTTGTATGGGCAATGTAAATAGATTGATCTTCTGGATGGATTTCGACATCTTCTGGGCGGTCTGTTGGTGTTGCACCTAAAAATACAGCAACGTCGTGTGTATGGACTAAAATATCAGCAAGAGATTGAATTTTATCAGCGAGTGCTTGTTGTTCTTCTCCCCATTCTTCTTCTGCTTTTACTTCTTCTACTTTTTTTGTCCATTCTTCGATTGTTAAAGGAATCCATGTTCCTTTTGCTAGGTTTGCTGCATATAGTGTTCCTTCTTCTAATAACTTGGCATTTTTATTGCCATCTTTTTTGTTATATTTACCTTTACTAATGAATTTATACACACAAGCATCTTTTACATCATCGCCCATATAAACAACTACTCGCTTATCCTTTGTTAGTCCCATCGCAGCGTTCTCATGGTGAAAACGACCGAGTGCTGTATGTTTACGAACAGTAAATTTTTCATCGAAAGGATCTACTTCTACGACCCAACCGTAATGTGTTTCGTTTAAAGAAGCTGCTTCGCTCGTATATTCATAGTTTTCTTCACAAGAAAGAACAGTATCCCATAATGTTTTTCCGCCTGAACAGTTGGCGAATGTTCCTTGTACTTCTTTTGCACTCCCAATAGCAGGAGAACCTGCAGCAGGTCCTGTTAATGTAATCGGTGTTAGTCCAGTCACGCGACGAGCATATGTTGAATCGGGCATTAATTTCCACGTATCTTTTTCTTTTTTCACTTCAATAATGGATCCACCTTGTACGTATAACATTTTTTCAATTTGTTCTTTGGAATAAGTATCTCCACTTTTTTCGCCTGTTACAAAAAGGTCACTAGAATACTCGTGATTCACCCATAGTAATCCGTGATCGCTCGATTGATCAATCGGAAAATATAGGGTTAAGTCGTTATTAAAACCGAATGTATCCCCTTTTTTGTTAATTTTATCGCCATATGCTGCTACTACATCATAACGATATCCTTTTGGAAGGAGTAATTCGTCTTTGTTAGAAGGTTCAATGGCCTTGAATTTCAGTCCGTCCCCTTTTTTTCCTGATGTTGTGCTTGTTGATGGTTTTGCAAATGCTTGGCCAGTTAATGGAGAAAGTCCTGATGACGCAACGGTTAAGGCTGCAACTCCTGTTCCTACATATGTTAAAAACTTACGACGGTTAAGTTTGGTCATTTCATTACCTCCATTTTTATAATCAAACTGCTTACAGCATAGAACATTAATATTAAAAAAGTGTGTTCTCTCTGTAAAAATCATGTTAAATTATGTTAAATGCTATTTACATTGTTAGTATATTGTAAAAAAGAGTCTGAAAATGTCGAGGCAATAGTTTCGTTTGAAGATAGGATCTGAGTAGCGCCAGCGCGTATAGCATTGTTCTGTTGATCTGCTGTTAATATTTCCGCAAAAATAGGGAGGGTGGAAGAAAAACCTCTAATCGCAAGAATCGTTAAAATTGTTTGATTGTCCGCATCTTTTTCTGGTTTATATTGATCGGCAGTAATAAAAACAGCCTTTGCTTGCTTAATAGTTGCTTTTTGTAATGTCTCATCAAAATAGGGTGTACCTTTTAAAAAATAAAAAGAAGGAAGAGATATTGGTTGCACTTGAACGGTCTCATCTATTAAAAGAAGGGTGTCTTTGTTGAAAAATTGACATAATAGTTTTGTTCGCTCGTTCCAGCCAATAAAGACGATATGATTTTTTAACATCAATGCTTTTTTTCCTTTCTTTTGTTCATTTTGTTTTCGACTAGCAATCGAAGCTATAGTCGCCATGTAATGCGCCATAAAAGCTCCTCCAGTTAAAATCATAATCATGGTGATTATTTTTCCTTCCGTTGTTTTGGGAGTAAAGTCACCATATCCTACCGTAGCCATTGTAATAATTGCCCACCAAACACCATCAAAAAGGGAAGGATAATTTGTTGGTTCTATATAGTGGATAATTGTTCCGAAAGAGAATAAAAACATAAAAATAAATAAGAGCAATCGTATCGTGACAGGAAGTAAGGAGAAATGGTGAAACCATTGTGTCATCTATACATCGCCTCTTTCTTTTTTCTTCTAACGTTAGTATGCTTTAAGAAGAAAAAGTTAAACAATGAGGTTGGAAATATGGAAAAGCGAAAACAATTGGAACAAATTTCTTTCTTTTGTTCTTGTACAAAAGAACAATATGACATGATTTCTCCTTTATTGGTGGAAAAAACATTTGAAAAAGGAACGTATCTTTTTTTCGAACAAGAACCTTGTACGTTTGTTTATTTTTTAATAGAAGGATTAGTAAAAGTATTTCGGACAGAGAAAAGTGGGAGAGAACAAATTGTGAATTTGTTTGTTTCAAATGACATGTTTCCTCACGTAGGGGTAACAAAAGAAGGCACCTATCCCGCTACAGCACAAGCACAATTACCGAGTGTAGTATGGGTAATGCGAGTAGAAGACTTTCAATTAGTTTGTAATAAAATACCATTTTTGCAGATGCGTTTAGCAGAATTAATGGACCAGCATATCCGAGAATTACAACAACGTTTAGTGAAATCTTTAGACAAAAATATACCAACCAGGATTTACGAAGTAATCTGGCCAATTGCTTGCCGTATCGGTAAAAAAGTACAAGATGGCTATATGATTTCCCCGGCGCCAACCCATCAAGAAATAGCAGACTTAGTCGGTATTTCAAGAGAAACAGTTACACGGGCCATTCCAACATTAAAAAAAGAAAAAAGAATGGATGTAAGGAATCATCAGTTATACCTTTTTCATCCCCCAGCTAACGGGCAATAAGAACCCCGCTTTAAAACGTTAAGAAGCGCTCAAAATGAAAAGAGTTAAGAATTGCCCGTACACCTTGAGTAAGCGCATCTAGCCATCCGTAGGAAAAGTGCAAAAACCTCACCGATGGAAGCTTTCTTTATTATTAAACATAAAAACAACAGCGCCTATTCCAAACAAAGGCGCTGTTGTTAATTTTCCGACATGGTGCTGTAGGCTCGCGTCATAAGAAAAGTTGCTTTTTGGGGAAAGAGTATTTTATTCCGCAATTCATCTTATGCTAGTCGCCCTTAATCAAGCGCCCTCTACTTTTTGAATAATCTAGTTGCGATGGGCTACCGACTGCCGTACTAAGTCACCCGATTTCAGAGGCAAAGAGACGCCTCTTCCGGTCTTCGCCTTATAGCTCCGTCGTTAAACGAGCCCATCTCCACTTTTTAATAATCCAGTTCCGGGCGGCTACCGACTGCCGTAATAAGCCGCTCAACTCCAGAGGCAAAGAGGCGCCTCTTCCGTTGCACGTCTTATTACTCTGTCGGTGAGCGAGCCACCCTCCACTTTTTTATTTTTCTACGATTTCTTTTCGCATTGGTTCTAATTTGTTGGCGATTGTTTGGATGTCTTCTTTAGGTACGCCGAAGTGTTGTAGGCTGAATGCTAGGTGTTCTACAATCGCGTCAAAATGAATATCTTGTAATCCCATGCCTTCATGTGCTTTTTGCATAGATGCTCCAGTGTATTGGTTAGGGCCTCCAACCGCAAATGTAATGAATAACGTTTGATGACGGCGTTGTTTTTCCATATCGGTATTTTTAAAATAATCGTTTACTCTTTCGTCTGCTAGTACGCGATCATAAAACAAATCAACAACCTTCTTGATTCCTTCTTTTCCTCCTAAACGTTCATACAGTTCACTTGTTTGTGCCATGATGAAAGCTCCTTTCGATTGATAATGAATAACATCTTTAGTGTATAGCGTATCCGATTTGGAAAATGTGATTCTAATCACATTTCAAAAAAATAAACTAATTTTACAAAGTAGTATTGACATTCTACATAATTCTGATTAGAATAGTAAGAAATAAATATCTTATCAAGAGTGGAGGAGGGACCTAGACCGAGGAACCCCAGCAACCGGTTGAAAAATACGGTGCTACTTCCAGCAGAATGATGTCCATTTTGAGAGATAAGAATGTTTGCTCTCTAAAATGGTAACTTCCAATGACAAGTAAGGGGGAGTTAACCGAATGATGAAAGACAATCATGCAGAAGTGTGTCAAACAGTAGAAAAAATGCTAGCATCATTAAAGTTTGGAACGATTACGCTTGTTGTACAAGACGGAAAGGTGATCCAAATTGAAAAAAGTGAAAAAGTCCGAATTCGATAACATATGTTGCTGACTAGAGATACTAGAGGCGATTTTGATGAAAGAAAAGTTATTCTTTTATTAAAATCGTCTTTTTTTCGGAAAAAAAGGGGAGGAGAAATATGGGATTTACGTATGAAACATGGGATGAAACAGCCGTTTTATCCCGAAATAAATCATTTAACGATGCGCTCGATGGATTGAAATGGGCATATGAACAATATGGAGAAGGGATTGTATATGCTTGTAGTTTCGGAGCAGAAGGAATCGTTCTTCTAGACCTTATTTCAAAAATTAATTGTACCGCAAAAGTAGTGTTTTTAGATACCTCGCTTCATTTTAAAGAAACGTATGAATTGATTGAAAAAATAAAAGAACGGTATCCAGATGTACAAATTGACTTTTTAACACCGTCCGTCACGTTAGAGGAACAAGCAGAAAAATATGGAGATGCATTGTGGGAAAAAGAGCCTAATGTTTGTTGTACACTTCGTAAGGTGGAACCGTTAAAACGAACATTAATGAAATATAATGCTTGGATTTCGGGATTAAGACGAGAGCAATCCGAAACTAGAAAGCATGTTCAGTTTTTAAATAAAGATGACAACTTTAAAAATGTAAAGGTTTGTCCATTAATCCGTTGGACAAAAGAAGAAATATGGAAATATATTCAGCTTCATCGGTTAGATTATAATCCACTTCATGACCAAGGATACCCAAGTATCGGTTGTTTCCCTTGTACGCAAAAGGCAACAAATCCAAACGATGAACGGTCTGGCAGGTGGAATGGTTTTCAAAAAACGGAATGCGGGTTGCATAGTGCGACGTAAAGAAAGAAGGGATGAATGATGTTAACTATTCTTGCGTTTATCATCGCTTTTTTCTTTGCTATGAATATTGGTGGGAGTGGCGCTGCTGCTTCGATGGGTATTGCATACGGGGCAGGGGCTATTCCGAAAAAACGGATTGCACTTCTAATTTGCGGAGTCTGTGTGTTTTTAGGAGCAGTGCTTGGTGGTGGAGAAGTAGTTAAAACAATTGGATCAGGAATTGTGCCACCACAAACATTTTCAGTAAAAGTCGTTGTCATCGTATTATTTGCTGCTACTATGACCCTGTTTTTAGCCAATCTTTTAGGGATTCCGTTATCGACAAGTGAAGTAACAGTCGGTTCTGTCATTGGTGTTGGAATTGCTTTTCGCTCTCTTTATACAACGAAAATTATTTGGATTATTAGTTTTTGGATTATTGTCCCTTTTATCGCTTTTTTCTTTGCTTTCATAATTGGAAAAGGTATTTTACGTTTAGAAAAAAAGTATGCCACTTTTTTTCAAGGGAAATGGGAAAAAATGTGGATGATTATATTAGTGGGAACCGGTTGTTTTGAAGCTTTTTCAGCAGGGATGAACAATGTAGCTAATTCAGTAGGACCGTTAGTTGGGGCAAATTTATTAACGATTGCTGAAGGAACATTATACGGTGGACTATTTGTCGCATTTGGTGCTTTTCTATTTGGAAGCCGTGTGATGGAGACGAATGGGAAAAAAATCACCGACATTTCGTTATTGCAAGGAAGTGCGATTTCTACCACTGGTGGATTGCTTGTGGTCATTGCATCTATTTTTGGAATACCTGTCCCTTTAACACAAGTAACCACATCTGGAATATTAGGTATAGGCGTTGCTAAACAGGGATTCTCTATGTGGCAAAAAGGGATTGTGCATACGATGTTAAAGGTTTGGATTGTTTCTCCTGTGTTATCAGCTGTCATTGCCTATGCGTTAGTAAAAGGATGGTTAGATACTGATTTTTATACAGTCATTATTTTATGCGGTGTATGTATTGCTACGATAGGATCCATTAGTTTGATGAAAACAATGAGAAAAGAAAGAAGCTCTATCTATGAACAAGGTGGAGGAATTTAAGGAGGAAAAAGAATGAGTTTACAAGCGCATGGCGGTGTCTTAATTAACCGTGAACAAATTGGAAAGGATGTTCGGCATCTAACAAAAGCAATTGAATTAGATGCTACTTCTTTAAGTGATTTAGAGTTAATTGCAATAGGAGCGTATAGCCCGCTAACCGGTTTTTTAAAGAAAGAAGACTATGAATCTGTTGTTCTCCATATGAGATTAAAAGATGGTGTTGTGTGGAGCTTACCAATTACGTTACCAGTTTCGAAAGAGGTGGCAGCAACACTTCAAATTGGAGAAGAAGTGAAGTTACAAAAAGATGGCATCGTGTATGGAACGATTCACGTTCGTGACATCTACACACCAGATTTAGAAAAAGAAGCAGTTCACGTGTATCGAACGACTGATGAAAAACATCCGGGAGTGAAAAAAATGTACGACCGTGGAGACGTGTATGTAGGGGGAGAGATTACACTTATTCATCGAATCGAGCAAAAAAAGTTTTCTACGTACTATCTAGATCCGAAAGAGACGCGGGAAAAATTTAAAGCATTAGGTTGGAAAACAATTGTCGGTTTCCAAACGAGAAATCCAGTTCACCGGGCTCATGAATATATTCAAAAAACAGCATTAGAAACAGTAGATGGCTTGTTTTTAAATCCATTAGTAGGAGAAACGAAAGCAGATGATATTCCAGCGGATGTTCGAATGGAAAGTTACGAAGTGTTAATCAATCAATATTATCCGAAAGATCGTGTCTTTTTAGCAGTTTTTCCTGCCGCTATGCGTTATGCAGGACCAAGAGAAGCTATTTTTCATGCGCTCGTTCGGAAAAATTATGGATGTACCCATTTTATTGTTGGAAGAGACCATGCTGGAGTAGGGGATTATTACGGTACGTACGATGCACAAACGATTTTCAGGCATTTTACATTGGACGAATTAGAAATATTCCCGCTTTTTTTTGAACATAGTTTTTATTGCAAAAAGTGTCGTGGAATGGCTTCTGAAAAAACATGCCCACATAACCAAAAAGATAGAATTATTTTATCTGGAACAAAAGTACGAGAAATGCTCAGAAATGGAGAATTTCCACCACCAGAATTTAGTAGAAAAGAAGTGATTGAAGTGCTTATTCGTGGAATGAAACAAAAAGAAGTAGTAGTGAAAGGGTGAAAAGGAATGAGTTCAAATATCACGTGGCATAAAGCGGCTATTACAAAAGAAGATCGTCATCGTTTATATGGACATAAAAGTGCTATTCTTTGGTTTACTGGTCTTTCAGGCGCAGGAAAATCAACACTTGCAAATGCGGTATCTAGTGCTTTATACAGTCAAGGAATTGGTGCATATGTGTTAGATGGCGATAATATCCGCCATGGTTTAAATAAAGACCTTGGCTTTAGTGAGGATGATCGGAAAGAAAATATTCGGCGAATTGGGGAAGTTGCGAAATTATTTGTTGATAGCGGTCAATTCACTTTAACAGCATTTATTTCTCCATTTCGTTCCGATAGAGAGATTGTTAGAAACTTAGTTCATCCATCAGAATTTATTGAAGTATATGTCCAATGTTCACTTGAAGAATGTGAAAAAAGAGACGTAAAAGGGCTTTATCAAAAAGCAAGGGCAGGAGAAATTAAAGACTTTACCGGCATTCACTCTCCATATGAAGAACCGTTTCAACCAGAAATCACATTGCATACAGCAACAGATTCAGTAGAACGTTGTGTCGAAAAAGTACTGCACTATTTAGGAAAAAAACAGTTTATTTCCAAAAAATAAAGGGGGAATCTACGATGGCATATGTGAAAAAATGGGCGAATGATCCAGAGTTAAATAAAACAGAAAGAAAAAAGTTAGAAAAAGATGGATTGAAAATTTTTGAAGATATCCCTCGCTATGCAAAAGAAGGGTTTGCTTCTATTCCGAAAGAGGAGTGGGATTTATTTAAATGGGCAGGTCTTTATTTACAAAAACCAAAAGAAGCTGGTTATTTCATGATGCGCGTGAACATTCCATCAGGGATTATTACCAATGAACAATTAGTTACATTAGCAAGCATTGCCCGTGATTACGGACGTGGAGTGTTTGATATTACGACGCGTCAAGCTATTCAGTTTCATTGGTTAACAATTGAGCAAGTGCCAGATATTTTACAGCGGTTGCAAAAAGTGGGGTTATCTTCTGCGGGAGCATGTGGGGATATTCCTCGGACAATTACCGGAAATCCATTAGCAGGAATTGATAAAGATGAACTTTTTGATACGAGAGAAGTTGTGCAAGAAATTTATCAATTTTTCCAACGAAATGAAGATTTTTCGAACTTACCACGAAAATTTAAAATTTCGATTAATGCCAATATTTATAATCCAGCACATGCGGAAATTAATTGTATTGCATTTATTCCAGCAACAAAAGTGATCGATGAAAAAGAAGAAGTTGGCTTTCATGTAAAAGTAGGGGGAGGGCTTTCAGCGCGACCATTTTTAGCACAAGAATTAGATGTATTTGTAAAACCAGAAGAAGCAACAAAAGTGGCAATTGGCATGACGACTATTTATCGCGACTATGGATATCGTCAAAAACGGCACCATTCTCGTTTGAAATTTTTAATTGCCGATTGGGGTGTCGATACGTTTAAAGAAAAATTAGTAGAATTAGTTGGCTCGCTTCCACCTAAAGGAAGAAGTGCGGTGAAAAAGTGGAATGCCGGTTATTTTTATGGTGTGCATGAACAAAAACAACCAGGCTTATCTTATTTAGGGTTTAATGTTCCTGTTGGGAGATTGCAATCTGAGGAAGTCTTTGAGTTAGCGCGTATTGCGAAAAAGTATGGGAATGGAGAAATTAGAACGTGTAGTTCACAAAATGTGATTATTCCGAATGTTCCGAATGAACATCTGGATGATTTACAACAAGAATCATTATTTGAACGTATTTCGTTAAAACCAAACCGTTTTATTGGTTATTCTGTTTCGTGTACAGGGATTGAATACTGTAATTTAGCACTTGTAGAAACGAAAGAAAGAATGAAACGAGTGGCAGAATATTTAGATCGTCATCTAGAAGTAGATGTGCCAGTACGCATTCATATGATTGGTTGCCCAAATTCATGTGGACAACGGCAAATTGCTGATATTGGATTGCAAGGGGTCAAACTAAGAGATGCCGATCGAAACTTAATTGAGGCGTATGAATTATATGTTGGTGGAACGTTAAATAACGGCGGAGAGTACAACAAAAAGTTAACAGGGAAAATCCCTTCTTATTTCTTAGCCCCAGTACTCTTAGCCTTCCTTAACTTTTTTAAAGAACAAAAACAACCGAACGAAGAGTTTTATTCGTTTGTCCAACGAGTTGGTTTTGATAACTTACAAGAAACATTTTCGCATATTTTGGAATCGACAGATGAAAAAGTAGAACTGTGAGGATGCAGAGATGAAATTATATCGATTGGAAGCCGTGGCAGATGGAACGGAAGTCGTGCTTGTTATTGCAGCAAATACGGAAGAAGAAGCTTTTCATTTTGCTGATATTGAATTGGAAAAACATTTTTTAAACGTTCCACAAGTAGAAGATTTAACGATGCATGAGTTGAAATCAGTACGCAGTGGAGTCGGTTATGTTATTGAAAAATGATGGATGTCAAGCCCCTTGATTCGTAATCAGGGGGCATTTTTAAAATGGTACGTGAGGGGGATTTTGTATGAGAGGAAAAGTGTATTTAGTTGGTGCAGGGCCAGGAGATCCAGAGTTAATAACGGTGAAAGGATGGAAGTGTATTCAAAAAGCGGATGTTTTACTATATGATCGTCTAGCAAATCCAGCTTTATTAGATGGGGCGAAATGTCAGGCGGAGCGTATTTATTGTGGGAAAAGGCCAGGAAAGCATGCGTTAAGCCAAGAGGCTATTCATCAATTGATCATTAAATATGCAAAGGAAGGGAAAATAGTCGTTCGTTTAAAAGGTGGAGACCCTTTCGTATTTGGACGTGGTGGGGAAGAAGCAGAAGCACTTTTGGATGAAAACATTCCATTTGAAATAGTACCGGGAATTACTTCCGGAATTGCAGCAGCTGCGTACGCTGGGATTCCAGTTACGCATCGTTTGTATAGTGGTTCATTTGCTTTTGTGACTGGTCATCGAAAAGAAAACCAAGAAGACCATAATTGGAAACAACTCGCTACTAGCGTAGATACATTAGCGATTTACATGGGAATGAAGCATCTTTCGACGATATGTCAAACGTTGATGCAAAATGGAAAAAAGAAAGACACACCAGTAGCACTTATTCATTGGGGAACCATTTCTCAACAAAAAACAGTCGTCGGGACATTAGAAACAATCGCTCAACAAGCAAAAGAACATCATCTCCAAAATCCAACGATAATTATTGTTGGAGAAGTCGTGCGATTGCGTGAGAAGCTACAATGGTTTGAACAAACGACACGTCGGACGTTAGAGGTGATGTAGATGGAAGCGATTCTTTATGTGGTGCACGGAACGAGAGTAAAAAAAGGAATAGAAGAAGCATCATCTTGTGTCCAGAAGTTTATGAATCAATTTCCTACTCCCATTCAAGAAATAGCATTTTTAGAGTTTCAACATCCGACGATGGAAGAAGCGTTTGAACGAATGATTGAAAAAGGTGCAACGATGATTTATGTTTTTCCGTTATTATTATTTGCTGCAGGACATGCAAAAAAAGATATTCCTATTATAATAGAAAAAATGAAAAAACGGTATCCATTTGTGACGATAGAACATACTGGAGCATTCGGTGTTTGTCATGAATTAGTAGAAATTATCGTGGAAAGAATAAAACAAGCGCCGATTCAAGAAAATGAAAAAACAGCGTATCTTCTCGTTGGAAGGGGAAGTACGGATAAAGAAGCGTATCATGATTTTTTAGAAATGAAACATCGCATTGCTAAAGCGATGCAATTACCGATAACCGAGTGCTTTTTAGCTGCTCGTACCCCCACAGTGGAAGAAACTGTCCAGCAGGCAAAAGAACAAGGATATACGCAAATTGTGCTGATTCCATACTTACTATTCTCTGGACGATTAATGACCCGACTAAAACGCATACAACAAACAGAAACATGCCCCGTCGTCGTATGTCATCCTATCGGCTATCATTCAAATTTAATCACTTTTTTTCAAAGATATTTTAAAAAAGTATCGTAAAAAAAGAGGCTGTCGGTATCGACAGCCTGTATATATGTTAGAAAGGAGTAAATAATAAGAAATTTGAGAACGGAATAATCGTAATCATGCGGGAAGGGGAATCCGCACATGTTACCATTACGCTTGTTGGTTTTGAGCCACTTTTAAACCAGTATGAGCATTGACAACAATTTCCGTATACTTTTCTGTATCACGTTTTGTTGAGAATACGAATGTCCCAATGATTGCACCTAAAAATCCTAATGGAATTGATACAATTCCTGGGTTTTCAAGTGGGAAAATAGCCGTTCCAGTTAGAATCGCAACACCAGGTTCTGGATTCCATACAGATGGAGATAGAGTAATAAGTACTAACGAAGAAATTAATCCGACCAACATACCTGTTACTGCTCCACCTGTGTTAAAACGTTTCCAGAAAATTGTGAATAAAATAATCGGTAAATTTGCGCTTGCTGCCACAGCAAATGCAAGTGCAACGAGGAATGCAACATTTAATTTTTGTGCAAATAAAGCAAGGATAATCGATAAAACAGATACCGCAATCGATGCGATTCGAGCCGCCACTACTTGTTCGCGTTCTGTGGCTTTTCCTTTTTTCAAAATAGAACTGTAAAAATCATGAGCAAAAGCAGATGCTGCGGATAATACAAGCCCTGCCACTACCGCTAAAATCGTAGCAAACGCTACAGCTGATACGAATGCAAATAAGAAGTCTCCGCCAATTGCTTGAGCTAATAACGGTGCTGCCATATTTCCAGCTGCGTTTGCTGCAATAATGTTATCGTGACCAACAAAAGCAATTGCACCAAAACCTAAGAAAATCGTCATAATGTAAAATGCTCCGATTAACCAAGTTGCATAAATAACGGATTTACGCGCTGTTGGTGCATCTTTTACGGTAAAGAATCGAATTAAAATATGCGGTAAACCAGCTGTTCCTAAAACGAGTGCTAAGTTTAATGAAATTGTATCGAGTGGATCTTTAAATTTGTTTCCAGGGTTTAAAAACGTTTCACCAAGTGGCGAAGCTGTTTTTACTGTTTCAAACATTTTAAAGACACTGAAATCAAATTTTGCAAAAACAATAAGGGAAATAATAAACGTACCTGCCATTAATAAAACGGCCTTTGAAATTTGTACCCAACTTGTCGCAGTCATACCACCGAATACGACATACACTGTCATTAAAATTCCAACGATTAAGACAGAAACCCAGTACTCAATTCCTAGTAATAGTTTAATGAGTGCACCCGCTCCAACGAGTTGCGCAATCATATAAAAAATGGAGATCGAAATCGTATTGAGTGCTGCAACACCGCGGACTTTTCCGCTATCAAAACGAGCGGTAATCATGTCTGCCAATGTAAAACGTCCTAAATTACGAAGTGGCTCTGCCACAATGTAAAGAACGACTAAATAAGCAACTAAATACCCGACACTATAAAAGAACCCATCAAATCCCGCTAACGCAATCATTCCAGCAATCCCTAGGAAGGAAGCAGCAGACATGTAGTCACCAGCGATAGCCAGTCCATTTTGCCAACCTGTTAACCCACCATCTGCTGTATAAAAATCACTAGCAGACTTTGTTTTTTTAGAAGCGAAATACGTAATGACTAGTGTTAAGCCGACAATCGATAAAAAAAGAATAAAAGCTGTTGTATTCACGATTTATTCCCTCCTAAGTCACCGTATTTTTCAAGAATTTTTTCACTCATCGCATCGAATTTTTTAGCTTTTTGTAAATACAGTGTACAAAGTGTCCACGTCATCACAAATTCAGCAAATGCAAAAACCCATGCCCACGTAATCGAACCGAATGCTGGCCGGTCTAGTACATTTGTGTAAGAAGCCATGATTGGCAAAGTAAAAAAGAAAATAAAAAAGAAAATAGACCAAGGAATAATAAACCGCCTTTTCGCTTGCATTAGTTGCTTAAATTCTTCCGACTTCGCAATTTTTTGATAAGGTAATAATAACGATTTTTTAGCTTGTTGTTTTTCCGCTAACATGAATAAACCCCTCCTTAATAAGATGAAGCGACAATTTACTACTATGATGAATAGTATAACGATTACATGATGCCCCTCCCCCCTTACCTGAACTATTTCTTGTTAAAATGTAAAAATTCTGAAATTAATATTATTATACTTTTTTTATTCTCATTTTCCAATACATTTTTATAAAAAAATTAATTAAAACAGAAAAAAATTAGTTAAAACAGTATAAAATTAGTTTTATGGTATATTTAAATTTGATTATAAATGTTGATTTAATAAGGTTCTTTTCGATTTTTATCTGTTATTATTTTTATTATTTTTTAAAATAATAATAATGGATTTAAAATAGAAAAATACCACTCAAAATAGAATGAGTGGTATTTCGTTTGTTATTTAGGTTGTGTTGCATTTTTTAGAAGGTTCATTTTGACGTTCCATAGTCGTTCAGAAAGATCAACATGGTATTCATGCGGATTATTTAATCTTGTATGCGTATAAGAAAAATGAGATAAATTTCGTTTGACGTTTTCTTGAATTTTTTGTAAGGTCGGCGTTTCATAGACACATTCGCCGTTCGCGAAAATTGGTTGTAGTAATTCTTCATAAAAAGCATTATCCACTATTTTTCGTTTCCACGTATGAACGGGATCAAAAACTTCAAATGGTTGTTCGGGTATTTCTTCCTCTTCTAACATAATTAAATCGACAATCGCTTCATGATCTTCTTTATTGAAAAAACGAATGACTTTTTTAATCCCAGGATTCGTTATTTTCTCGACGTTTTCTGATTTTTTTAATGTTGGTACCCATTGCTCTTCTACCTTTTTTGCAGCTAATTTATAAACACAACCCATTGCTGGTTGATCGTAAGCAGTGATTAATTTTGTTCCTACCCCGTATGCATCCACTTCTGCTCCTTGGTTTTGAATATCGGTGATGACATATTCATCTAAATCGTTCGAAATCACAATTTTAGCATCTGGATATCCTGCGTTTGTAAGCATTTTCCGTGCTTCTTTCGTCAAATATGTAATGTCTCCACTATCAATTCGAATGCCAAATGCTCTTGGTTTTCCGTGCCATTGATGTACCTCATCAAATACTTTAATCGCATTCGGTATTCCTTGTTTTAATACATCATATGTATCCACAAGTAAAATTAAATTATCTGGATAAGATTTTGCATACGCACGAAATGCTTCTAATTCAGAAGGGAAGCTCATCACCCAACTGTGGGCATGGGTGCCAGCAGGTGGAATGTCATACCGTTTCGCAGCGTACACGTTAGAAGTAGAAGAACAACCGCCGATAATGGCCGCGCGTGCACCAGTAATGGCAGCTTCTGCCCCTTGGGCGCGACGAGCACCAAATTCCATGACTGGACGTCCATTTGCTGCATTTACAATTCGATTTGCTTTTGTCGCGATTAAACTTTGTGAACCGACGATTGCTAAAAGAGCAGTTTCCATTAATTGTGCTTCAAAAATACGTGTTTTTACTCGTACAATTGGTTCGTTTGGAAATGCGACTGTTCCTTCAGGCATCGCATAGATTTCTCCCGTAAATCGTAAATTGCGAAGTTCTTTAAAAAAGTCTTCATCATCGAAAAAACCAGTTTGACGTAAATATTGAATGTCATCATGGCTAAAACTTAAATTTTTTATGTAGTCAATCGCTTGTTCTAACCCAGCAACGAGTGAATAACCGTTGTGAAAAGGATTTTTGCGGAAAAAAACATCAAACACAACTTCTTCATTCATTTTTTCTGGATGGGCTTTAAAATACCCGTACATCATCGTTAACTGATATAAATCTGTTAACATCGTTAAATTTTGAAAATGGAATGATTTCATTTGATCGGCTCCTTATGAGAACGATAATTATAATAGTATAGTTCTTATTGTAAAGAATTTTGATAAATTTGAAAACATAAAAAAAGAATGTGTAACATATTACAAAAAAACGTCTATACGAAAAAGAAGCTAATCGTTGTGAGATTAGCTTCTTTTAGTATTTGTTGATTTAGAAATTGTATCCTGTTTCAAACAAAAACCGTAATCATCCAAAATAATGTGCATAGACCGTTTTTGCTTCTACTACATCGTTCGTTCCGTGAATTAACACGCGGCCATCTTTAAAAGCAACAATTCGATATTTTTCTAATTCTACCGAAATTAAAAACGGATTTTTTTGAACGTCGTACTGAAGTGATTCAAACATTTGCGCTAAGGCAGGTAAATCTCGTTCTATTGCTTGTGGTGGACGAATTTGAACTGTATTTCTACCACAAAGTGCTTCTGTTTTCGTTAAATGTTTCATTTGTAAATAAGGATATGTATGTTTTCCACATGTCGGACAATCTGTTCGTTTTAAATTTTTTACATTCATGTTGACATATTCATTTTTCCACACATTAAACGAAAAAACAGAAGTGCGCATTGCTTCTTTTGCACCGACTAAATATTTTAATGTTTCGGTTACTTGTTGTGCAGTAACGATATGAACAGCGGGACTAATAATACCAACTGTATCACATGTTTCCGTTTGATTACCGGGAGAAAATTGTTCCATTAAACAAGATAAACATGGTGTTTCTCCTGGAATAATGGTGTGTGTCATGCCGTAACTACCGACACAAGCTCCGTAAATCCATGGAATGTTATATTTGATTGATAAATCGTTAATCATAAAACGTGTTTCAAAATTATCCGTTGCGTCTAACATCATGTCTACGTCAGAAAGAAGCGGTTCGATTGTTTCGGGTGTCGCATCGATGACGTAACTATGCACTGTAATATGTGAATTAATTGCTTCTAACGTACGTTTAGCAGCAATTGCTTTTGGTAATGTTTCGATGACATCTTTTTCTGTATAAAGCGTTTGGCGTTGTAGATTACTCCAATCCACATAATCACGGTCTAAAATAGAAATCGTACCAACGCCTGCACGTGCTAACATTTCGGAAGAACTAGAACCGAGTGCACCTGCTCCAATAATAAGGACGTGACTATTTTGTAATTTTTTTTGTCCAGACTTTCCGATTTGTGTAAAGCGTATTTGTCTCGAATACCGTTCTTCTATCATACGGTTCACCCACCTCCGACAAAGTGGACGATTTCAATAGCGTCACGATCAGATAAAGTCGTAAGTGGGTATGCTTCTTTTTGAATGATGGATTGATTATGTTCAATGATGACATGTTTATGTTCTAAATCAAAATGACGAACGACATCTTGAATCGTCTTTGCTTCCTCGGGTAATGTTTTTAATTGTCCGTTAATATATACTTCCATCATCATCCCTCCTTTAAATTATTCTGTAAAAGCGTAGGAATAGTTGTTTAAACTTTCCTCCGCCGGTATGATTCGAATCAGGTTCAAAAGGTTCAGAAACACCTGTTTCAGCCAGTTGGCACCTCTAATTTTACCGTTAGTATATCATGAATCGACATAAAAGCGAAAAGAACTGCTACGCCATTTTTCTGTTAAAAAAGGATTAAATTTTTCGTTTCTGCTTGTTTCCTTTTATAATAAGAGCTAGACGAGGAGGATGTTACATGTCTGAATTGAAAATTTTATTAGTAGAAGATGATCAAGAAATTGCTCGAATTATACGAGACCATTTATCGCGCCAAGGTTACATTGTTACATGGGCGTCAACCGGGCTTGAAGGATGGGAGGATTTTCAATACGAGCAATATCATTTAATAATTGTGGATTTAATGTTGCCGAAAATGGATGGGTTTACACTTTGTAAAAACATACGTCTTGCAAGCGATGTACCCATTATTATTGCGAGCGCACGGCAAGAAGATGAAGCAAAGGTAAAAGGATTAAACATAGGGGCGGATGATTATTTAACGAAGCCATTTAGTTTAGTAGAGTTAGCAGCTCGAATCAAATCGCAAATTAGACGGTATGAACGATATACAAATAAAAAAGTAACCGATTCGATTGTTCGTTTTCAACACGGTTTAGCAATCGATGCAAAGACAAAGCAAGTATGGATGGGGGAAGAAGAAATTTTACTTACCCAAAAAGAAAAAGCATTGTTATTTTTATTAGCAAAAAATCCCCAACAAGTGTTTTCAAAGCAAGAATTGTATGAGCATGTATGGCAACAAACAGACGAAATGGGAAATAATACGGTTACCGTTCATGTTAAAAGCTTGCGAACAAAACTAAAAGAAAATAGTAAAAAACCTAAGTTTATTCAAACTATTTGGGGGACAGGGTATCGGTTTATCGGGGAGAGACTTTCGTGAAAATTAAAACATGGCTTATTTTTTCCTATTTATTTGTTATTTTCTTACCGATTGTAGCAGGATATGGTCTTTTTTATATGATTAATCATTATGATGAAAAACAAGGTTTTTTAGATCTTTTAACACTCAGTAATAAAATCAGCAAAATCGATCCCATGTTACAAAATCCGGAATTATACAAATTAAACCCTGCTACAAGCTATAAAGAAATAGATAAATTAGCTGATGAAAAGATGAAAATTACGTTATATCGTGCAGATGGAGTACAGGTTTACTCCTCGACAAAAAATCAATGGTTAACGACAGGAATTACTCGTTTAAACTATGAAGAGTTATACCGTGATTTGTATAAAGACACGATTAGTTATTATTCTTATTCGGTTAAAAAACCAGTTTTAAAACAAGACCAAATTGTCGGGATTTATGAAGTGACAGTAGCGAGAGAACAATGGTTGAAAGGCGTACAAAATCGAACTGTTTTTGTTGTTTCTATTTTTGTTTTATTTATCTTGATTATGTTCAGCACTGTTTTATATTTTTTACATCGTCGATTAAATCGTCCGTTAAATGGATTAATGAAACAAATGACGGCATTTGCAAATAAACAACCAATTCCAAATGTTCAATACAACCGAAAAGATGAAATTGGCGAATTGTTTCAACATTTTACAAAAATGCGGGAACAAATTGACCAAGCAGGTAAACTAGTAGAAAAAGAACAACGAGAAAAAGAATATATGACTGCTTCTCTTTCGCATGATTTAAAGACACCACTTACTTCTATTCGAGCTTATAATGAATCATTATTTTTTGATTATCATTTACTTTCTTCTAAAGAACGCGGGGAGTATGCGAAGATTATTTTTGAAAAAATTGATTACATGAAACAAATGATTGATGATTTAACGACTTATACGTTGCTTCAATCTTCGCAATATAAAGTAGAGTTAGTACAAGTAGACGGTGAAGAGTTTTTTGAGATGTTAGCAGATGGGTATGAAGAGTGTGTAGAACGAAAACAGGGTACGTTTTGTTACACGATAGATGTGTGTGGAGAATATAAGGTGAATGCGAAACAAATGATTCGTCTGATCGATAATTTAATGGGGAATGCGATGCAACATTTAAAAGAAAATGGGCAGATTGGACTTTGTTTCGTTTCGGATAAACGTCCATTACCAGATTGGGTATTTCCTTCTTTTTATGATGAATTGAATGAATGGCGCCGAGGAGGCGTATTAATTTTAGTTCAAAATGAAGGGGAAGGAGTACCGAAAGAAAAAATAGACATGATGTTTAAGCCATTCGTACAGTTAGATGAAGCGCGGACGAAACAACATGCACGTAGTTCTGGATTAGGATTAAGCATTGCGAAAATGATTGTCGACAAACATCACGGAAAAATTAAAATGTTTTCTAATAATGAAGAAGGAACAATTGTTGCTTGTTGGATAGAAAATCAAGTGGAGTGTGACGACTAATTGAAAAAAATACTAATATTTATAAGCTTATGGGTGATCTTTTTACTTATGTCTTGTTCGAACTCCAAGGTGACAACAGCAGACTTGTTTCAAAAAGGATTAGATGAAAAAAAAGAGCATCATTCTTATTATATGGAAGTAGAGATGGTCACCAAAGAACCGAAGAAAAAAGAAGAATATACTATCAAGTCGTGGTATGAAAAAGATACGCATAAAAATCGAATGGAAGTATACCAAAAAGGAAAGAAAGATTCGATTTATATTTTTGACGGAGAAACAACGTACTATTATGATGTAAAAAATAAAGAAGTGTTAACGATTGATGGTGTCGATTACATGCAAGAGTCCGATGTTTTTTTTGCTCAGCGTGCCATGGATACGTTAATTACGTTGCAAAAAACACATGAAATTAACATATTAGGGGAAGAAAAAGTAGCGAAAAGACAAACATATAAAATAAAGGCGGAACCAAAAAAAGAAGGAACGTTGTATCAAGAACAACAATTATGGATTGATCAAAAAACATGGTTGCCTTTAAAACTGGAAGCTTCAATGGGAGATATAAATGTCAAATATGAAGTAAAAATGATTAATTATTCCCCAATGCTTAATGAAAAGTTATTCGTCTTAAAAGTCCCAAAAGATGTCGTGTTCAAAAAAATGGAAGACACGATGTCTTATCAAGATGTAACGTTAGCCGAAGCAAAGAAAGCAATTGGTTATCCCTTTTTATATTTACCGAATGAATCTTCCATATCAATGGAAAAAATAGAAAAGTTTGAAATGACACTTGATGGTGAAGAAATAACAGAAATTAGTATTTACTATTTTAAAAATAATGCCCCTTATTTTACGATGACTTTTTTTGAAAAGACAGAAGCATTAGAAGAGTCCCTTGGATTAAAAGAGGTGACTGTTAGAGGGAAAAAAGGGGAAATGATGGATGATCAAATTCGTAATTTATCGTGGGTAGAAGAAGAACTAGTGTATTCGATTGATTTTGAAGATGAGTCATTAACATTAGAGGATATGCTAACATTAAGTGAACGTTTTGTTTTTTATGAGTAAGAAGTGCTATACTAAAAGAAAAACATCATGCAATCACTAGGGGAGCTTGTAGCTGAGAGGATATGTCCGACCCTTGGAACCTGATCTAGGTCATACTAGCGTAGGGAAGTGGTAAAGTAAATCATCTTGATTAGATTATTAGACCACTTTCATTTGTTGAAAGTGGTCTTTTTTGATGTGGGAGGAGCAAAAAAATGAAACTAACAGAACAAGTAGTATTAGTGACAGGCGGAGCACGCGGGTTAGGGAAAGAAATTACGAAAGCATTTGCGGAAGAAGGGGCTAAAGTCGTTATCAACTATTTCAGCAGTCAAGAAGCAGCGGAACAACTAGCATCTGAAATTGGTAGCGAAAAGGCTGTTGCTATTCAAGCGGATGTTCGTCATCCACAGGACGTACAAACAATGTTTGAAAAAGCTGCAAACTATTTTAACCAACCAGTATCTACGGTAGTAAATAATGCGTTAGTGAATTTTAAATTTGATCCAATTAATCAAAAAAATGCCGAAGAAATTGAATGGGAACAATATTTAGGGCAATTTGAAGGTAGCGTAAAAGCTGCATTAAATACAACGAAGGCTGCATTAGCAGGAATGAAGGAACAAAAATTTGGTCGGATTATTAACATTGGGACAAATTTATTCCAAAATCCAGTCGTTCCATATCATGAGTATACAACAGGAAAAGCAGCATTACTTGGGTTTACAAGAAACATGGCTCGTGATTTAGGTCCACATAATATTACGATGAACATGGTATCAGGTGGATTATTAAAAACGACAGATGCAAGCCGTGCCACAACGGATGAAGTGTTTGAATTGATTCGTCAAAGTACACCGATGCAACAAGTAACGACACCGGAAGACTTAGCGCAAGCGGTTCTGTTTTTTGCTTCCCCATGGGCTCGTGCGGTTACTGGTCAGAACTTAGTAGTCGATCGCGGATTAGTAATGGATTAATGGTAAAAGTTGAAGTCAACTTCTTGTTGCTTCAACTTTTTTTAGTAAAAATATACCCCGTCATCTATTCAGACTGTATATGAAATGAGGGGAGCGGAAACGATAAACGTACACTCCTTATGTGTATAACGATGATAAATTAGAGTCTAATCGTGAAAATGAAAAATAAAATTTAATGGTTGACAATTTTACATGAGTAGAATAATATACATGTAGGGGTATTGATTACGCCGTTTTTTTATCAAAATAAATATACCCAATAAGGTATGAAGAAGGGGTGAAAACATGGATATAGGCTTTATTGTACTAATCTTTATGATTGGATTTGTTGGATCGTTCATTTCAGGAATGGTCGGTATTGGAGGATCCATTATTAAATATCCGATGTTGTTGTATATTCCACCACTTTTAGGATTTACAGCATTTACTGCCCATGAAGTATCAGGTATTAGTGCCATCCAAGTATTTTTCGCAACAATTGGTGGTGTATGGGCATATCGTAAAGGTGGATATTTAAATAAAAAATTAATTATTTATATGGGTACCGCAATTTTATTAGGTAGTTTTATCGGTGGATACGGTTCTCGTCTTTTAGAAGAAAATATGATTAATGTCGTGTACGGTATTTTAGCAACAATTGCAGCTGTGATGATGTTTATACCGAAAAAACAAATCGATGACATTCCATTTGATCAAGTAACATTTAACAAATGGTTAGCAGCAATCCTTGCGTTTATTGTAGGGCTTGGAGCTGGAATTGTTGGAGCAGCTGGTGCCTTTTTATTAGTGCCAATTATGTTAGTTGTATTGAAAATTCCGACACGAATGACGATAGCTTCTTCGCTTGCGATTACGTTTATTTCTTCTATTGGTTCTACAATAGGAAAAATCGCAACAGGACAAATTGTGTGGCTACCAGCAGTTATTATGATTGTAGCAAGCTTAATCGCTGCGCCAATTGGAGCTAACGTTGGTAAAAAAGTAAATACAAAAGTTTTACAATGGATTTTAGCAACTTTAATTGTTGCTACGGCTATTAAAATTTGGATTGACTTATTATAAGGGGGAATAAAAATGGTAAAAGTATATACAACATCTACATGTCCATATTGCACCATGTTAAAAAATTTCTTAAATGATCAAGAAATCGCATATGAAGAAATTAACTTACAACAACGTCCTGATATGGTCGACTATGTAATGAAATCAACAGGAAACTTAGGTGTACCACAAACAGAAATTAATGGCCAATGGGTGATTGGATTTGATCCAAATCAAATTATGGCACTTGTAAAATAAAGATTATTTCATCCCAAGGGAAACGGGGATTATGATAAAAAAGAGAAAAAGAAAGGTGATGACCAAATGGCAGCAGAAATTATTTCAGCGAAAGATTTAAACCATTGGATTTTAGATAAAAAGGAATTTTTCATTTTTGACGTACGTAATGAATCAGATTTTAACGATTGGAAAGTGGAAGGTGCGAATATTGATTATTTAAACATTCCATACTTTGATTTACTAGATGGCGTAGAGGAAGTTTTAGATAAATTACCAAAAGATAAAGATATCGTGGTTGTGTGTGCGAAAGAAGGATCTTCTCAAATGGTAGCGGAAATGTTAGATGAAGCAGGTGTATCTACACGCTATTTAGAAGGTGGTATGAAAGGTTGGAGTGAATATTTGTATCCAGCTGTCGTATACCAAGATGACGAAGTAAAAGTATATCAATTTATCCGTGTAGGTAAAGGTTGTCTATCATACATGGTTATTTCCGGAAAAGAAGCATTAGTAGTAGACCCAGCTCGTTTTGCGGATGTTTATGTAGAAAAAGCAAAAGAAGAAGGGGTTACAATCACACATATTGTAGACTCACATTTACATGCAGACCATATTTCTGGTGCATTCGAATTAGCACAAAAAACAAACGCTCGTTATTATTTAATGAAATCTGAAGGTGCAGTAATCAACTTTGAGCCTTTAGAAGACCATGAAGAAATTAAATTTGAGCAAGTAAAACTTCAAGTATTAGCTGTAAAAACACCAGGCCATACACCAGGAAGCGTATCATTCTTTGTAAATGATAAATTATTGTTCTCAGGAGATACAATCTTTGTTAGTGGGTTAGGTCGTCCAGACTTAGGTGGAAAAGTTCGTGAATGGGCAAAAGATTTATACAATACAGTGTATACAAAAGTAGCAAACATTGCGGACGATGTAATCGTACTTCCAGCTCACTATGCAAGCTTTGTGGATGAAGTAAATGAAAAAGGATATATCGGGGAAACATTAGGAACAATTCGTGAGAAAAACGAAATCATGCAAGGAAAAGAAGAAAGTGACTTCGTTGATTACGTAGCAGCGAGTGCTTCTAGTGAAACACCTCCAAACTTTGAAGACATCGTAGCTATTAACCGTGGACAAAAAGATGCTACAGCGGAAGAAAAACAAGAATTAGAAATCGGACCAAACCGCTGTGCTGTGCACCACGTTGCAGAATAAAAAAGAATGGTCTTGTAAGGAGCCTTTAAAATAAAACTAGTGTAGAAAAACGAATTGTTTTTCTACACTAGTTTTTGTATTTATGTTAGTCGTTCTCTTAATTTCCCAGAAATAAAATCAGTAAGGATAACCATTAAAATAATGCCTAATAAAATGACTCCGACACGCTCCCAATCACGTACGCTAAGAGCAAAAATTAATGGTGTTCCAATTCCTCCAGCGCCAATAATCCCTAAAATAGTAGCAGAACGAATATTAATTTCAAAGCGATAAATAATGAACGAAAGATAGCTTGGCAATACTTGTGGTAAGACAGCAAACCAAAGTGTTTTAATAGGGTTGGCACCAGAAGCGATTAATGCTTCTGAAGGACCGAAATCTAAACGTTCAATGTCTTCTGAAATCAGTTTACCGAGCATTCCGATAGAGTGAATCCCTAAAGCTAGTACCCCTGCAAATGAACCAGGTCCAACCGCTTTAATGAAAAGAAGTGCCATAATAATTTCAGGAAAAACACGAATAAAGCTAAGTACAAATTTTCCACTTCCTGAAATGACGTTCCATTTACTCCTATTAGATGCTGCCCAAAATGCAAATGGAACACAAAGTAATGCCGAGATGAATGTTCCGAGGATAGCGATTGCTAATGTATCTAGTAATCCACGTAGTAAATCTTCGCCACCTGGGTCATACACATAGTCCCAGTCTGGATGAATCAGTCCTGAAATAATGGAAGAAACGACTTCTCCGGATGTATCGTTTATCTCCACTTTTGGCATCCCAGCAAATGCCCAAATATATATAAAGATGATGATACAGGCGACTAGCCATTTTCGATAACGTTTCTGTTTTTTCGTTATAGCCATTTCACTCATATTAATTTCTCCCGTAATTTTGTACTAATAGTATCAATAATCAGCACAACCACTAATGTATAGATAATAATAGTAGCTGTTTTATCGTATTCAAAAAAGCCAAGTGTTCTTTCGTAATAAAGCCCAATGCCTCCTGCTCCTACTAACCCGAGTACGGCAGCGGCTCGAACATTTACTTCAAATGTATAGAGAACAAATGATAAAAATTGAGGCAATACTTGTGGAATCACCCCAAAAACAATCCATTTTATTTTATTTGCACCAACAGCTGTCATCGCTTCTAATGGTCCGGAATCAATTGATTCCATCGCTTCGAAGGTTAATTTAGCGATAATTCCAATTGAAAATACGGTTAAAGCAAAAATACCTGGAAGTACTCCAATTCCAAAAACCGCAACAAATATAGAAGCTAATAATAAATCAGGAATGGTACGTATTAAATTTAAAAGAAACCGAGTAGGAATCGTGATAAATGGATGTTCAAATACATTTCTTGCTGAAAAAAGAGCAATCGGAATGGCAATAATTGCTCCGAATGTTGTCCCTAGAATGGCCATTCGAATGGTTTCTAACATTGGTTGTGTGATATTAGATACATAACTCCAATCGGGTGGAAACATTTCACGTAAAAGATCAAGCATATTTGGTAATCCTGTCACGAGCATGGCTAATGAAAAATCTACTTTCCTACCACTTAGCCATAAAACAAGTAAAAGGAGCAGGAATGTAAAGAGATGTTTTAATTTATTGGATGAAGTAGAATGTAAGGTAGACTGTTCGTTTATTTCGAATGGTTTCATTTTACCACCTCAAGCAGTTCATCCTTTTGAATCGCCCTTCCATAAATTTCTGCAAATTTCTCATCAGTGGCTTCTTCTATGGTCCCATCAAATACAATTTCTCCTGCACGTAACCCAATGATTCGTGTTGCGTATGTACGTGCTAAATCAATAAAATGGAGATTGACAACCATTGTAATTCCTAGTTCTTCATTAATTCTTTTTAAATCGTCCATTACTTGCTTTGTTGTGAGCGGATCGAGGGATGCGACTGGTTCATCCGCTAAAATAATTTTTGATTCTTGGGCAAGGGCACGTGCAATAGAGACACGCTGCTGTTGACCGCCTGAAAGTTCATCGGCCCTTGCATATGCTTTATCTAAAATATTGACACGTTCTAACGCACGCATTGCCAGTTCTTTATCGTGTTTTGGGAACATACCTAACATCATTTTGATGGTGGAATGATACCCGACCCGACCAGATAAAACATTTCGGATGACCGTCGATCGTTTAACGAGATTAAAGTTTTGAAAAATCATTCCTATATTTCGACGAATTTGATATAATTCTTTTCCTTTTGCTTTTGTAATAGACTTTCCGTCAATCAAAATTTCACCGGATGTTATTTCGTGAAGACGGTTAATCGAGCGGAGCAACGTAGATTTACCTGCACCGGAAAGGCCAACAATGACGACAAATTCTCCTTTTTTAATAGATAGATTCACATCATGAAGCCCTTTCGTTCCATTTGGATATATTTTTGACACATATTTAAATTCAATCATATGCGAACCAACTTTCTTATTTTTTGTTAAGGATACGTACGAGTGCTTAAAAAATAGCGGAGGTAGATTGAAAACTCGCGCTACAGAGAGATTTTTTTAGAAGGAGAGAAAGAAAATGACTGAGACCCGAAGTAGTATCTTCGTGTGCCCAGTCATCTTCATTTTTTCATTCACAACAGTAGGAAAGACTAGAAAACACTACTCTGTTTGAACTTTCTCTCCATATTCGCGGACAATGTCAAATTTGCTGTCATCAGATTCCACATATCCTTCATGAGAATAGATGTCACGGATAATCTCTTGTCCTTTTTTGTCTTTACCAATCGCGATGAATGCTTCTTGAATTTTTTTCGACCATTCTTCATCTATGTCAGAACGAACGGAAATTGTATCATTTGGAATTTTTTCAGTGAATTCGATAATCTTTGTTTCGTCAAATACTTTTGGATAGTCACCTTTTACAACATTACGTGCATCTTGGAATGTTACAGCAGCGTCAATTTCCCCATTTAAAAGCGCAATAATCGCTTGGTCATGCCCTTTTAGGGTAACTGGTTCCACATCTTTTAACGGATCAATTCTTTTTTCCATTAAAGAAGCTGCTGGCCAAACATATCCTGCGGAAGAGGTAACGTTTTGATAACCAATTTTCTTTCCTTTTAAATCTTCTATTTTTTCAATGCCAGAATCTTTTTTCACAATAAAAATGGATTTATAGAAATCTACTAATTCCTCTGTAGGGGTGCCATCTTCATCATTCACTCCAAAACGTTGTGCTTGAAGGATTACTTCTGCTGCCCCTTTTTCCTTTGCTAGTACATATGCGGTTGGAGGGAGAAATCCAACATCCACCTTTTTCGAAGCCATTGCTTCTACAATTGTATTATAGTCTGTTGATACACTTACTTTTACTGGGATACCCAATTCTTTACTTAACAGTTCTTCTAGTGGTTTTGCTTTCGCTTCCAGTGTATCCGCATTCTGTGAAGGGACGAATTGAACTGTTAATTCTTCCGGTACATAACTAGTTTCTGCCTTGTTTGTTTCGCCATTGGCCTTTTGAGTTGTTTCTTCTGAATTACCGCAACCGACAAGCATACTAGCAGCCAGGGCAAACGAAATCCCGACTCCTAACAATTTTTTAATCATTAGCTCCAACTCCTACACTACAAAATTTTTATGACTCTTCTATGACTCTAACAAATATATATTGAAAAAATGTTAATAAATTGTAATGAAATAATTAAACTTTGTAAAAATGATATAAAATTGTGTTTATATAACAACTGAGAAAAGTGTATTTTTTGAAAATAAGACCAAACTTTCTTTCATAGAAGTTTGGTCTTTCAATAATTTGTTTAATTACTTATATTCCATAATTATATATATTTCTCAGCGATTTTCTTTCCAGAATGCTTCTTTATATATTTTTGTAAGGATGATAATTTTGTCTGTTGCACTTTTTCCTTTTTTCCTCTTGAATAGAAGAAACTCTAGAGGAAATACTTTTAGCTGTGCCATCATTTCATATTAATCCTTGTGCTTCACCATTCGCTAATGTTAATAATTTAAGTTGAAAGTTGTTTTTATATGAAGAGGCAATACCAAAAATATGAATGGAATCTCCGCTTTTAAATTGTTCTTGAAATTGCGTGACCATTATTACTGTTCGACTATCCACACGCACACGCGTTTTAATTCCATCCGTATGGATTACATCGAATTAAAAAAAGTTTCCTATTTCAGCTAGATTTTCAATGGTTACATTTTCTAATTTTATTCATTGTCCTAGAGTGCTTTCATCCACTTCTTTCACAACCTTAGGTGCTAGAAGGTCTTTTGTCCCAGTTTTAGTAAGTGAAATGATATCTGTAAGTTCTATTTCATTGTTATATATGGTAGTAGGTGCCGTGATTTTTACTACATCACCTACATGAAACCCGTCCTCATGTTGAAAAACATAAATACCTGCTGTCTCATTTTGGATATAAAAACCTTTTTCGCCAAATAAGCCTGGTTGTGATGTGATGACACCTTCAATGGTTACTAACGACCCTTTTGGTGCTTCTCTTGCTTCTAAAAGGAAATGGTTTCAGGAAAAGTTAGTGTTTCATCTGGTAACGGTTCACTATTTACATTATCAATGGTAACTATATTGGTCAGAATGTTTGTTTTTTTATGTTTTAAACGAAGATTTGCTTGTCCCTCTGTTCCTGGCTTTATCCGCACGGTTAATTCCTTTGTTGCTTGTCCAAATAAGTCTGCGGTTACGGAAAATAGTTCACTGTATCCGTAGGAAGTAGGCCATGTTCCATCTTCTCTTTGGAAGGATGCAATTTGCGTTCCACCATCTAAATAAATACCTATTCTTAAATCTGAAATTGTTTGACCTGGGAGAAGATTATGAACTTGTAATCTAATGTTAAATTCTTGCCTGTTTGGTAGTATTTCTTGGTGAATAAAAGAGTAAGTGGGTTTCTGCTCTTGTGTGACTGTTGAGCCGTATGAACCTGCTTTAAATGTTAAGGAGTCATACCATTTATAACCGGGTTCAGGTTCTGCCCATGGTTCTTTTTGAGGTTCTGTAGAGTTTGCTGGTATTTCTATTTTTAGTTGAGGTGATGGATTATCGAGCGGAATACCTGTCTCTGCAAAAGTGGTATAGTTTTCTTTTTTTGCTAGCCAATTGATTATGTTCACTAATAATTTTTCATCATCTTGTTCTTTAAAGCCGTCATATGTTTTCTTGGTAGTACCAGTATCTTCTCGTACATACTTTGGGGTTGCATCTTCAACGGGTGAGGAATCACCTATGAATGCTGCTTTTCCTTTTCCATATTTTGAAATGGCTGCATACGGTCCTTCTTCTATACCCCCGCCGAAATATACACCTTGATCGACTGAGTAATTCCATTTATCTGCATTTGTTAGTCCAGTTGGTACATAAACAATTCCTTTTGCTTTAGATGAATCTGTTATTGCTAATGTAGAACCTGCATGCATAGCGACGGATTGAACTCCTTCTGTAATGCCAAACGTATCTTGTGAGGGAGCAATCAGTGTAGCGTTCACATTTCCAATTGCATTGTAACGGAACTTAATTCCAAAGTTTTCGGAAAGCCAATCTTTGCTTTCTAATTCTTGCATTGCAAACGACATTTTCTCATCTGTATTCATTCCTTTAGATGGATCTTCAAATGCTCCCCTTCGATAGCCATTCATTATTTCAGAAGAATCCCAGCGATTTTTATTCCGGTCTGCATTGTAATGATCGGAAACAAAAAAGATACTTCCGCCATTCTCAACAAATTGAAGCATCGCATCTTGTTCTGTTTTTTTAAATGGAATATTTGCTTCAGGAATGACAAATACATCATATGCCTTTAAATCATCGTATGTAAAAGGTACTGTTTTTCGCAGTTCTTTTACATAATACCCTTCTTGTGAAATGGCATTGGCAAAATCAGAAAAGGCCCCGTCTATTACCCAGTCGGCAGCTCCAGCAGTTTGACCGTGTGAATTGTCAAACAACACATTCATTCCATTCGGATTTGCTGGGAAAATTTCAGGAACCGGATCTGTTGGACCTTCGGCATTCGCGTTATTTGTGCCAACCAATGCTGGTGCAAGACTAAAAAATAGAACAATGGAGAGCAACGTTTTTAATAAAAATGGTGTGCTCTTTTTCATACACAATCCCTCCCATATTTCCGCCTTTTAAACAATTACTTCCTTATCCATTGTAGGGAATAAATATAAGTATAAGGTTAAGTATTTGTAAAGTTTGTATAAAATTTAAAAAGAAAAATACACAAGGAAGTACATGTTGTGTGATATACTAAACATAATTGGATAAGTGGAGATTGGTAATTGTACATACCGTACAATTTTAAAAGGGAAGTTCGGTGCAAATCCGACGCGGTCCCGCCACTGTAAGTGTAATCATTCATACAAAAAACCACTGTCATACTATGTGATGGGAAGGAGTATGAATGAAGTGATCACAAGTCAGGAGACCTGCCAAACTCGACACACCCAAAATCCTACGGAGTATAGGAGGTGTATGGCGATGCATATGCACAAAGATTTTCGCCGCAATTCTACACGCGTTGATGTGATGACAGTTGAATGTAAATTGCGCGAAATTTTGATGAATAGCTTTGTTGATGCGAAAAGCGCTTCATTGCAGTATTCATTAGATGAACTTGTTTGTTTATTGATCGAACAAGTAGAGGATGAAGCGGTTAAACGAGTGCGACTTCGTATGTTAAATGAAGCATTTCAAAATGTACGCAAAGAATTGATTGGGTAAAACAAAAGGCTATCTTTCCGCAGATAGCCTTTTTTAGTTAACCTGTATATTTTGTTTCTTTTCCGAGGAATAAAACAGCAAGAACACCGATAAAAATGGAAATAGCAAAAATACTAAAAATCGATCCAATCGACATGTTTGCTGCTACTAAATAACCGACCATGAGCGGTCCGAAAATACCGCCAATTCGTCCGAACGAAGCAGCCATTCCTGCACCTGTTCCGCGAATGTGTGCGGGATATTGTTCAGGTGTGTAAGCATACATCGCACCCCATGCACCTAAGTTAAAGAAGGAGAGCAAAATACCAGAAGTCATCAACATCGTTAAGGTGTCGGCATTTCCGAAAAAGTACGCACTAACTGCGGTTCCAATCAAATATGTTACAAGTACAAACTTACGACCGAATTTTTCAATAAACCAAGCAGCAGTAAAGTAACCTGGTAGTTGAGCAAGCGTCATAATGAGGACATATTGGAAACTTTTAATCATCGCAAATCCTTTTAACACCATGACAGAAGGAAGCCATAAAAACATGCCATAGTAGGAAAATACAACACTAAACCATAATAGCCATAACATCGTTGTTCGTTGGATATATGGTTTTGTCCAAACACTTTTTACATTTTGCCACACGCTTATTTTTTCTGTTTTTGGTTGCTTTGGCATCGTATCTGGTAATTTTAATCGAAGGACAACAGCATAAAGAGCAGGAATCGCTGTTAATAGTAAAGCAACCCGCCAGCCGTAAGTTGGAATAATAAAGTAGGCAATAATCGCTGCCACAATCCATCCTAATGCCCAGAAACTTTCTAAAAGTACGACAACTTGTCCACGTTTTTTTGGATGAACACTTTCACTAACATAAGTAGAAGCAACGGGTAACTCCCCACCTAATCCAGCACCAATTAAAAAGCGAAATACTAAAAAGATTGCTAACGTTGTACTCAGAGCGGAAAAACCACTTGCTAATGAAAAGAGTAATAATGTAATGATAAAGACATGTTTACGACCGATTTTATCGGCCATTGCTCCGAAAGCAAATGCCCCGACTGCCATCCCGATGGAATTAATACTTCCAATCCATCCGATTTGTTCTGGTGTTAAATTCCAATCTTCTTTTAATGCGGCGTTAATAAATGATAACAACCCAACATCCATTGCGTCAAACAACCAAGCGAGTCCGGCGATAGATAGTAATTTCCTAGTTGATAACGGTTGCTGTGACCCCATTTTTTTCGTCACATGAGTCATCTCCTTATTTTCATAATCATACTCTTTTAAATATTTACGAAAAGTATACAGATGTCAAGACAAAATAAAACCTATAGTTTCTCAAAACTATAGGTTTTGTACTTACTTAGTTTTATTCTTTTCTTCGGATTTATTCGATTCTTCATTCACTTCTTCGATGACAACGTTACAACAGCATTCCTTTTTTTTTGGTTTTAATTGTCCGAAAAAACCTTTTAATCCTTTTTTTTCACCCATTTTGTCACCTCCTTTAACAGTCTTATAACATGTATTGCACGAAAAGGCCGCTCAAAATGGCAATCAATAAAACAGAAACCATAAAAATGAAGACAAGTTTTCGTTTGAACAATTTACTTAGTAAAATCATTTCTGGAATACTAGCACCAGCACCACCAACAATTAAAGCTAAAATAGAGCCAATTCCCATTCCTTTTGTTAAAAGCGCACTACTAATAGGAATAATTGCTTCCACACGAATGTACATTGGAATCCCGATAAGTGCAGCGATTGGAATTGTCCACCAATGTTCCCCGCTAGCATATTTTATGATGAAACTCTCCGGAATAAAGTTATGAATAGCAGCCCCGATAAAGACTCCTAGTAAGATATATGGTAAAAGTGGATAAAAAAATCCCCAAGCATCAGCTAAAGCGAGTTTCCATTTCGGAAGATCGGTATTTTCTTCTTTTTCTCCACGATGAACTCGAACTTTTTTTACCTCTTTTTCAAAACCTAGCTTTTCCCAAGTGAATCCTGTCAGAATGGCGAAGAAAAACATCATAATAAAATAAACGATTGTAAATTTTACTCCAATCAAACTAATAAACAAAATAAGGATAACCGGATTAAGGAGCGGCGAAGCAATTAAATATGCAATAGATGGACCAAAGGGTGCCCTTGATGATAAAAGTCCTGCTAAAATTGGAATGGTAGAGCAAGAACAAAAGGGCGTTAATGCTCCAAATAAAGCTCCGTATACATAACTTAGCCACCGTTTTGGACGATGAAGTACTTGTTCTATTTTTTCTGGCGTTACTTTTCTTTGTAAAAAACTTACGAGAAAACTAATAAAAATAAATAATCCAATCAGTTCGATGAAAAGTGTTAAAAATGTTTTACTGAAGGTTAAAAAAGTATCCATTGTTTCCCCCTAATTTAAAGAAATCTTCCCTTACACATAGTTATATACACTGTTTCCCCAACAACTGTTTGTAGGTGTCGCCTTCCTATTTTGAATGGGGATCTTGCTTCACGTTAATGAGGGATTAAAAATTGATTGATAAAGTCAATGAAAAGTTACATTTTCAACAGGTTAGATGATAAGACGCTCGTTAATACATCTTTATTAAGCGAATAATAATTCCACGTACCTTGTTGAGATTTTGTAATTAAATTTGCATCTAATAAAATTTTCAGATGATACGATAGTTTAGATTGTGATAAAGAAAATAAATGAATAAATTCACAAACACAAACCTTATCTTTTTGAGATAAGATATCAATAATAGCTAACCGTTTTTCGTCACCTAATGCTTTAAAAATAGGGTGACAAGCAGTAAGAGAGAGAGAAGGTTGGTACATAATTTTTCTTGCTCCTTCCTTATATCAAAAAAAATTGATGTAAGAAAAGCATACCATAATAATAAGTTCATAAACAACAGCACAATTTTCTTAAGGAAAAAAAACATATCGTGGTTTCAAATACAAGGTGGTAAAAGGTACGTAAATAATTGGTTGAAACTATTTCTTCTTCTATTTCGTATTTATTAATAAAGGTGTTCTTATTGTGGAAAACAGGGAATAACTCATTATAAAGAGAGGAGGTTTTATATGTATCTGTGGATAGGAATCTTTATTCTTTCTTTGCTCGTTGAATTGATGACTGTCTCGTTAATTTCTATTTGGTTTAGTATAGGAGCGATTGTCGCTTTTATTGTAGAATATTTAGGATATTCCATTAGTGTACAGTGGATCGTCTTTATTGTTGTATCATTTATACTAGTTTTGGTAACAAAACCGTTTACGAAAAAAGTGTTACAAAAGAAAGTGGAAAAAACAAATATAGATGCTTGGGTTGGCATGGAAGTAGAAGTAATAAAAGAAATTGCACCACATCGGGACGGGGAAGTAAAAAAAGATGGCGTTGTTTACGATGCAAGAGTCGTAGGAGGAGAAACGATTCCAGTAGGAGAATGGGTAATAATTGATCATATTGAAGGAAATACTATTTATGTACGAACGAAAACATTGAAGGAGGCGTAATCAATGGGAGTAGGATTATTCTTTTTTATTATTGTCTTAATTTCTATTTTACTATTATTTGCTTGGAACATTCGAATTGTTCCTCAAAGTCAGGCATATGTGATTGAGCGCTTAGGTTCATTTAAACAAGTGTGGAGCAATGGATTACATGTTAAAATTCCGATTATTGAACGAATTGTTTCGAAAGTTTCGTTAAAAGAACAAGTAGTAGATTTTTTACCACAAGCTGTCATTACTAGTGATAACGTTACGATGAAAATTAACACCGTAGTATACTATCAAATTACCGATCCTAAATTATACACATATGGTGTGGAAAGACCGTTAATGGCCATTGAAAACTTAACTGCAACTACATTACGTAATATTATCGGTTCAATGGAATTAGACCAAACGTTAACAAGTCGTGATGCTATTAATACACAATTACGCACTGTTTTGGATGAAGCGACGAATCCATGGGGAATTAAAATTAATCGTGTGGAATTAAAAGATATTATCCCGCCAGAACAAATTATTCAAGCAATGGAAAAACAAATGAAAGCAGAGCGGGAAAAACGGGAAGAAATTCTTCAAGCAGAAGGTAGAAAAACATCTCAAATTTTAATTGCACAAGGGAATAAGGAAAGTGTTATTTTGGATGCAGAAGGGAACAAGGAAAGTATGATTCTTGCTGCAGAAGCAGATAGAGAAGCGGCCATTCGAAGAGCAGAAGGGGAAGCGGAAGCAATTCGTATTGTCCAACAAGCACATGCGGATGCGATTCGATTAATTAATGAAGCAGATCCTGAAAAAGGATACTTAACATTACAAAGTCTAGAAGCATTAGCGAAAGTAGCCGATGGAAATGCAACAAAACTTATTATTCCATCTAACCTTCAAGATTTAACCGGACTAGTAGCCTCGTTAAAAGAAGCGACTGATTTAGCTGAAAAACCAAAAGAGATAAAACAATAAAGAACATGCGGAGGATACTTCCTCCGCATGTTTTTTATTGAAAAATAAAGTAATCATATGATAAAAGAAGGAAATATAAAAACGATGTCTAATAATAGAGAATAATGACAGTAGGTGTTGGAGGAGATAACTTTGCGGTACAAATGGTATCTAGCATTTGGAAGTATACAATGGTTCTTTTTTATTTTTACAAATACCGTTGTCGTTCCTCTTTCAATCGGTGTCGCTTTTTCGTTGCCACAAGAATCAATTTTTTCAATGATGACATATTCTTTGATTTTGACTGGTCTTGCAAGTGTTTTACAAGGATGGATTGGGCATCAATTCCCCTTAATGGAAGGACATTCTGGACTTTGGTGGGGATTTTATCTTAGCATGGCAACGACCCTACACACACTGGGCTTTGATTTACGAGAAGTAGGTGGAAGTATAGCAACAGGCGTCATCATTGTTGGTGGAATAGTGATGTTGGTAGGAATATTTAACGTAACGACATGGCTTCACATATTTTTTACGACAATGGTTCGAAATATTTATGTATTAATGTTAAGTATTCAGCTTGGTGTGTTATTTTTTTTACGAATGTTTGAAACGAATAACCAAGGGCATATCGTTGTTTGGAGTGCCTTATTATCTTTATTTATCGTTATGCTTATTTTAGTGTTAAATACAAAAGGAATGGGTAATCTTAAAAATTTTGCGTTATTAATAGGATTAGTGATTGGATGGACGCTTTATCGAATAGTAGAAACGAAAGAGGGGATTTCCTTAGAAGGGGGAACCGTTTTCTTTCCATTAGGGTCTCCTACCTTGATTATGGGCATTGTCATCGTTACTGTGATTGCAGGATTATTAAATATAATTAATACATTTGCCGCAATAGAAGTAGCAGAAAAATTGTATGGCACGACGGTTGCGCAAAAACGATATCGCATGTCATTTATCATTACCGGTGGATTTACGATGTTAGCAGGAGTTTTTGGTCTTGTCCCTTTTGCTCCGTTTACATCTTCTATTGGATTTTTAGAAAGTACAAAAATGACCGAACGAAAACCATTTTTAATCGGTGGAATGTTGCTTATGTTTATTGGCTTTATTCCGAGCTTTTCGGCCTTTTTATTAAGCATGCCAATGACAATCGGAAATGCTGTTTTATTTGTGGCTTATTTACAGTTATTCGGTACGGGACTAAAAGGATTGCAAACAATACCTCTTACCACTTCCGTCGTGTACCGCATCGCCTTTCCAATTATGTGTGGAGTAGGAGTCATGATGATGAACCCAACGATGTGGGGATCTTTACCGTTTTTTATGCAACCTTTATTATCAAGTGGATTTCTTGTGGCTATTTTAATTGCTTTATGTATAGAAAATTCAATTCGATTAAAAAATCGATTACACTTTTTTTAAAAAATAAGAGCTGTTTTAAAAGGACAAGCAGGGGGAATTTTAGAATTAAGAAACATTGATATATCAACTTTTATAACAAGTAAGAGGGACCGTCTCTAAGCTGAAAAATGAATCGATGAGACGGTCCCTATTTTTGGTTTATTGTAGTAATAATGATTTTTATTGATGAAAAAATGAACCTTTTATTTTAATTGAGCGAATATAATCATGAAGTTTGATTTTTATCGAGGTGAAGGAATGGCATTAACTCATTGGATTAGAAGAATGAAAGAAGGAGACGAAGAAGCTTTTTCTTATATTTATAAAATAACTAGTCAAGAAGTATACAGAACAGTTTCATTTTTACTAATAAATCAGAAAGATGTTGATGAAGTAGTTCATGAAGTTTATATCCAAATGTGGAAATCGGTATCAAACTTTGATGAGGAACGTTCGTTTCGTTTTTGGTTAAATGGTTTAATTATGCACCAAGTACAAAATCATCGTAGAAAATCATGGAGGAAGAATCGAATTATCGAAAAAGCAAAGCTATTTTTTAAAGAAGGTTTTGTTGTAACTGAAGAAATTGTTTTATCTAAAGAGACAAAAAGTGAACTAATGGAAGTACTACAATTGTTGCCATATAAACAGAGAGAAGTGGTTATTTTACGTTATTTTAAGGAGTTTTCATTAGAGGAAATTTCCGGAATATTAAACATACCAGTTGGTACCGTTAAATCAAGATTACATAATGGCTTAAAAAGATTAAGAAAAGAAATAGTACAAATCAAAGTTGAAAAGGAAGGTGAAGTTTAATGGATTTTGAACGGCGATTATCTCAAAAACTTCAAGATGAGGCTGAAAAAATACATCCTTCAGATGAATTAAATAGTCTAATTGCAAACTCTTATCGAAATTATTTTCGGAATAAAAATAAGAAAATGAGAATGAAACGACATTTTGTAGCAATTGTTATTTGTTTTGCAATTCTTTTACCAGTAAGTGTGGTTGCAGGACCAAGTCTTGTTGAATCGATTTTTGGTACTAAAGAAGAACTAAAGATATTTACAGATAAAGATTATAGAGAATTTAATGAAGGACTTGAAGTGTATGAGCAATATTTATCAGAAGAAGAGTTTGCAAATTATGTTGAATTATTAAAAAAAGAATTTAAATATTTTGAAAAAATGGCTGTTTATGAAGATGGTAAAATTGTTGAATTTGATAGAGATAAATTAAACGAAAAAGAAAAGAAAGAGTTAGAAAAAGTATGGAGAAAATTTACCCCATACAGTGATAAAGTGCATGAAAATTTTTCATATTCACTTAAAGAAGTGAGGAAAATAGTTTCTTTTCCTGTTCAAAGACCTACTTATATTTCAGAAGGATATCGATTAGAAAAAGAGATAATTGAAGCAGAAATAATGCTAGGAAAGCCGAAACCAATGATTATATGGGAATATAAGGAGAATGATGGGGAGTTTGGTTACCGTATTTTCCAATCGGAATTGATATCTGGAAAAGAAAATCCATATGAACAATGGAAATTTGATATCCAGGAGCAATATACGTTAAAAGGAAATGAAATTACGTTTGGACAATACAGTGATAGTAACGTTAAAGGGATGAAAATGATAGTGCCAGAAAAAAATGGAGAGGAATCATTTCAAATAGTCATTATTGATGAGGTGTTAAATAAACAAGAACTAGAAAAAATTATGTTGTCCTGTATTGAAAAAACTCCAAAAGAATAAAAGGAGGATTGCACGTGTGTTTAAACTAGAATTGAAAAGAGCATTAACAAGAAAATCTACAGTGGTAGTTTTAACTATTGGTATATTAATTGCAGGTTTAGATGTGTTAACTAATAATGTTATTCTTTTGACGAAACAAGATTTTTTGGATTATCCTTACGGCGTATATAGTTGGTGGATTCTGTATGATCTTGATGTTTATATATCCATTTTTATGATTATTTTTCCCTTATTGGCGTCAGTTGCATATGGGGATACTTATGTAGAAGATATGAAAAGTGGCTTTATTAAAAATATTTTAGTGAGATATAGTAAGGGAAAATATTTGTTAATAAGATTTATCATAACATTTCTTGTTGGTGGTCTTGTCGTTTCGATACCTTTACTTTTTAATTTTGTTTTATATGCATGTTTTATACCAATCATTGAACCTAATATTTTTTTTGGAAGCTATAGTATACCAATCAATGGATTTTTGCCAGAATTATTTTATAGTCATCCATTTCTACATGTAGCTTTAAAAATATTCATATGTTTTATTTATGGAGGAATTTTTGCGGTCATTTCTTTATTTTTTAGTCTGTTTATATTTAATCGATACATTGTTGTGATTATTCCATTTATCATTTATTTGTTTCTTGATATTTTATTTTCATCTATAGGAGTAGAATATGTTTCACCTATTGTATTTTTATTTTTTAATATCATTCCTTATACGAACTTAATTTTCCTGATAGCTATAAGTACCTTAGTATTGCTTATGATTTCCTTTTTATTTGGAGGAAAACGTTATGAAGTTTTTTAAAAGATACATACATGAATTAAAGCCAATGAAATTTTTAATTTTGCTTTCTTTGTTGATAGTAATTGTTATTATGTATATCAACTTATATTCATATACAGATGAACCCCTGCTTTCAGTGTTGGACTGTCTAACACATTTGCAAGGAGTAGCGGGTACTACAAGTACCAATATGTTTGTATATGTTTTAATTCCCATGTTTGTAGTACTTTCCTTGCTTTTAATGGACTATAAAGAAAATTCTATTTTCATTTTA